>WFQQ01000154.1 GCA_015486965.1 Desulfurellaceae bacterium
GTATGAGGGTGATGAGTTTGATTTTGTTGTTTTTGAGCGTGACTACTATGAAGATACATTTGTTAGTTTGAAGAGTAATCTTTTGGATTTAGGAGCGGGAGCTAAGATTGGAACTACATCTTTAAGAAGAAGGGCTGAGATTTTAAGGGTGAAGCCCGATGTAGAGTTTACAGATCTAAGGGGAAATTTGGATACGAGGTTAAGAAAGCTGAAAGAGGGTGTTGTTGATGGTATAGTGGTTTCCAAAAGTGGCCTTGTGAGGCTTAGTCTGTATGATGGGTCTTATATGTTTGATTTAAAGTTTATGATTCCCGCCGCTGGACAGGGTGTTATTGCGGTTGAGTTTTTGAAGGGAAGCGAGCTTGGAAAAGAGCTTAAGAGACTTGAGGATAGAAAGACAAGGGTGTGTATCGACGCAGAGAGAGCCTTTGTTAGGCAGTTAAACGCATCGTGCAACTACCCAATTGGAGCATACGCTCACTTCGATGGTGAAGAGTTTTGTATGAGTGTGATGTATGGCTGCATAAAGGATTTGAAACGCTCGATCAGGTATTCTAAGTGCTCTAAAAGCCCCTTATTCGTTCTGTCGGAAGTTATAGAGTATGTGGAGGGAAAGCTCGGTGAAGGTTTCTGTTGATAGGGTTTTGCCACTTAAGATGTTTCCCTATTTTAATGAGTGTGTTTGGTTTGATGAGGGGTTGGATAGAAGGTTTTTGCTCAAGTGTGCTTGTTTGGATGAGAGTGGTGCTTTTTTTATAACCCACGAGAAGGGTGGTGATATAGAGTTTTCGTGCAGGTTGAAGCCCAGAAAGAGGGTAAAAGTGCTTTTCAGTGCAAACAGAGACGATTTGATTAGATACACAGAGCTTTATGACTCTGATCTGGAAGTTTTCCCTGTTGAGTCAATGGAGTTTAGAGCTTTGGATTTCATAATAGAGAACAGGGCGGATTGGGTGGTGTTTACAAGCAAGAGGGCTGTTGAGTTTTTCTTCAAAAAAGTCCCTGTACGGTTTCTCTGCGATAAAAAGGTAGCCGCTGTTGGAGATAAGACTGCCAGAGAGCTTGTGAAGAGGGGCTTTAAGCTTGACTTTGTTCCAGAGGAGTTTTACGGGGCTTCACTTGTCGAGTTTTTGAAGGATAAGGGTAGGCTGCTTGTTATAACAGCTCTAAAATACAATAAAATCTACGATGAGTTAGATAATGTGAGAGTCGTTTCGGTTTACGAGAATGTGATTCCCGAAAGAATAAAATTTTTTAAGCCAGAGGGGGTTTTTGATTTTGGACTGTTTTCGAGCCCTTCAGCATTCTGGCACATGAAAGAGGCTTTTGGTGGATACGGGTTTGCAACTAAGATTGATAGAATTGTTGCCATAGGAAGGACCACAAAAAACTACATAGAGTCGTGCGGATTCAGTGCTGAGATGCCCGACAGAGCCACAATTGAGGATATGTTTAAATATGTACTTAGCCAGGTTTAGGGGGTTGTATGGAGGATTTTAGGCAACTTGAGCATATAGCAAGGGAAATCAGAAAGGATATACTGTTGATGCTTAACAGGGCAAGGAGTGGCCACTCTGGAGGCTCTTTGAGTGTGGTGGATATTTTGGTTGCCCTGTATTTTGGCGGAATTTTAACTTATGATCCAAAAAACCCAGATTGGGAGGATAGAGATAGGGTTGTTCTCTCCAAAGGTCATGCATGTCCCGCTTGGTATGCCGTATTGTCCAGGGCGGGTTTTTTTGAAAGGGAGCTACTGTGGACTTTAAGAAAATTAGGCTCACCCCTTCAGGGGCATCCAGATGCAAGAAAGCTTCCTGGTGTGGATGCGTCAACAGGTTCACTTGGAAATGGAATTACACAGGCTGTAGGGATAGCACTTGCTGCTCGGGTTTTAAAGAAACGATACAAGGTTTTTTGCATTATGGGCGATGGTGAGCTACAGGAAGGTGTGGTGTGGGAGGCTTTTATGTCAGCTGCTCACTATAATCTTTCCAATCTCATAGTTATAATTGATTATAATGGGCTCCAGATAGATGGTAAAGTGATGGATGTAATGGGTATTGCGCCATTAAAGGACAAGCTTGAGGCTTTTGGCTTCAGGACATTTGAGATAGGTGGTCATGTGTATAAAAACCTGATAGACACACTGATTACAGCGAAAAGGAATGTAATAAGCCCGACAGCCATTATTGCCCGTACAGTTAAAGGGTACGGTGTCTCTTTTATGGCAAACAGGGCTGAATACCACGGTGTGCCTCCTTCGGATGAGGAACTCAAAAAAGCTTTGGAGGAGCTTGGAAATGGAGTATAAGGCTACAAGAGAGGCTTATGGGAAGGCACTTTGTGAGCTGGGAAAGAAAGATAGCTCAGTAGTGGTGCTTGATGCAGACTTGAGTGGCTCAACAAAGTCTAAAGAGTTTAAAAAGCTGTTTCCAGATAGATTTTTTAATATGGGCATAGCAGAGTCCAACATGGTGGGCGTTTCGGCTGGACTCGCTTTAAGTGGTCTAAAACCTTACGCTTCATCCTTTGCCGTTTTTATAACGGGTAGGGCGTTTGAGATAGTCAGGCAGTCTGTGTGCTATCAAAACCTCCATGTTGTGCTGTGTGGCTCTCACTCCGGAGTTAGTGTGGGAGAGGATGGAGGCTCTCATCAGGCTGTCAGTGACATAGCACTAATGAGGTCTCTACCCAATATGAAAGTGATTGTGCCTTCCGACTACAATGAGACATATATGGCTGTTCTTGCAACTTTTGATATGGAAGGACCTGTATATATTCGCACATCAAGGGCTAAATCACCCATAATCACGAATAAGGATAAGTTTGAGTTTGGAAGGGCAGATGTGCTCAAGGAAGGTAAGGATATAACAGTGGTTGCCTGTGGTATGATGGTCAGCATATCCTTAGAGGCTGCTCAGCTTTTGAGAAACAGTGGCATTGATGCAGAGGTTATTAACGCCTCTTCCATTAAACCTTTGGATGAGGAGACATTGGTAAGTTCAGTCCGTAAAACAGGCAGGGTAGTTACGGTTGAGGAGCACTCCATCATTGGTGGCTTGGGCGGCGCCGTGTGCGAACTCCTTTCCAAAGAGAACCCCGTGCCTGTTGAAAGGATAGGTTTAAACGATGTTTTTGGGGAATCAGGCAGCAAAGAGGATCTATTCTGCAAGTATGGATTTACAAAAGAGGCAGTTGCTGAAAGGGTAAAGAAATTTTTAAATGGTTGAGTTTATAAATGTTACAAAAAGCTATAGCAACTACCCTATTTTTGTTAATTTGAGTTTTAGGATAGTGCCGAACAAGATTAATCAGATAATTCTTCCGCAGTCAGCAGGTAAAAGCACAATTCTTAAAATGATATATGGTGCAGAAAAGCCCGATAGCGGTTTTGTCAGGGTGTTTGATTTTAATGTTACCGATTTAAACTACACAGGAATTCTCCTTTTGAGAAGGTATCTTGGAATAATATTTGAGGATATAAGACTCATTTCAAATATGACGGTTAAAGAAAACTTGAAGGCTATAACGAGGTTGACCAAGAGAAACCTGTTTTTGTCTGAAGAGATTTTCGAGATGCTCTCCATTGAACACCTTCTGGATAAGTACCCTTTCGAGCTTTCCATCAGTGAACAGTCGCTTGTTAATATTGCACGGGGCGTGATATACAACTTTCCCCTTGTTATTGCCGATGAACCTTTGAGATACCTCTCTTTCGATTACAAGGTTAAAGTTATAAATCTGTTTAAACACCTAAACGAAAATAAGGGTATAACATTTCTTATTGCCACTTTGAGCCCTATCGATGACGATTTCTATACCATAGAGTTGAACTATGAGAAGGGATAATGTAAAGATAGCCCTATTTTTTATCTTTGTTTCCTTTGTTTTAACGATGAGCATCTTGATGGGTATATTTTTTACCATGAATAGCTATGTTCAGCAGAAGAAGAGTAAAATACCTTTCTATATATTTTTAAAAAGCAGTGCGTCTCCGAAAGATGTTAAAGATTTGATTGAGAATATAAAACAGTTCAAAGGAGTTGATAGGGTTAAGTTTATAGATAAGAAAGAGGCTTTAAAAAGGATGGTTAAAAAGTTCCAGATAGACCCATCACTTTTTGTTTCCAATCCATTTCCCTACTCAATTGAGGTGTTCTTTAAGCCAGATTACATTAGTGAACAGTTTTTTGAAAGGTTTAGGGAGTATATATTAAGCCCCATTGTGGATAGCGTGAAGTATCCGAAGAGGGTTTTAGAAGAGATAGAGAAGGTTCACCTTAAGATGGTTTACTTCTCAGAGATAGTCATGGCAGTTCTGTATGGTGTCGAGTTTATAGTATTCCTATCCATTATGACGATTTTTTACTCCCACAGAAAGTTTGATTACGACACATTAAAATTCTTCGGTATAAAGCGGTTCACAATAATGAGGCTTTTCCTTAAAGAGACCATGACGCCGATTCTGTATGGTTTTCTCTTCTCCGTTGTGCTTGTTGTTGCCCTCTATTTTATCTATGAAAAATACGGGCAGTTGCCGTTTATCAGCAAGGAACTGTTCCAAAGTGCACAGAAGGATACCTTTATCCTGAATATAGTTATCGGCTTCTTTTTCACACTGTTCTCAAGTATCCTTGTCTTTTTAATCAACGATGAGAAAGTTTAGTTTTGTTGCAATAATTCTATTCTGCCTCTTTACATCCCTTGTATCATTTTCGGCAAACAAGCAGCTCATAGAGCAGAAGATAAAAAACCTGAATATAACCCTGAAGGAGAAAAAGAGCGACTATTTGAAGATAAGGAGACAGTATAAAAGCTTGATAGCCCAGATAAATAGCACAGATGAGAGTATAAAGGCTTTGAGGCGGAGAATAAGTCTTGCAAAAAAGAGTCTGAAATCGATAAATCAAAGGATGAGGCAGATTAAAGGGGAGATTGGTGATGTTTCTGGAGAGCTGTTTGCTCAGAAGAATACACTACAAAGGGAGCTAAAAAGTTACTACGAATACTCGCTGCTCAGCCCATACTACCTAAGTGGTGTCTGGTACAACACGATGAACGGGTATGTAACAAACTATATTCAGAATAGAATTAAGGATTATATGGATAGAAGGGCATATCTGAAAAAGAGAGTTGAACAGCTGAATAGGTATAGGATTGCAAAACAGAAGTTAATAGCTGAGATAAAGTTTCAGCAGGATAACTTAAAGGGGCAGATGAATAGGTTAAAGTCTCTTGCAGATGAGGCAAGCAAGAAAAAGCATGAGTACCTGGTGCAGATTAAAAGGATAGTTGAGCAGCAGGAGAACTTAAAGAAGCTGCTTAACAAGATTATAGAGGAAGAAAAAAGGAGAAAAGAGCTCCTTGCAAGAAGGAGAAGAAAAGAGAAGGCCAAGGCAAACTCTAAATTAACTGTTTCTGGTGCTCCTTCTTTTTTAAAAAAGATTCCGCCCCCTGTTAGTGGCAGGGTTGTTGGGTACTTTGGCAAAAAGTACGATCCTCTGTTTAAGGTCTATACAAGAAATGATGGCATAGATATAAGGGCAAAAAAGGGTAGTTGCGTCAGGGCTGTAGCTTACGGTAAGATAGATTTTGTGGGAAATTTGCCAGGATATGGAGGAGTTGTTATAATAAACCACTTGAACGGATATTACACCGTTTATGGAGGGTTGAGGTGTTTTTACAGGGTTGGCAAGATAGTAAAAGCTTATCAGTGCATAGGAGAGATGACTTCAACGAAGCTTCACTTTGAGATAAGGAGGCATGCAACGCCACTAAATCCTCTAAATTATATAAACAGGAGGTTGTTGAAATGAAAAGGGTTGTAGCCCTTGTGATTTTTGTTGTTTTTATGTCTTTTAGTTCATATGCCCAGAGCAACAAGTATGAAAAGCTCAAAATTTTTGCCAAGGTTATGGCGATAATAGAGCACGACTATGTGGACAATGTTAGTGAGGTTAAGCTAATAAATGATGCAATTAAAGGCATGGTAAGCTCCTTAGATCCCCACTCATCTTACATGACCAAGGATGAATACAAGGAGCTTAAGATAATGACTACAGGTAAGTTCGGCGGGCTTGGAATGGTTGTTACAATGAAAAACGGTATGCTCACAGTTGTTGCGCCAATAGAGGATACACCGGCATATAAGGCTGGTATAAAAGCAAAAGATATAATTATCAAAATAAACGGTGAAAGTACCCTGGGTATGACACTTGATCAGGCTGTAAAGAAACTTAGGGGGAAACCCGGAACCAAGGTTACACTCACCATTTTGAGAGAGGGAGAGAGTAAGCCCATCGTAGTTACAATAACCCGTGCGATTATACATGTGAAAAGCGTGAAGTATAAAAAATATGGAAATGTGGGCTATGTTAAGATAACGCAGTTTCAGGATGGTACAACAAAAGAGCTAAAGAAAGCTTTGGACAAGATGGGTAAAATTGACGGACTTGTGCTTGATTTAAGGAACGACCCGGGTGGACTTTTAAGAGAGGCTGTAGGTGTTTGTGATCTGTTTATTAAAAAGGGTGTTATTGTTTCTATTAGGGGTAGGAGAAAAAAGGATGTGCAGTATTTCTATGCCCATAACGACGGTGATGAACCGTCTTACCCGATGGTTGTTTTAATAAATGCTGGCACTGCTTCTGCAGCTGAGATTGTATCTGGTTGCTTAAAAGACCACAAGAGGGCGATTATTATGGGCGTGAGGAGCTTTGGCAAGGGCTCTGTACAGTCTATAATACCACTTGGCGATGGTTCTGCTTTAAGATTGACAACAGCAAGGTACTACACACCGAGCGGCGTTAGCATACAGGCTATTGGCATAACTCCAGATATAGTTGTTCATCAGGCAAAAATAATTCCAGAAAGCGGTGGTGTGAATATCAGGGAGAGCAACCTTTTACACCACCTGAATAACCCAGAGCTAAAGAAACTGTTAAATAAGAACAATAGCAACAAACCAAATCTACAAAAGGAGTTGAAAGACGACTATCAGCTCTTAAGAGCTATAGAGCTGATTAAAGCTGAGGATATTATATGCTCAAGAAAACAGGGTTAGTTCTGCTAACCCTTATTTTTCTCTCAACAGATGCTTTCTGTGGGAGCAGTCTCTACTTTTTTAAGAAAAAGAGGCTTGCCATAGTTATAGACGATATGGGGTATAATATTAATCTTACTCATAAGTTTGAAAGCTTGGGGCTGCCCTTTGCCTTTTCTTTTCTACCATACGCTCCTTTTTCGCAAGAGTTGTCCAAAGAGGCCTCTGATAAAGGGTTTGTCGTTATGATACATATGCCGAGTCAACCTGAAGACTATCCCCTGCACAACCCCGGAAGTGATGCCATATTCTTGTGGAGTTCAAAGGTTGATGCGATTAAAAAGCTAAAAGAGGCGTATAAAGTGATTCCCACCGCACTCGGTTTAAACAACCATATGGGCTCTGCTATATTAAGAGACAGGAAGCATCTCGATTACATTATGGAGTTTTTAAAGGATAACAACCTTTTCTTTGTCGATTCTGCAACAGTTAAGGATAGCCTTGGGTGTGCCGAGGCTATGAAGTTCAAGGTGCCGTGTGCAAGGAGAAATGTGTTTTTGGATAATTTTAAAAGGGTGCCTTACATTAAAAACCAGA
>WFQQ01000155.1 GCA_015486965.1 Desulfurellaceae bacterium
TATTTTTTCCTTAATTTAAATTCAGTCAAGAATGGAGGTTTAAGATGATAACAGCAAGAGACATTTTGAGTTTAAGTTTAGGAAATGTAGAAAGAAGAAAGTATCAAGGTGAAAAGGATAAGTTGAGAAAGAGAATAGTAGGTAATGATAATATTGTGACTTTTAAGTATTACCACCATTTTAAGAAAGTTTTTACTATAGACATTGAACTAAAAAACAAAGGATTTAGGTATGAGTGGGAATGGTATGGCACATTGAAAGGAAGCCTGAAAGAAATAGAGAAACAATTAAAATCTACGCCTTTGCCAGTTACGATAAAGAAAACGATTCTTCATGCGATCAGAAAGCATGATTGGAATTCTGTGAAAAAACAAGGCTGGTTTTATCATCCTGGATACGGAGTGTTTACATACGAAATTGAAACACCAATCGTGCACGTTCTTATAAGAGAGGGAGAAAATTTCTACAGTGCCGAGTAGGCACGCCCTCTCTTCTCTTGTGGCGTCAGTTCTGGCGCCACTGGAGAGGAGAGAAGCCGCACCTCCAATGATAACACAAGCACTTTGCTTTTTTATTCACCACCAAACTACTCACCCTGCCCCAAACTTTTTGCAACAAAACATAAATTTTGTTGCATTATATCCCATATTTCAGGGCAAATAACCGGAAAAATGCCCTGTTTTTCCCTTGATTTTGCTAAAGAAATGCACTATAATTTTAAAAATAAAGTTGCAGAATAGAGGCAAGGAATGCTACCGGTTGCACAGAGCGGATGGCTGGCTCAAAGCAATACGATAAACTTCCTCTCAGAAGACCAGGTTAATAGACTGACCCGGGAATTTCAGCAGTATTACGATAAAGAAAAATCCGATGCACTAAGAAAAAAACACGGCAAGCACTGGCTTATATACCTTGTTTTGAGGTTTACAGGCGCAAGGGTCAGCGAGGTTTTGAGTGCAACCTATGAGGACATAGACTTCAGGAATGCGGAGATTAAACTCATCACCTTAAAGAGGCACAATCCCAGGAAAAAGAACCAATACCGCATAATACCGGTGCCGGCAAATGTCGTAAGCGAAATAGCCACTTACATAGCCCAGTATCCAGAGCAAAAAGAGAAGTTATTTAAAATCGATAGAACCGTATTTTACAGGGTTTTCAAAGAACTGTGCAGAAAAGCGGGAATACCGGAAGATCTCAGTCACCCTCATGTTTTGAGACACACGAGGGCCATTGAACTACTCAAGGCGGGAGTACCCATCACTATAGTTCAGGATTTACTTGGCCATTCGGCTTTGACAACGACGGCTGTATACCTTAGAATCAGTGGGCAGGAGGCGAAGGGAATATTGATAGAGAAGGGACTGGTGTAAAAAGCAACATCAACTGAATAGGGAGGGATTCTTTATGGTGTCTAAACTTTTTATATTTACAGGGATAACTTTCTTGTTATTCTTCGGAGGAGGGTTAATATGGCATTACTTGCACATTGGTAGCTTTTTTGGTTTCTTTGTAGTTAGCTCTATTCTTTTTGCAGGCAGTAATTTTGCATATTACTACATCGTGTTGGTTAAAGGTATAAAAGAAATAAACGAAGAACTCGAAGAAATGATCTCAGCAGAGAGAGTGGATTTAAATAAAGAAATAAAAGCTCCTGTAATTCCATTTCTTGAGGAATTCATGAAAAAATTTCAAAAACTCCTCAATGATACTTTTGGTAAGTTAATTGTATCTGCAGGCAAGGCGAGTGTATTTAACGCCAAGTTTAATTTTGAACTGAAAAAAGCTATAAATGAGATAAATACAGGTATGGAGAATTTTGAGGCAGTCAACGCTACAATGAAGGATTCCGCACAAGCGATAAACGAAATTTCAAGAAATGTCGAGGATTTCAGTAATTTTATGCAACAAGTTGAAGAGGCAAGTAACGAAGCAGTTAAAGTTATCACAAGTGTAGGAGACCACATAGAGAAAAATGTTGCTGATATGAGGGATAGCAAAAGGCTTATCGACGAATTAGACACCAATATAAAAAACATACAAGGTATAGTCAACGTTATAAACGATATAGCAGACCAAACCAACCTTTTAGCTTTGAACGCAGCTATCGAAGCTGCCCGCGCAGGAGAGGCAGGACGTGGATTTGCCGTTGTTGCAGATGAGGTGAGGAAATTGGCCGAGAAAACTCAGGAAAATGCATCAGAGATAGAAGAGATGATAAACACCGTAAGTGGTAATGCTTCTAAACTAATTACACAAAACGTGGCCATAGCTGAAAGAATTGAGAAAACTGGCAAAGAGTCTCTTAAATTAAAAGAAACTTTCGAGAATTTAAAGAATGAAATAGACAAAGCATCTAAGATGCTTAACGATATAACGGCAGCTGTAGAAGAACAATCTGCTTCCATAGAGGAAGTTACCCAAACAGTTGAAAGCGTAACTCAGTCAACGAAAGATGTGATAAACAACCTAAATAACGTGGTATCTCAATCGGTAGATCTAAATGAGGTAACCGATATAGTTTTTTCTGTTATGAGAGAGTTAAAAGTCGACACACCACTTGAAAATACCTATAAAATCCTTCGCGACGCAAAAAAAGAGATAGAGACAACAATAGAAGATGCCATAAAAAGAGGTGAAATATCAAGTGCTGATATATGGGATAGAAACTATGTTCCTGTTCCTAATACTAACCCCCAAAAATATAGAACGAGGTTTACTGACTTTATAAAAAAATATATCCAACCCATAGAGGATAAATATCTTGCTATGGATCCTAAGTTTAAATTTTTCTTGTTGGTAGACAATAATGGCTATGCTGCCGCACATAACTCTATATATGATAAGCCTCTAACGGGTGATTACGAAAAGGACTTAGTTGGTAACCGTTCCATGAGAATATTCAATGACCCAACAGGCATAGCGGCCGCGAGAAACACGGAACCTTTACTTGTTCAAACCTACATTAGGGATACAGGTAATGCCATGTACGATATATCAGTACCAATTTACGTTGAAGGTAAACACTGGGGAGCATTAAGGGTTGGAATGTTACCTTAATATTGTTGGGTGCATGGAGTTCTAACACAAAAATTCTAAAAAACTTAATGAAGTGGATATGAAAAGCAGTCTAAAAGTCAGTATTACAGGTATTGCCCTTTTGTTTTCAATAATACTTATAACTATAGTCTATTTTACGTACAAGTACAACATTAACATATTAAAGAAAAGGATACTAAAAGAATATCTTTCAGTTTATATAGAGACCCGCAAAAACCACCTTGAGGATTTGGTTAGCCAACTTTGTCGTAATATGGATGCTCAAAGGAAAAGCTTAAGGAAAAAGATAGAAAACGAGTTGGATAGCTACATAGGAATAGCAAAAAATGTAGTAAGTAGTTTGGACAAAAGCAATAAAGATGCAGAGATACCACAGGTCGTAAACAGCATCAACGAAGGCCTTTGCGGTAATCATATAAGGATATTTATAATAGATAAAAAGTCTAAAACTTTCATAGTAAAACCTAATTTTGACATAGATGAAAAGACCCTATTAAGTGGTGGAAACACAAGGTTCTTGTCAAAGTACATAATCTACAAACCTAGAGGGTGGATCATAGGTGCAGTAGCAGACTATAGGAAGTTTGAAAATGATCTAAAAAGGTATGTGCTGAATAGGCTGTATCATTTTAGGTATGGACTGAAGAATGA
>WFQQ01000156.1 GCA_015486965.1 Desulfurellaceae bacterium
GGATACGATATTCTAAAAAGTGGCATTCACATATCCTCCAGCGGATGGCACCTTATAGCCATTGGATTTATTGTGTCATTTATATCTGCCACAGTGGCAGTTAAAGCTTTTATAGGTTTTGTATCTCGGTTTACGCTTGAGATTTTCGGCTTTTACCGGATTATAGCGGCTTTTGTCTTTAAAATGTTTATGTGAGGTTTAACTATGTTTGAAGGATTTGAAGAGGGTAAAAAGTACATTGCCGTTATAGGTCTTGGCTATGTGGGTATGCCCCTGCTATACCACCTTTCAAAGCACTTCAAAACCATCGGATTTGACCTAAAAAAAGAGAGAATCGAAGAATTAAAGAGGGGCATTGACTCAACGGGCGAGCTAAACGGAGTTGACTTTCTGAAATATGGCATAGAATTTTCAAGCGACGAGAGTGTCTTAGATAAAGCGAGTCTTTTTATAGTTGCCGTTCCAACACCTATAGACAAACATAAACTGCCTGATTTAAGGGCTCTTCTATCTGCATCTGAAATTGTGGGAAGACACATAAAAAGGAACGATGTGGTTGTCTTTGAATCAACCGTTTATCCCACCTGCACCATGACCCAGTGCGCTCCTGTACTTGAAAAAATATCGGAACTCAAAGCTTGCAGGGATTTTTTTATTGGGTATTCACCAGAAAGGATAAATCCCGGAGATAGGGTGCACACACCAGATAAGATTACAAAAGTTGTCAGTGGTTGCACAAAGGAAGTGGCTGAATTTCTCGGAAAAATCTACGGTAAAATCAACAACAATAACATACACATAGCAGAAACAATTGAGACGGCTGAGGCGGCAAAAGTGATAGAAAACACACAGAGGGATTTAAACATTGCACTGATGAATGAACTTTCAAAGATTTTTAACATCATGGGCATAAACACATACTCTGTGCTTGAGGCTGCAAAAACGAAGTGGAACTTTTTGCCCTTTGAACCGGGTCTTGTGGGCGGTCACTGTATAGGCGTTGACCCTTACTACCTTACATTCAAAGCCCAAGAGGTGGGTTACCATCCAGAGGTGATCTTAGCGGGAAGAAGAATAAACGATTCGATGGGTGAGTATGTAGCTAAAGAAACCATAAAGAAAATTATAAAAAGCGGAAGGGCTGTTCTGGGTGCAAAAGCACTTGTTCTTGGCATAACATTCAAAGAAAATGTTAGAGACATAAGGAACAGCAAAGTGGTTGATATTGTGCGAGAGCTTGAAGAGTTTGGTGTTCTGGTTGATATATTTGATCCATTAGCTAATAGGGAAGAGGTTGAAAGATTTTACGGACTAAAAATGATTGATGGGCCTGAAGGCATTTATGATACCGTAATCCTTGCTGTTAAACATAAAAAACTTATGGAGAATATGGAAAACTATCTAAAACTCTTGGGAAAAAACGGTGTTCTTATTGACATAAAAGGCGTTATTGATAAAAATAGCTTGAGGGATGATTTGATTTACTGGAGTTTGTAATGGAAAATTTTGAAGAAGCGTTAAAACGACTTGAAGAGATAGCAAGAAAGCTTGAGGATGAAAATATAGCCTTAGACGATGCCATTAACCTGTATGAAGAGGGGATGAAACTTGTGGATTTTTGTTCAAAAAAACTTCAGGAAGCCAAAAACAGGGTTAAACTCATCACGGGTGTAAAAAACGGTAAAATAGAATCCGAGGACTTTGAGTAGTGGAAGGGCTCAACCGCTACAGGGAGATGGTGGACAGTTTTATAGATAAGCTGTCGAAAAAAGCCATATTTCCCCCTTTGTTCCAAGAGGCTCTCTTCTACACACCAAAAAGCGGTGGCAAACGGATAAGGGCTATGCTCGTTTTCAGCTCTGGTAGAATTACAGAAGCAGAAGAAGAACCGCTAACATTCATAGCATCCGCCATTGAGCTTATGCACGCCTACTCCCTAATCCACGACGACCTTCCTGTAATGGATAACGACGACATGAGAAGGGGTAAACCATCAAACCACAAAGTGTTTGGTGAAGACATAGCACTCCTTGCGGGAGACGGTTTAAACACATACACATTTAATCTCATATCAATTGCACCGCTTTCAGACTCAAAAAAGGTTGAGATAATAAAGTGGCTTTCCAACAACGCAGGCATCGGTGGTATGGTGGTCGGCCAGGTGGTAGATATTTTAACGGCAAGGGGCAGGCTTAATGGCTACTCAAAGAAGAGACTTGTAAATTTTATACATAAACATAAAACGGCAAAACTGATACAGGCAAGCGTTCTCTGCGGAGCGTTGTGCGGAAGCCCAACTCAAGATGTATTGGAGAGACTTGAGAAATTTGGCCTCTATCTCGGTGTGGCGTTTCAGATAATAGACGACTACCTTGATGTTGTTGGAGATGAAAAGAAACTTGGCAAGAGGAAGGTTGATGAGATAAATAACACATTGACATATCCGAAAACCTATGGACTTGAGAAATCTTACACCATGGCTCAGAAGCTAAAGAACATGGCAATAAGTGAAATTGAAGGGTTAAACAACTCAGATGGGCTCAGGCAGATAGCAAAAATTGTGGTTGAGAGGGACAGATGAAGATAAATATGAAAAGAACAACCAAAGAAACCTCCATAGACCTATCAATCGATATAGAGGGAAAAGGAAACTACACCATAGATACAGGTATAGGCTTTTTTAACCACATGTTAGAATCACTCTCCAAGCATTCGGGTATAGATTTAGAGATAAAGGCAAAGGGCGATTTAGATGTGGATTTTCACCATACGGTCGAAGATGTGGGCATACTGCTCGGAAAAGCATTTAAAAAGTCTGTTGAAGATAAAAACATTGCAAGGTATGGGTATGCAATTATACCGATGGATGAGGCTTTGGTGCTCACAAGCGTCGATATATGTAATAGGGCTTTCTTAAATTACGATTGCAGGCTCACAGGCACGATAGGTAGTTTTGACACAGAGTTAATTGAGGAATTCTTCAGGGCTTTTGTAAACAACGCATCGATTGTCTTACACATAAAACAGCTCTACGGCACAAATAAACACCACATTGCCGAGGCTATTTTTAAATCCACAGCCCACAGCTTAAAAATGGCTATAAAACCAACAGAAGGTATTTTATCCACAAAAGGAACCCTATGAGGGTTGCCATAGCAACCTTTGGTTGCAAACTCAACCAGTATGAAACCCAACTGATGATAGAACAGTTGCAAAGAAACGGATATGAGGTTGTAGGGGTAGATGAAGAAGCTGACTTTTATATTATTAATTCCTGTGCAGTAACCTCAAAAGCCTCAAAAGAGGCAAGAATGCTTGCAAAGAGGGTGAAAAGAAAAGGCATGGTAATCTATACGGGTTGCGATAGCTATTTAGAAAAAAAGCTTGAAGGGGATGTCATACTTACGGGAAACAGCTTCAAAAACAGTATAGTTGAGGTTCTGAAAAAACAAATCGCCAATATCAGTGAAGAGAGTAAATTTTATCCCTTAAACAGCACTATAACATCATTCTCTGAGAAAAGCAGGGCATTTGTAAAGATTCAAGAGGGATGCAACAATCACTGCACATACTGTATTATCCCTTTCTTGAGAGGCAGGGAGAGGGACAAAGATGAAAGTATGGTAATTGAGGAGATAAAGAGGCTTTCAAAAAGCTACCCAGAGATAGTAATAACAGGCACAAATATAGGCTCATACAAAAATCTAAAGGGACTTATCGAGAAAATCTCTAAAATTGACGGAGAGTTTAGGGTAAGAATAAGCTCGATAGAACCTATGTATGTGGATTTCGAACTGATAGATATGATTAAAGACTCAACAAAAATCTCAAAACATCTCCACATTCCACTGCAGTCTGGCTCAGAAAAGCTCTTGAAACTTATGGGAAGAAGATATAAAAAAGATAGGTTTAGGCAAATCGTTGAGTATTGCCACAAAAGAGGAATCTTTGTAGGCACAGATGTGATAGTGGGATTCTACGGAGAGGGAGAAGCTGAATTTAAAGAGACATATTCTTTTATAGAGGAGTTGCCTCTTAGCTTCGGCCATGTGTTTAGCTACTCAAAAAGACCATTCACACCAGCAGAAAGGATAAACCTAACATTGCCAAAAGGTCCTGTTGTAAGAGAAAGAAACAGGATATTGAGGGAGCTATTCTCAAAAAAAACTTTAGAGAGTATAAAATCGCTCAAAGGCAAAGAGGTTGAAGTTGTTGTCGAACCAACTATTGTAAAAACCGAAAAGGGTGAATTTTTTAAAGCAGTATCGAGTGAGTATGTAAAGGTTCTCGTGAAAAGCTTTAAAAAAGGGCTTGTAAAGTGCAGGCTTGTTGATGCATCTAACGGGTTTGGATATGGTCAATGGCACGGGTAAACACTATAGAAAATAACCAGCTCATATTCTTGGGGACGGGTGGCGGTAGATTTACTGTATTTAATCAGATAAGAAAATCGGGCGGCATCTGGTTTAAGCTCAACGACAAACTGTTCGCCATCGATCCAGGTCCTGGGGCTTTGGTTGAGGCAATAAAACACAAACTATACCCAAATAGACTCTCTGGAATATTTTTAAGCCACAGACATCTGGATCACTGTGCAGATATAAACTCTGTTATTGAATCTATGACAGAAGGTGGACACAAAAAGAGGGGCACTGTTTTAGCGCCCTATGAGGCAACTGAGATAGACCCCGTCATTTTAAGGTACAACAGAAAAAATTTTACACTTATCAACCAAAAGGAGTTTTCCACCTACGAGGTGGATGGGGTTAAGATAGAGACAAAAGCCAAGCATCTGCACACAACGGAAACATACGGAGCGGTTTTCTCGTTCAATAACTATAGCTTTGCTTTTATCCCTGACACGCTCTACTTCGATGAACTGCCTAAAATCTACCGTGCTGACATTGTTATAATGAACACGGTGTTTCATCACAAAAGGGCGGGTTTTAAACACCTATCCTCTGATGATGTTTATATATTTTTGGAGCAGTTCAAACCCAAAAAGTTGATTATTACCCATTTTGGACTATCTTTTTTGCGTGATAAACCGTGGGATGTTGCAAAAAAAATATCCTCTGAAACAGGATGTGATGTGGTTGCCGCCTACGATGGAATGGTGGTTGATTTATGATTGCAGTTATATCAAACCCCAACGCACTGAGATTTAAAAATGAAGAGTTGAGATGGATAAAAAATGAGCTCGAGAAAAGCGGTTTATCGGTTGATATACTATTCACTCAAAAACCCCTTGATGGAACAAACATAACCAATATAATCGGTGGTAAGTATGAGATTATAGCTGCATACGGCGGAGACGGCATAGTAAATGAGATAATAAATGGAAATTTGAATGGTTCTGCTTTAGCTGTTCTACCTGCAGGAACGACAAATGTCCTTGCCATTGAGCTTTTCGGCAAGGTCTCTGTAGAACTTGCCCTGAAAGCAATAATAAATCGAAAAACAAAGAAAGCCTACTACTGTGCTATCAACTCCCGCAAATTCATCTTGATGGCGGGGGCTGGTTTCGATGCAAAAAGTTGCTTAAAGGTAGATGAAAACTTAAAAAAACGGCTGGGTAAATTGGAATATGTACTTGCGGGTATAAAAGCTTATCTATCCAAATCTGACTGCTTTGAGATAGAGGTTGAAGGTATAGCCTATAGAACTTTGTGGGCTATCGTTTCAAATGCAAGAAAGTACGCAGGAAACTTTGACCTCTCTAAAAAAACAGATATATTCCAGCCCTCAGTTGATGTTTTGATTTTTCCATGCACAAACAGAGTTTTTGGTTTACCCTATTCCAACGGAGTTTTATTTGGTGGATTGCACAGGGTAGCTCCATTTGTAAAACATATAATAACAGATAAGCCAGTTTTAATCTCTGGCAAACCGCACATCCAGATAGATGGTGACTACTTGGGAAAAAGCGATGCCAAGCTAAAGCTTGACGGGGTTTTAGATATTATAGTTCCATGAGCAAAATTAAAGAGAACATCCGCCTTTTTGACTATGTTAACCTCGCCTTCTATGTTTTCATGCTTGTTATCGTCATCCTTTACAGACACTCCATCCCCTTAGCCTATGTCATGATAGTAATGTACCTATCCATAATCGCTGGCACACTGCTTTTAGTAGCTTTAGAGCACACAAACAGGGTTTTAAGGATGCTCAGGTATTTCTATCCTTATATATTCATCGGGTTTGTATTTGAATCACTCGGATTCATTGTGCCATACATAAATCCCCACAACAAAGACCACATCTTAATAAAGATTGACAGGCTTATACTGGGAAAAGATGCTGCTTTGGTTTTTAACTTTTTAAATATAAAAGGAGTGGTGGATTACCTTCAAATCTCTTACCTTGCATACTACATTCTACCTGTAGTCATCATACTCTATTATTACAAAAAGAATAAAATAAAACGGCTCAGCTACACACTTTTTGCGCTATCTTTAGGGTACTACATTTCATATTTGGGGTATATCTTCCTGCCAGCAATAGGCCCAAGGTATTCACTAAGCTATCTATCCCATATACCTCTTAATGGGGGAATCGTATTCAAAACAGTCCATCCCATCTTAAATCAACTTGAGCACATAAAGCAGGACTGTTTCCCAAGCGGCCATACAGAAATTTCTCTGCTTGTCTTCTTACTTTTTTACGAGGAGAACAAAACCATAGCTCTAATGATTCTCCCCATTGTTCTATCGCTAATTCTTGCAACCCTTGTTTTAAGGTATCACTACCTTACAGATGTAATTTCAGGCATAATTGTGGCTTTCTTGGTCTATTACATTTCAAAGGCTATATTCTATCCAAA
>WFQQ01000157.1 GCA_015486965.1 Desulfurellaceae bacterium
GTGTTCTCAGGCTATGAGCTTTTAAAGGAGTTGAACACAGACCCAAGTTCTCTGGACAGGTTTAGAGGTGAAAAGATAGGGATTATTGGAGCTGGTAATGTTGCCTTTGATGTGGCAAGAACGCTTCTCAGATTGGGGAACAGCGTTGAAATTATATACAGAAGGACGCTTGGTGAGGCACCTTCGTTTGAAGATGAGAAAACGGAAGCCCTGGAAGAGGGCGTAAAGGTTAAGGAAAAGAGAGTTGTGGAAAACATAGAAAAAGGGAAAAATAATAAACTCCTCTTAAAACTCAGGGGTGTTGACAGGATTGAGAACTCAAAGGCAGTCTTGAACGATATTAGAGAGGATGAAGAGGTAGATAAGCTTGTACTTGCCACGGGACAGGTGAAGGGCTTTGAACTTGAGCCAGATGATAAGGTTTTTGTTGGTGGAGATTTTGCCCATGGAGCAAGGACAGTTATTGAGGCAATAGCTTCCGGGAAGGAAGCTGCGTTTAGAATAATTGCTAAATTTGAGGGTAAAGCTTTTGAGTGGATGGATGAGGCTGACAGGTTTTTAAGGAGTGAAAAGGATTTTGATTATTACAAAATTATCCCATTTGACAGGATTAACCTTACATATTTTGAGAAGCAGGAGCCTTTGAAGGTTGCCAAGCTGAAACCGGAAGAGAGGGCTAACAACTTCAAAGAGGTTCTTCTTAAACCCGAGCTTGATAAGATTCTTAGTGAAGCCAAGAGATGCTTTAGCTGTGGCGTTTGCAATGAGTGCAAGACATGCTGGTTTTTCTGCCCCGATATGTGCATAGGTGTCAAAGAGGGTGTGGAGTTTGACTACAACTTCTGTAAAGGGTGTGGTGTTTGCTCAGAGGAGTGCCCAAGGGGAGTGATTGAGATGGTGGAGGATAAGTGATGAATAAAGATATGATGCTTGGAAGTGAGGCTGTGGCTTTAGGGGTTAAACTTGCCCGCCCTAAAGTAATATCAGCGTACCCCATAACGCCTCAGACCCATATAATAGAGACAATTTCTGAGATGGTGGATAATGGGGAGTTGGACGCAAGTTTTATAAGGGTTGAGTCTGAGCTATCGGCTATTTCGGCTGCGATGGGGGCGTCTCAGGCTGGTGTAAGGGCTTTTACCGCTACAAGTTCCCACGGTTTGGCACTGATGCATGAGGTATTACACTGGATAGTGGGAGCAAGGCTGCCGGTGGTTCTTGTGAATGCCAACAGGGCTATAGGCTCTCCCTGGAATATATGGACTGACCAGACAGATAGCATGAGCCAGAGAGATTTGGGCTGGTTGCAGGTCTACTGCGAAACAGCTCAAGAGGCTTTGGATACTGTTTTGCAGGCTTTCTATGTGGCTGAGAAGGTGCTTTTGCCAATTATGGTAATGATAGACGGTTTTATCCTTTCCCACACATTAGAAGAAGTGGTGATTCCAGAGCAGGAGCAGGCAGATGAGTTTTTGCCTCCCTACAAGCCTGAATACTACTTAGATGTTGAAAACCCCATGAGCTTTGGTAATCCAGCAAAGGGCGATGTGTTCTATCTTTTCAGGAAGGATATACAGCGTTCCATGGAAGCCTCCTTTGGAGTGATAGGGGAAGCCCACGAAAAGTTTAAAAAGGTTTTTGGAAGGGATTATGGTCTCTATGAGTATTACAGACTATCCGATGCTGATATTGTTTTTGTTATTGCAGGTGCGTTGACAGGCACTGTGAGAGTGGCTGTGGATAGGCTGAGGGATAGCGGAGTGAAGGCAGGATTGCTTAAAATCAGGTATTTTAGACCATTTCCCAAGGATGAAATCAGAGAGCTTCTCAAGGGTAAAAGCTCTGTTATAGTTCTGAACAGGTCTTTGAGCTTTGGCAGCTCAGGACAGATTACACAAGAAGTTATGGGTGCTCTCTATTATGAGAAGGAAAAGCCAAAGATTTATGACTACATCTTGAGTCTTGGTGGGAAAGAGGTTTTTGTGGATGATATAGTAAATATTGCTGAGAATTTGGGAACTTTGAGCAGCTCAAATATACTCTGGAGAGAGTGAGGAGCAGAAAATGGATTTTAGAGATATAACAAATGTTGAGTATGTAAATCAGGGTGATTACGCATGCCCCGGTTGTGGAGCAGGACTTTCAATGAGACATGCTTTAAAGGTGCTGGGTGAGAAGACGGCTATTGTTATGCCTGCCTCCTGCTGGTCTATTATTGCAGGGGTATTTCCCACAACAGCCCTTCAGGTTCCCCTAATGCATGTGCCATTTGCAACGGCAGCGGCTGTAGCGAGCGGTGTTAAGAACGCTTTTAATGAGAAGGGGGAAGAGGATGTAAATGTTGTTTGCTGGGCTGGTGATGGTGGCACATTTGACATAGGTCTGCAGGCTTTGAGTGGAGCAGCAGAGAGGAAAGAGGATATAATATATGTCTGTTATGATAATGAAGCGTATATGAATACCGGCATTCAGAGGAGCTCTGCAACACCACCAGGTGCGTGGACAACAACAACGCCCACAGGTAATCCACTCGTTTATGATAAGAAGGATATGTTTAACATAGTTGCATCTCACAATCCAGCCTATGTTGCAACAGCCACCATTGCATATCCTGACGATTTTTATAAAAAGTTTGAAAAGGCAAAAAATGCCAAGGGTTTCAGGTTTATACACCTGTTGAGCACCTGTCCTCCTGGATGGAGGATAGATTCCAAGGATTCCATAAAGGTTATGAGGTTGGCTGTTGAGAGTGGTATGTTTGTGTTGATGGAAAAGGAGCAGGGAAAGCCGATAAATGTTACCTACAGGCCAGAGAGATTTATTCCTGTGAAGGAGTATCTATCTGCTCAGGGTAGGTACAGGCATTTAAGCGAGGAAACTGTTAATGAGATACAGGATAGGGTTAACAGAAGACTGAAAGAGCTGGGTTTGATTTAGATGAGAGATTACAGGATTCTCGCCATAGACCCTGGCTCCACCTCGACCAAGGTTGGAATTTTTACAGGTGGGGAATTGAAAAAGGAGAGTGTGGAGCACAAAAAAGAGGTTCTTGAGCAGTTCAGCACTGTTATTGAGCAGAAAGGTATGAGGGTTGAGGCAATCAGGACTTTCCTTTTGAAGAACGGTTTGGATGGTGTAAAGTTTGATGCTACCGTTGGCAGAGGAGGCCTCTTAAAGCCCATCGATGGCGGTGTTTATATGGTTGATGGAGCAATGCTAAAGGATCTTAAAGAGGGCAGGTATGGGGTGCACCCCGCAAATTTGGGTGGTATATTAGCCTACGAATTTGCATCACTGTTTAACTGCCCTGCCTTTGTTGTTGATCCCCCAACTATTGATGAGATGGACAGTGTAGCAAAATTATCGGGTTTAAAGGAGATTGAAAGAAAAAGCAAGTTTCATGCCCTGAACCAGAGGGCAACAGCTAAGAAGGCGGCGGAGCTTTTGGGAAAAGATTACAGAGATGTTAACCTTATAGTTGCCCACATGGGGGGTGGAGTTTCTGTCGGTGCTCACAGGAGGGGCAGGGTTGTTGATGTGAACAATGCGCTCGATGGCGATGGTCCTTACTCTGTGGAGCGCTCTGGTGGATTGCCTTTTGGAGACCTACTAAGACTTGTGCGTGATGGTGAGTACAGTGTAGATGAACTTATGTATAAGTGCTTAAAGAGGGGCGGAGTTTACTCCTATCTCGGTCTTACTGATATGAAAAAAGTGGAAGTAATGGTTGAGAATGGAGATGAGTTTGCAAAACTCGTTGTGGATGGATTTATCTATCAGGTGGCAAAGGAGATAGGAGCTTTATCTTCTGCTCTTTCTGGTTCTTTAGACGGTATCGTTTTAACAGGAGGGCTTGCAAAGAGCAGATATATCGTTGATAACCTTAAGAAAAGGGTTTCTTTTCTGGCTCCTGTTTTTGTTTTTGAGGGTGAGTTTGAGATAGAGGCTTTGGTGGATGGAGCTTTAGGGGCTCTGAAGGGAGAAGTTAAAATAAAGCGTTATGAGCGGGTGGAGTGATATGAATAATATAGGTGAAAATATTAAGGCAGTAATGGAGAAGAAGGAGGTAGATGCTCATCTACTTTCGAGGCTGACCGGTATAGATGTTGAAGTTATACAGGGACTTATAGACGGGAAAGTGGAGCCTATGGTTTCAGATATATTGAAGATAGCCAATGTGCTTGGTGTTGACACATCCACCCTGTTTTTTGGCAGAGCTTTTGAGGACAGGAGAGCGACAAAGGTCTCTCCCGATGAGCGTGTTAAAGTAAAACGAAGGGATGGTCTGAAGTATGAAAGCCTCGCCCCCTATTACATTGGAAAACATATGGAGCCTTTCGCCATAGAGGTTTACTCAAATGAAAACCCAAAGATAAGTAAGCACAGTGGAGAGGAATTTTGTTATGTTTTGGAAGGCAAGTTAAAAATTACAGTGGGTGATGAGGAGTTTGTGTTGAACCCTGAGGACTCCCTCTATTTTGACTCTTCTTTCCCGCACAGCATAACCTCACTGGGTGGAGTTTCAAAGGCAATTGCAGTTATATACAATCCTGGCTCAATGGTTCATGTTGCAAGAAGTGGAAAGATGCGGGATATCATACAGGCTGCTAAGATGCTTGAAAAAAGGAGCATCTCTCTTGTATGTCCAGATGACCTCTCTTTGTCCGCAGTGAATAAGGCAATAGAGGAAGGTATAATAGATAATGTTTATTTGGTTGGAGCCAAAGACAAGATAGGGACAATGTGTTCTAACTCTCTTATCTTTAAAAACAACTACATTTACGAATATATTGAAAAGAAGGATGAAGAGTATGAACCGTCTTGTGCAAAAAGAGGAGTTGCCTTGATCAGGGAAGGTAAGGCACAGATGGTCATGAAGGGCAAGATAAACAGTGTTTTCTTCATGAAGGCTGTGCTTGATAAAAAAGAAGGCATAGGCACAGAGAGAAGGCTCTCGCTTGTTAGTATATTTGAACTTCCAAACCTGAACAGGCTGATATTTTTGACAGACCCCGCCATAAACCCTGAACCATTCAAGGATAAAACACTGAAAACAGCGATTGATATTATCAAAAATGCGATAGATGTGGCAAAAAGCCTGGGTGTTGTAAGACCCAAGGTTGCCTTGCTGGATGCAAACGAAATGCCCTCAGAGAGCATACCCACTACTATTTATGAGAAGAAGCTCTCTGAGATGGAGTGGGAAGATGCCGATGTCTATGGACCTTTGTCTTACGACCTTGCACTGTATGAGGATGCGGTGAAGATAAAGGGTTTAAAGGATAACCCGGTTGCTGGAAAGGCTGACATTTTGGTTGTTCCCCATATCGATAGCGGAAACTTTTTATACAAGGCTTGGGTTTACACGATGGGAGCTGAGGTTGCCAACATAGTGCTTGGGGCAAAGGTGCCCATAATATTTACCTCACGAAGCGATAGTGAAATCATCAAGTTTCTAACCATCTGTGCAAGTGCCATCTATAGCGACTATCTTGAAAAGACTAAGAAAACTTAAAAACAGCCACCCTGTCTATACCTGAAAAATCCTTGATAACCTTTTCAAGATTTGCCTGTTTTTTTATAAATTCACCCTGTGAGTATCCAAACTCAATCAGTAAGTAGTTACACCTTCCTCTTGCCTCTTTAATCAGATACTGTATGAACTTCGTTCCATCCTCTCCAGCAATTAAAGCTCCCTTTGGTTCGAACTTTACATCCTCTGATAAGCTCTCATACTCAGATGGCGATACATAAGGTGGATTTGAAACTATAATATCCACCTTTTTACCAAGCCAATCTATGCCATTTGACAGTATAAACTCCACATCTGCTGTTAGCCTATCTCTGTTTAGCTTTGCTAAAGCTAACGCATCATGAGATATATCCGATGCGAAAACTTTGATGTTCGCAAGCTTGGATAGTGTTATTGCAATGTTGCCACTTCCTGTTCCCACATCTACAACCCTTTTAGCACTTGCACTATCTATTATTTTTAAAGCCTCCTCAACCAAGAACTCTGTCTCAGGCCGTGGTATCAAAACCCTTTCATCTACATAGAAATTAAACCCGAAGAACTCTTTGCTTTTTGTTATATACGCTATTGGATACCTCTCTTTTCTTTTTTCAAGCAGCTCAAGGAATTGCTCAACCTCAGCTTGCTCCATTTCATAGTCTTGATGGGTTAGAATAAAAACCTCATCTTTGGATAGAGCAGTTTTTAAGAGTATAACTGCATCATTTCCATAACTACCTATATTTGCCGCTTTCAGCTCTGATAGGGCTTTTTTTAGTGCATCCCTAATCTTCATATCTCTCTATAACCAAAAAATCTCCCTCTTTGTAGGCTTTAATCAGCTTTCTTAGGTGTGTGGTTTTGCCGCTCTCTGCCGTTTCAAAAATCCTTTTTATGTTCGTGCTGCTCAAAGAGTAATTCGAACCCAGAAGCTCCTTTACACTTTTTGAAATAACCCTTTTTAATATTGCTGGGTTTTTATCTATCTTTGTAAGGTCGAGTATGGCTCTGCCTTTTGAGCCCCTTTTTGATTTTGCAAGCTCCAATTCGGCCTTTTTGTTTAAATATGCGGAGTCTTCTAAAAGCAGCATGCCCTCTCTGAACACGGTTTCCAGAATATTGGGGTTTAAAAGCTCAAGCTCTTTTATAAGCTTCATCCTTATTCTATTCCTTGTGAATGTATCATCTAAATTTGAGCTATCCATAACGAACTCTATCTTTTCCCTCTCAAGAAAGTTTACGATTTCCTCTTTTGTAAAGGCAAGTATTGGTCTTGTAAAATAGCCCCTTTTTGGTTTTAAAGATACAAGCCCATCCAAAGATGAACCCCTGATCAGGTTCATAAGAAGGGTCTCTACAAAGTCGTTTTTTGTGTGTCCAGTTGCTATAAAGTCAAGGCCAAGGCTTTTTCTTGCTCTCTCAAAGAACTGGTATCTCTTTATTCTCGCTGCCTCTTCAAGGGACATCTGTTTTTCCTGTTTGAATCTTAACACATCCCCCTTTTCAGCTGTCAGCGGAAGGTTTAGCTCCTCTGCTATTTTTTTAACAAACATCTCCTCTGAGTCAGACTCTTTTCTTATTGAGTGGTTATAGTGTAGTATGTGGAGCTTAAACCCAAAATCATTTTGGGCTTCTATCATCATCCTTAGAAGAAATACAGAGTCGGGACCCCCAGAGACTGCGACACCTATGTATGTATTTTTCTCAAACAAGCTATGTTCCTGTGCGAAAGCTTTTAGCTTCTCTAATAACCCTTTCATTGTTTATATAGAATACACCACCAAACAGGCTTGTAAAGACCACGACAAAAAATACTGTTAAGCTCAAACTGATAGACTCAGTCGGTGTAAGGTTAGCCATTTTAAAAAAGTAGACAAAGGAGAACTCCCTGACACCAATACCGTTAAACGAGATGGGCAGGAAGCTGATTAGAGTTATTATCGGTATAAATGCAAAGTAATATGCGGGCTGTATATGTATTCCCAATCTTTCTCCAGCAAGTATATATATCACGATGTTTATAATCTGAACAACAAAGGATAGGGCGGTTACGGGGATGAACATTTTGCTTTTGTGGAATGTTTTTATATCTTCATAGAAGTTTTTAACCTTTTCATGTTTTACAAATCTTAGCAAATAAAGAGAAAGCAAAGCTGAAATGTTTACGGCTACTATGATTAGTACGACTTTAAAGCCAAAGAGCTTTATAAAGAGTAGGGATGAAACCAAAGAGAGCAGAAGCAGTGTAAGAAGGCCGTTATACCTTTCTAAAAATATTGAACTTACAGCCCTTCTTATGCCTATACTTTTTGAGACTATATAGCCTTTTATTGTGTCGCCACCTATAGTGCTTGGCAGAAACAGGTTTGCGAACATGCCCATTAGATATAGTTTGAAAAGTAGTAGTGGTGAGACCTTCTTACCAAGGGATTCAATAACCCACGACCACCTCACGCTGCTTATGGCTTGTGCTGTTAAATATAAAAGTGATAGGGCTAAAAACTCGCATACCCCTATTTTTAACATCATCTGTTTTAAGTGGTTTAAGTTTACCTTGTATAGTATTAATAGCAGTAAAACGCCACTGATCAGTATTTTGACGGCAAACTTTACCATTGTGGCTCCTCAATGGTGTTCAGGTTATTAAGAAGCATAAACAATCTATCCACGCCCACTGCTATTCCGCTTGTGGGTGGCATACCGAACTCAAGAGCTCTCAAAAAAGGCTTATCCAAAGTTTTAAACCTGTTTTTAATAATTTTTGCATCTGTCTCTTCGAGATAACAGTTTGAAAGTTCTAAGGTTGCGATATAGAGTTCATATCTCAAAGCCCACCCTCCAGAAACTTTGGCAAGGGCAGCTCTCTCTTTTGGGAAATTGTAAACGACTGTGGGATGTTTAACTCCAAGGTGTTTCTGGATGTGGAGTGAGAAAATGGCGTCCAGAATCTCCAACCTGTCTTCAGTTCCCTCCACACCAAACTCAACTTTGAGTCTGCTTGTGTCTACACTCTCTATATTGATTGATAGGTATTTTGAGAAAAGCTCTCTGTAGGTTATATACTCTATTTTATCAAGGTTTACTAAAAGCCCATTGTAGCTTATTGTGTTGCCTCCGTTTAAATGTTTTATCAGCTCTATTAACTCTTTGTTTATATCCTCTGGAGAGGCGAGTGCTCTATACCATTCAAGGATTAAAAACTCTTTTCTGTGTAGGTTATCCTCCAAGTCATCCCTGTATGCAAAATTTAGCTCGAACAGTTTATCAAAACCGAGACACAGGAGTTTCTTGAGTTCAAGTTCAGGAGAGCTTGCGAGGTAACCGTACGGTGTTTTTATGTAGTTTATGTTTGGCTCTTTTATGATTTCTCTTTTTAGTTTCTTTGTTAAAACCTCTCTGTAGCCTCTATTTTTTAAAAACTCTTTGATTTCTTCAATGAACGAGAGTTTTTTGTTATAGTAGTCATAGGTTTGTGTTAGTTTTTTTAACGGCTCTGGATTTTTACACTGTGTAAGCAGGGTGTCTTGAGAGTCAATGATGTCTCCTGTATTGTATTTGCTTTTAAATAGCAGAGTGTGTCTCTTGCCATCTTTAAAAATCGTTGTTGACTTTTGATTTTTGTTAATTATTCTACCAAACACGGAGGGTATGTTATGACAAAAGATGAGTTTTTTCAAGGTATAGATGATTTAAAAAGGCTTCTAGATAATCTCAGCTTCGGAGAAATTGAGCAGGCGGCTTTTGAGATTGCTCAAGCCATCAAAGGAGGCGGTAAGCTCATGGTTTGCGGAAATGGTGGCTCTGCAGCAGATGCCCAGCACATGGCAGCCGAATTTGTGAACAGGTTTTTAAAGGAGAGAGAGCCACTCCCCGCTATTTCATTGGCGACGGATACATCAAACCTAACAAGCATAGCAAACGATTACTCCTTTGACCGTGTGTTTTCAAAGCAGGTCGAAGCGCTGGGCAGAAGGGGCGATGTGTTAGTTGGAATAAGCACCTCTGGAAACTCTAAAAATGTTTTAAATGCTGTTAAAGTTGCAAAAGGGCTCGGTATAAAAACTGTTGGACTGCTTGGCAGGGATGGTGGAGCGATTAAATCTGTCTGTGATATGGCTTTGGTTGTGCCATCCGACTCAACACCGAGAATACAGGAGGTTCATGGCTTCATAATACATGTAATTTGTCAGATGGTGGAAGATGAGTTTGCAGGATAAGATAGTTGGTTTTAATGAGATAGAGGGTATAGTCAGGAAGCTAAAAGAGGATAACAAGAGGATAGGTTTTACAAATGGGTGTTTTGATATAGTGCATGCGGGTCATGTTTTATATCTTGAGAAAGCCAAAAGCCTTGTGGATGTGCTAATTTTGGGCTTGAATTCAGATAGCTCCATAAGAAGAATTAAAGGAACTCAAAGACCTATAAATGGAGAACTTGACAGGGCTATAGTTGTTGCAGGGTTGGAAAGCGTAGATTGGGTCGTTATATTCAGTGAAGATACACCTCTCAAGCTCATCGAGACTGTAAAACCGGATGTGTTGATTAAAGGAGCAGACTGGAGGGATAAGGGTGTTGTTGGTGGGGATTTTGTAAAAAGCTACGGTGGAAGGGTTGAGTTTGTAGAGCTCTATGAGGGCAGATCCACCACATCTATAATCAAAAAGATAAAAAGGGTTTACTGTGAATGAGCTTTTAGATAGGTTTGAGGCTTTTTTAGAATCAAAGTATTCATCTATAAACACAAAGAGAGCATATGTAAAAGATGTCGATGATTTTTTGAGGCAAGGCTTTCCTTTCTCACTTGACGGTTTGAATATGTATATGAAGCTCCTCTTCGATAGGGGTGTAAAACCGTCTTCCATATCGAGAAAGCTGGCGTCTCTAAGCGTTTTTTTCGATTTTCTCAAAGAGAGGGGTGTTATTCAAAAAAACTATGTTAAGCTTCTTGATAAACCCAGGGTAAAACGGAGCCTTCCCAAGTTTTTGGACTTGGATGAGACTATAGCTTTGCTTGAGTCGGTAAAGCACCCAAGAGACAGGGCTATTTTGGAGCTTCTATACTCAAGCTCTTTGAGGGCGAGTGAGCTTGTGGGTCTGGATGTAAAGGATATAGATTTTGAACACAACAGAGCCAGGGTTAAGCGAAAGGGCGGAAGGTCTGTCTATGTGCCATTTTCAGAGAGAGCCAAGCGTTTTCTAAAGGAGTATGTGAAAGATAGGAAGGAAGGGGCTCTGTTTTTAAATAGATATGGAGAAAGGCTATCTACCCGTTCTCTGCAGAAGATTGTAAAAAAGCACTCCATGAGGAGTATATTTAAGGATATATCCCCCCATACACTTCGGCATACCAAGGCAACCCACCTTTTAAACAGTGGCATGGATATAAGGATGCTCCAGAGATTTCTTGGACACTCAACAATTAAAGCCACCCAGATATACACCCATGTAAATTTAAAGCAACTTTCTGAGATTTATGATAAAGCTCATCCATTAGCAAAAGATGAATAAGAAAAAGAAAAACTACATATTGGGTGTAGCCCACGGTGTTTTTTACTTTATGTCAAACGGTTTTGCTGATTATACCACCGTTCTGCCTACCTTCCTAAGATACCTTGTCAATAGCGATTCTATTATTGGGCTTGTTGCGGCAATTTCAAGAGGCGGCTCCATGTTTTTTCAGCTTTTCTCAGCTTTCTACCTGCAGGGTAAGAGAAAAAAGCCATATCTTGTGGCTGCCCTTTGGGTGAGGTTTTTAAGCTGGGCTATGATTGCCCTGACATCTTTTCTTTTCCTGCCCAACCATCCTTTGGTGGAACTGTTCTGTTTTATTCTGTTTTTAAGCCTATTTTCGTTTGCGGGAGGTGTTGCGACAATCCCATTTTACGACATTATTTCGTATAACATCCCCTCCGAACTCCTTGGGAGGTTCTGGGCTATAAGGCAGTTTTTAGGTGGTGTTATGGCTGTGGGTAGTGGCTATGTTGTTAAACTCGTATTGAGCAGGTACTCATATCCCCTTGGTTATTCAGTTCTTTTCCTGTTTACCGCTTTGGGTTTTGGTTTGACATCTCTGAGCTTGGGATTGATGGATGAGGGTACTGAAAAGCAGGAGAAAAACAGGTCTTTTTCTGAATTTTTAACAAAAGCTGGGCTTTTACTTAAAAAGAATCCGTTTTTGAAAAGGCTTGTTCTGTCAGAGTTTTTAAGCCACTCAGTTTTTATGTGTCTGCCTTTCTTTTCGATATACGCCGTTAAATCCCTTGGAATGCCTGCCTCTGAAATTGGATACTTTATATCGGCACAGATGGTGGGCAGCATTGTTTCAAACCTTTTCTGGGGCTACCTTGCAGATAGAAAGGGTGCAAAGTTTATTATTATAATAACCAACATCTTATCGTTCTTTGTTCCGTTTATAAGTATTTTTATAAAAGAGCCAATTCTATTTGTTTTCGTATTCTTTCTCATGGGTGCCTACCTGCATGGAACCTTCATTGGATACACAAACTACCTTTTGAAGATAGCAGATAACAGCTACAGACCCACCTATGTTAGTATAAGGGGAACATTTAACGCCCTGTCTTACTTTTTGCCCACTCTGGGGGGTTTTATTGTGGATAGGTTTTCTTTTATCACGCTTTTTGTAATTAGCAGTTTTCTATCTGTTGTTGCGCTGCTAAACTCGATGTACCTTAAGGATTAGAAAAACTTGACGCCTATTTCTGCGAGGATTATGGAGAAAACCATGGCAAAGGGGTAAACCGCTGCATAACCTATTGATGGATAATCAGATTTTGTTGATTCATTTATGGCTGTTAGGGCGGGTGTAGATGTCATGGCTCCCGCAAGAATTCCCATTATGTCAAGAAGGTTTAGTTTCATGACTTTCCTTGCAACCCACGATACAGCGTAGAGGGGAATTAGAATCGCAAAAAGGGATATGAGGATACTGACCCATCCTTGATTTTTTAAGGCGCTGAAAAGGAACTTGCCAGAATTTGTGCCTATAGTTGCCATAAAAATCAACTGACCCATGACCTTCATCAGGGTGTTTGAGTGTGGAGAGAGCTGCCACACAATGGGGCCCGTTCTTCCCAACCTTCCCAATATCAGTGCTGTTATCAATATGCCACCCACAAAACTGAACTTCACAGTTCCAACCCACGGAACGCTAAACGGTATGCTTCCAATAAATATGCCAATCACAATGCCGAGTGCTATGGGCAAGAAATCGGCAGCTGGGTATTTTAACAGGTCATTTCCTATCAATTTTATAAGCTTCTGCTCATACTTTTTTGGAGCTACCACATAGAGCTTATCTCCTAACATTAGAGTTAGGGTGGGGTAGGGTGGTATGTCTATGCCTGAGCGCCTAACCTTCGTTATTGTGGCATGTAGAGATTTTAACTCCTTAATCTCTCCTATCTTTTTACCAACTATATCTTTTGATGTAACAAGAAGCCTGAACGATTTCATATCGTCGTGAAAGGTGTATGAGTCAGGGAGTTCCTCTCCAAGAATGATTTTTAGGTTCTCAAGCTGCTCCTTTGTGCCTGAGACTCTTACAATATCTCCGTAGTGTAAAACCGCATCTTCAGAGGATGGGTCTATTGGGTGGTCGGACTCAACACGCTCTATAACTGTTGTTGTCATTTTCTCAATCTGAGATTTATAGATTTTCTGGTGTTTGAAGTTTTCGTTTGTGATTTTGAAGTTTTTTGTGATTATGTCTGGGTGCAGGAGTTTTAGCTTTTCTTCATAGTCTTTTATCTCTTTTTCTAAGTCTATTCTCATTATGTTGGGAAGATATCTTATAAAGTATATGGTGGCTATTATTGCGAATGGATAAACAACGCCAAACGCTATGGATATGTTAGGAGAGTTTTTAAGCTCAAGGGCTGCTGCAAGTGCTGGAGCAGATGATATAGCGCCAGTAAATGTCCCCTCAATAATGCCCTTTGGAAGGCTAAGGTAAAGTCCCACACCAAAAACAATGACAAAGATTAATACGAGCAAGACCGTCGCTATGAGATTAAATCTTAATCCGTTTTCTTTTATCGACTCGAAAAAACCAGGTCCTGACTGTAAGCCCACAGCGTAGATGAATATAGCAAGACCAAAAAACTTAAATGTTGACGGTAAAGTTATGCCAAAATAGCCTGCTATCAGTGCCACAACAAGGATAGCCGATATATCCAACGAGAACCCTTTTATCTTTATATGACCCACAATATAGCCAATTGCTACGATGAGAAAAAGATAGAAAATATCAGAGTGTAGCATAAGTCACTATCTTGTTTCTTCCCGTTCTTTTTGCAATATAGAGTGCTTCATCCGCTTCTCTAATCAAATCTTCTGGAGTTTTTTGTTTATCTTTTTCTACATCAAAAATAGATATACCACCTGATATGGTTATAGGAATTTTGTAGTCTCTATAAACAAAGTTGAAATTCTCAATTTTTTCTCTAATCTCTTCTGCTCTTTTTTTAGCTCCTTCTGCCTTAGAGTTGCACAACACACCTAGGAACTCTTCTCCCCCGTACCTCATCACTATATCTCCCGACCTAAGATTCTCAGAAAAAATTTTGCCAATAGTTGAGAGTATGTAATCACCCGCTTGATGTCCGTATGTATCATTTATCTTTTTGAAATGATCGATATCAAACATTATAAGAGATAGAGGTTTTTCCATTCTTAAGGCACGCTTATATTCTTCTTGAAGTCTTTTCATCCCAAATCTTCTATTGTAAAGTCCCGTAAGTTCATCTATGGCTGCCATATCCTGCATCTTTTCATATATTTCTGCACTCTCATAAGCTTTCTTATACTCGCTCAATACCCGAGTGATAAGGCTTTTCCTCTCTTTTGTCAGGTGATAGTTAGAGTAAATAACAAACAACCACTCTTTGCTGAAATACTTTACAGGGAAAAATATTGTGTATTTAGGTTTAATCTTTGCTGTTCCATAGTCAACTATAAGTTCTTTTTTAATTTCCTTCTCTTTACCTTCATCCAATATGTCCAGCAAAGATTTTCTCATATCATTTGTTAGATTAGTATGAATGCCTTTTGCTTTTATTAATGACAGTTTGCCATTAGTGGTTGTTTTGTATATTTGCAAACCCAGAAGATCTAAATGTTTGCAGAAAAAATTTACAGTATTGTTGTTTAATTCTTCTATTTGCACAGCTTTTCCTATTAAATTTGAATAATCTTTAAGTGTTTCATGTTGAAAAAACTCAGATCTAATAATTCTTATAAGAAAATTATATTTTGTAGCTAAATGTCCAATTATATCACTTGAGTGAATTTTTACGTAGCAGTTTTTACACTCTCTAATAGTAGAAATTTGTCCCATTTGGTAATCAAATATATTTTTACTTATTAACTCTATACCTTTTAAGAACTCTTTCAAGCGGGCTAAAATGGTAATTCTCAAGATTAAATAAGAAATGCCCCCCACTATCAGTCCTGATATTATGGTTATCGTGAAAAACTCTACTGTATAAGTCTTTTCCTTAGGCAATCCAAGGAATTTTTGAGCAAGAGGAACGAACAAGATGCCTATTGCCAAGCCCATTAGCAACATGTATATTAGGCTCTGTTTTACCACACTGCCAAAAAGAAACCTCTTTTTCACAATCACCTCGACCCTTCAGTGATTAACTTATTGCTAAGAATATAAAAGTTTTTTTTGACCGTCAAACCCAATTTGTCAAAGCTAAACTGCGCCAATAGTAAATAAGGCTGTTTGTATTTTTTTAGGAGTGGTTCAAGATTTTCGCCAGTTCATCAGGTAGAAATACTGGTATGTCTGTAGATACAAAATCTCTGACATTTCTTGTAACAACACAGCTGCATACAGAATGCAGAGCAGAAGAGTAGATTACGGCATCCTCAAAGTCTTTGAATTTAAGATTTTTAGCTGTTTCTAAAGCAGCTCTATTTGCAGATGCTATTTCAAATAGATTTAAAAGTAGATTTATGCTTTCTAAAGTAGTTTCTTTACCTCTGCTTTTGTTTACGAGATGGTGAATCGTTGTTATTGTTGTGGCACACAGAAATCCTTTGATATTACCTTTTTCAACTTTGGAAAACAGCAGAGAAGACGCACGAGAAAAAGGAAATCTATCCATTAGAACATCTAAAACAACATTTGTATCAAATAAAACCTTCATAAATACTTTTCCTCGAGAAATTTTTTATAGTCTTCTTCAGACACCTTTGCGCCTTTTAACAGTCCTTTAAGTTTTTTGGTTATAGGTGGTAGGGATTCTTCTTCTATGTTCTCATTTAAGCTGTTGAAGAACTTTTCAACCAACAATTAAACTGATTCTCCTCCATTTTTAGAGTATAACTTGGCTTTTTTATTATATCTTTATCAAGTCTTAAAGTCAGCTTTGTTTTCATGTTGACCTCCCAGCGTATATATTTTATTAAAATTACACACCTGATAAAAGTAGTTTTCAAGCTAATAATCCCGTATAAGTTTTTAAATTATCCTACAGAAATTCTCTGCCAATAGCCCTAAATTTAGATGTAAATAAACTGAGCTTTCTTTTTTACAGTAAGTTAACTTTGTACCTCATGAGTTGGAAATAGTTGTTCTCGGGTCTACTCTCTTCACGCCAAGTCTATCTATCTTTTTATCAAGGTTGTAAATCTCACTTTCCCCTTCCTTTTCCATACAAGCCGCTATGTAGCAGTCTATAATGTCATCTGTGTGCTTCTCCCAGAAATCAAGAGCTCTATCAACAGTTTGTTTGTCCTTGATTTTTAAACCCTTAAAGCCAAGTAGCTTTCTCATTGCTTTTATTATTTCCTTTTTTTCTATTTTATAGAAACTATTTAGCACAAAGATGGTTTGGAAAAACACCATATCGATGCACTTAACCTCAGTTTCTCCGCTTTTTAATCTCTTAAAGAAATTGATAAGTTTTTCATCTGGGTTTTCATTGGTTAGAAACCTCAGTATGACATTTGTGTCAATATATCTCATCTTTAACAGACTCCACGAAGTATTTCTCTGTAGCTTCGCCTATACTTTTTTCATCAATTCTTTCTCCCACTGCGTATTTACTAAAAATGCCCGCAAGACTCTCTACGCTGTCATCGTCCGAGTTTAAAGGAACTATTTTTATGCCATCATCTTCCTCAATTATGTTCACACTGTCACCTATGTTTATTTTGTATTTCTTTCTCATTCTTACTGGTATTACCACCTGCCCTTTGTTGAACACCTTTGCAAGCATGGAAACCTCCTTTAATATATTGTTATACCTAATAGTATAACTTTCATGCCAAAAAGTCAAGGAATGCTCTTTTAAGAGGTTTGAAGAGCCTTAAAGAGCAGGAGAGAGTGCTAGATTTTGGTTTTTTAAGAGAACAAAATTGAGTGATAATAAGGAAAAACATATTGACAGAATAGTGAAATAGTCTTGACCCTTTAAAACCAAACCTATTTTTGATTTTCATAAGCCAATCTGTTAAAATCTAAAAAGTAAAGGGAGTCAACTATAAAAAATGACCCTACTCCTTTTTAAAAGACCATACCCCTCAAGGGTAAGAGACACCAGAGCAAGAACAAGCAGAAGGGTTAGCACAAGAAGAGGAAAAGGATTTAGCCTTCTTGAGGCTAAACTTCTCCCTCTTCTTCAAAAGGGCATATATAACCCTCACAAGCTTGTTCATAAGAGCGACGATGGCTTTTCTATGCTGCATGCCTTCTTGTCTTTTCTTCAGGTAGTAGCTTTTAAAGTACTCATTAGACCTAATAGTTCCCATAGCCATGATATAGAGAGTTCTCCTCAAAGACTTAGAGCCCTTCTTGCTGATTCTGCCTCTTCTGTTTATGCTACTCCCAGATTGGGCAATGGATGGATCAGTACCAATGTAGGCAATGAGCTTCTTTTTGTTTTTAAACCTGTCAATATTTCCAATCTCGGCAATAAAGTAAGAGGCGGTTACATCGCCTATGCCTTTTATAGAGGTGAGAATATCAACATCATCTTTCTTACTCTTGTTTATCTTATCAATAAACTGCTTCTCTATTTTTTCAATCTTCTTGCTAAGAAACAGCAGGTGCTCAACATCATACTCAACAAGAGCCTCATATTCAGAAGAGGCATGTCCTATGGAATTTTTGGCAAGCTCCTTGATCTGTTTTGGAGTAATATTGACATCCCTTCCTGCACTCTTGTGCTTTATAGCCCTGTATATCTTCATATTGCTTGCCTCTTGAATGGCTTTAGCAGAGGGAAAACTCTTCAGGAGATTGAGGATGGAATAGGTGAATATATTGTAGTTCTTCTCAAGCTCGGGGAAGGTAATGTTGAGATGCTGCCTGAGTTGGGTCTTGGTCTTTGCAATATCCTTGGCTATGGATTCCCTGAGTCTTGCTATAGGAACAATGCTGTCAATGTCATCAAGCATGAGGTAGTTTACATTCTCCTTGTTTTTGCATACAAAGGTGGCTATCATATAGGCATCTATCTCATCGGTCTTGGTCTTTCTCAGGGATACAGACCAGGAGAATCTCTTTATGAGGGAGGGGTTGATGATGGCAACCTCTCTCTTGAAGGTAAGAAGAAAACTAATGAGATTGATGTGGAAGCTTCCTGTGGACTCACAGGCTACTACGCTACCCTTATACTTCTCAGTTACCTTTTTGAACTCATCGAAGCCATTTCTGTCCATAGAGAGTTTATTACTCTCTATCTGTTTACATCCCTCATCAACAACAGAGTAGTTGAAGGAACCCTTGGAAATATCAATACCGATAAAGTAACCCATCTTAGGATCTACCTCCTTTTGTTAGTTTGTGTCCCTTTGTCCTGCCTCCTGTTTGACAGTGGCTTTAAAGCCAAATCAACCAATAGGGACTTAAAGGGACTTAGACTGACTCCCTTTGAAGCTTTAAAGCTTAGGAAAAATGAGGTCTTTCAGTCCCTTGGTGTATACCATGATGTTAAAGTATTTTACAAGGAATGTTGGTAGGAGGTGTTTAATGAAAAAAACAATAGTAGCACTCATAATAGTATCAACCCTTATTATTGCAGGTTTTATAGGTTATATCGCAGCCAATAAATATGCCCAGAAGAGAGCCGAGGATGAAATTGAAGCTGTATTAAAGAAAGCCAATCTATACAAAGAGGTTTCATACGGCAGAATAAAGGCAAACCTCTTTTCTAACACAGTTGTTGTTAGTGAAGTAGAGTGGGATATAAAAAAACATGGTAATCTAATTGGAAAATTTGAAGTAAAAAAGGTATATCTAACTGGAAAGCCCGAAAAAACCATAAAAGCAAAATTCAAGGATGCCACACTCATTAACCTTAATGTGGAATCTCCCGAAGAGTTGATTAACAAACCTATACTAACCATACAGACAGGCTATCTTGAGGTCTCCAAGGGAAAAGATAGAGTCCACACACTCTTTGAAGCCAGAAAGGTTTTGTTAAACGACAGAATCTTTGAAATAGACAAAGAATCAAAAAAGCTCAAAGAGTTGCTTGAAAATGTATTAAAGATAAAAGACCCCTTCGAAATCTACATAGAAACGACAACCGATGCAAAGAACAATCTATTCGCTATAAACAGATATAGAATAAACTGGCTTGGCAATCTACTTGTGAATTACTCTTTAAAGTTGAATAATGTGGACATCAATGGTTTTAAGAAAGCTTCCCAAGACCTGAATGGGAAAAATCCAAATCCTCTTATTGTGCTCAACTACCTATCAAAGCTCTATCAGATAAAACCAGATTTCTTAAGGCTTGAGGTCAAAAACGAAGGACTCATAAACAGGCTTTTAGAGTACATAGCAAAAAATGAAAAAACTAATAAGGAAACCCTCATTAAACAGGTTAACATCTACCTTTCCAAAACGCCTTTTAAAAACTACTCAAAACCCATTACAGATTTCCTGGAAGGAAACAGCAAAATATTAAAAATTAAAATCGTCAACTCAAAACACTTAGCTATAGGTGATATATTACAAAGTATGCAGAAAACACCTCTGTACTCACTTTTAGATATAACTATAACAAATTAGGAGGGAGAAGGTGAAAACTATAAGCTCTAAAAAGGCACCAAAGGCTTTGGGGCCCTACAGTCAGGCAGTGGTATCGGGCGATCTGTGCTTTGTCTCGATGCAATTAGGCATCGACCCAAAAACAGGACAAATTGTGTCTCAAGATGTTCAAAAGCAAACGGAAAGGGTTATAAAAAATGTTGAGGCTATCCTGATTGAGGCTGGTTTGAGCCTCTCCGATGTTGTTAAAGCCACTTTGTATATAACAGATATCAAAGATTTCAAAGATATAAACGAAATTTATGGTCAGTTTTTCATCCACAAACCGGCACGCTCACTTGTAGTTCAATCAGATATGCCAGCCCAGGCAAAAGTGGCTTTGGATGTAATAGCCTACATTACAAGCGAGGAGCAGGAAAACTTGGAATACGCACCCAGGTAAATTAACTAAATTTTTTTCTCTAATATAAATATTTGACACCCACCAAATAAAGTCTAAAATATCACTAATACTAATTTGGGGGAGGTGTCGCATGAGCTCGACCATTCTCATAATTATTGGCCTCGGTGTTTACCTAATATTCTATCATCTATACGGTAAATACCTTCAAAAATCTGTTGTAGGGGTATCCAACAGAGAGACTCCCGCAAAGAGACTCTACGACGGTGTTGATTATGTGCCAGCCAACAAGTATGTTCTGTTTGGACACCACTTTGCATCAATAGCAGGTGCTGCACCAATTGTAGGACCTGTTATAGCTCTTGCCTGGGGCTGGCTACCAGCACTACTCTGGATCTGGTTTGGTAATGTATTTATTGGTGCCGTTCACGACTATCTATCTCTGATGAGCTCGGTCAGGTACGACGGACACTCAATCCAATGGGTAGCTGGAAGGGTTATCAAGAAACGCACATCCTACATCTTCGCATGGTTCATATTCTTTGTTCTTATCTTAGTTGTTGCCGCATTTGGTGCAGTTTTGGGAATCATCTTTGTTAAAAAGGCTGCTGTGCCAACAGCGTACTTCTTGCAGATATTCTTTGCGGTTATCTTAGGCTACATCATGTACAAACTGAAATGGAATTTCTCCATCTCAAGTCTGATCGCCGTCATAATGCTTGTTGTCTCAATCTGGGCTGCAGTAAACTATCCGTTCCACGCTTCATATCAAACCTGGATGATCGTATTTTTAATCTACATCATCATAGCTGCGGCACTGCCTGTTAACATCCTTCTGCAGCCAAGGGATTACATGAATGCGTGGCTTTTGGTATTTGGTCTTGTTATAGGTGGTATTTCTGTGCTGTTAGCTTTCAAACCTATGTCAATTCCTGCAACAACAATGTTTTCTGCACCGATAATCGGCGGAAAGCCATCTCCATTCTGGCCAACAATTCCTTTAATCATAGCTTGTGGTTCCCTGAGTGGATTCCACGCCCTTGTTGGAAGTGGAACAACATCAAAGCAGCTTTCTGAGGAAATTGAGGGTCTGTTCATTGGATACGGAGGCATGTTAACCGAAGGGTTCCTGTCAACCCTTGTTGTACTGTCCATCGGCATAGCTGGCGCAGGTGTTATAGGTACAGCAAAAAGCTCAATTCTTGCAAACCCTGTAGCTTTCGGTAAAAACTACATTCACATAATGAAAGCCTCTGGTGGTCCTGTGGGCCTGTTTGCAAAATCCTATGCAACAGTCGTTTATATGGTTCTTGGAATACCCAAAAAGTTCATGGCTCTTCTGGCTGCACTCTGGGTTGCATCGTTTGCTATGACTACACTTGACACAACAAACAGGCTTGCAAGGTACACATTTGCTGAAATCATGGAGCCAATTAAAGATAAAGCAAGGGGAGCCTATGACTTCTTCACAAACAAATGGGTGGCATCGTTCATCCCTGCAGCAATAGGAATCGCTTTGGCTTGGAGCGGCGAGTGGAAACTAATATGGCCAGCATTTGGTGCTGCAAACCAGATGCTTGCATCCATTGCACTATTCACAGTTAGTGCCTGGGTTATGAGGGTTCAAAAGAAACCTTCCTGGCCTATCTTCTCGGCTGCCATGTTCCTGTGGATTACAGTTACAGCAGCTATGATATGGTACTTGGTGGTTGTAGCTCCATCTGCAATTGCAAAAAATCCTGTTCAGGGCTGGCTTCTGAGTATAATAATGGCTGTCATGATTCTTTTGAACTTCATGCTGATGTTTGACTTTTCAAAACCAGACAAGGATATTAATGTTGCTGAAGAAAGCGCTTAAAGGTGTCCTTAAAAACTTCGGATACTTCTGGGAGGGTTTCAAAGACGAGAGCACATCTGCCTTGGAGATGGAGCTCTCGGAAATGGAGAATGCATTTGGACTAATAGTGTTTAGCTCGCTTATCGGTATGCCATCCCCGCCATCTTTTTTGGGGATGGCTCTTCTTCCCTACATGGAACATGAGATAAAAGTAATGATATACAAATCTGAGGATTTGGACGATAAACTTGCAAACTTTTTTGACTTGAGTGATATATGAAAAGGGTTATTTTCTTTTTAGGTAAAGGCGGTGTGGGAAAAACCACATCTTCAGCAGCACTATCATTTTACCTATCAAGCCAGAAAAAAGACACATACTGGGTTTCTATAGACCCAGCTCACAACATATCAGATATTGTAAAAGAAGACTTAAGAGAAAAAAGACAGATAGAAAAGCACCTGTTCGCAGAAGAGGTGGATGTAGAGGCATACCTGCAAAATTTCCTCAAAGAAACAACAAAAAAGATGAAAGAAACATATAAATATTTACAAATCGTCAACCTTGAAAGCATGTTTGATATATTAAAACACTCTCCGGGAATGGAAGAGTATTCGATGATGTATGCCCTTAAAGAAAAGATAGAGAGCAATATGAATAACTTTGAATATATAGTCGTCGATACACCACCCACTGGGTTGATGCTAAAGATTATATCATTGCCCTTCAGCTCAAAGATGTGGATAGAAAAACTTATAACCTGGAGAAAGAAAATTATAGACAGAAGGGCTGCTATAGCCAACATTAATCCAAAAAAAATAGACAGTGATATCGCAATCACAGAGGAAGAGGACAAGGTTTTGAAAGAGCTTGGTTATCAATCAAAGCATGTTACCTTTATGGTAGAACTTTTAAGAAATAAAAATCAGTCTAAAATGGTTGTTGTCTTAAATGAGGATGAAATGTCGCTAAGTGAAAGCTTGAAGATAAAGGAAGGACTTGAAGATTTGGGACTGAGCTTGGACTTTGTTGTGCTGAATAAAGAGGGTCTTGGAAAGATAAAGTACAGTCTCGAAGATAAGTTCTCTCTCCCCATAATAAGGATGCCCTACACGAAAAACGCCATGGACAAAACTACACTATCCAACCTTGGCCAGAGGTTAAGCGTAATTGTCAACTAAATACATAGCATTACTACTCGCTGTAAGCCTGATTATAAGCATTATTTACTACTTTGGCTACAGAAAGAATGTAAAAATAATAAAAAGCATAGCCGTTGCGCTTGAGGACGCCTTAAAGCCAAAAGATAAACTCTATACTTACCTCGGCGGCGTTTTGGGATTTAGTGTGGAGTACAAGGTGGATGGAGTAAAAAAGGTTTTAGCCAACCTAAGGCTCATACCCAGACAGAGCGTTCTATACCTTCCCTTCATGTTTATTACAAGCGGAAAGGACAACCTACAGCTACTCTTCTACACTAAAAAACCATTGAGGTGTGAGTTTCATCTGGTTAGAAAAAGCCCTTTAAATCTGACTAAACCCAAGATTTATAACAGGGACAAATTAAAAAAGGAGCCATTCGTACTCAAAGACACGAAATTCGATATGCTATACGAAAGCGAAAATTACGATAGAAAATTTATTCAGATAGCTAAATTACTTCCCATCAAATACTTTAACCACCTTGCCATTACGACTGACAACAACATAATCTATGTTCAGCTTTTGTTTTACAATATCGACATGGAAACATTAAAAGAATCCATAAAGCAAATTAAAGAGTTCATCACAAAAAATTATAGCTAATCTACAACAATCAATAATACCGTTTTATTTGATTTAAGCTTAAGCTTATGTTAAAAGTAAATAAAACCTAATCCACTAAGGGGAGGGTTGTCATGATGAGAAGAATAATTACCTGTATTGCTATTTTGTTTGCAATAGTGTTTGCTCTGACACAGTTATCTGAAGCCTACCCACACTACATCGGCTGCTACATAGACAGTACACCTCACGACCTCACAGGCTATTCATTTACAAGCGATAGGATGACTCCAGAGCTGTGCGTGTCAACATGCAGAAGGCACGGATTCAAATATGCAAGTTTGGAATTTTCGATAAGCTGCAGGTGTGGAAACTCATACGGAGTTTACGGTAAAGCTCCTTCAGACATCGAGTGCGATTACAGATGTAGCGGAAACTCAAACAAGATATGCGGAGGATACTGGAGAGAGAGTGTTTATTCAACGAGAAGATATCAAAGCATAAGTTCAACCGTTGAGTGGAATACAGACAGACCAGGCTACGATTTTAAGAGCATAGAACTACCAAAAGCAGACCCCATGCTGTGTAAGAGGCTATGCATGAACAATCCAAAGTGCAAAGCCTGGACATATGTCAAACCTTATACCATACAGGGAGCTTACCCGAAATGCTGGCTTAAGTATGCCGTTCCACGGGCTATTTACAGTAGATATTGTGTTTCAGGGGTCGTAAAAAGGACTTCCTCACCGTCAAATAAAAACTCAATTATAGTTACAACCATCAGAAACCCAAAGGTCAATGGTGTGGCTTTAGACTTTTGCAAAAAGTGGGGTAAAGAGTGTGGTAAACCCGCTGCCGATGCATACTGCAGGGCTCATGGGTATATAGGTGCTTTAAGCTATAAAGTTCAGTATGACACACCACCAACAAGAGTAATATCAACAGGACAGATATGCAACACAAGTTTTTGTGATAGAATTGTAGAGGTCAAGTGCTTCAAAAAGAGAAACTCATTTATAAATAGGGTAGTAACCATAAAAAATCCCACAGTTGGAGGGTTGGCTTTAGACCTATGCAGGGATTGGGGGAAAAACTGTGGAATGCCAGCTGCCGATGCATACTGTAAAGACCACGGTTATAAGGGAGCGTTGAGTTATAAAGTGGAGAAAAACTCCCCACCTACAAGGGTGATATCAACCGGGAGAATCTGCAATCTCAGTTATTGTGATAGAATTGTTGAAGTAAAGTGCCTAAGATATTGATTATCAACACAATCAATAGTTTACCTTTGTATGTTTAAAGCAGTGCTTGACAGGTTGTCTTCAACCTGATATATTAGATATTAATGAAAGGGTTGGTTTTCGATATAAAACGATACTCCATACACGATGGTCCTGGGTTAAGGACAACAGTTTTCTTTAAAGGCTGTCCTTTGAAATGCCTATGGTGTCATAACCCGGAGAGCCAAAAAAGTACAAAAGAGATTATGTATCATGCAGAAGAGTGTATTTTTTGTTTAACCTGCAAGAGTGTATGCACAAAATCAGCAATAGGGGTTGAGAAAGATCGTATTAAAATAGATTTAAAAACATGCGACCTCTGCGGAGAGTGCACAACAAACTGCCCTACAAACGCCTTAGAGATGGTAGGAAAATTTTACGAGCCAGAAGAGCTGAAAGATGAGGTTTTAAAGGATAGAGATTTTTTTGGAAATGACGGAGGAATTACCATATCCGGTGGTGAACCACTAATGCAGTTTGATTTTTTGATGAAGTTGTTGGCTCTGCTTAAGGAAGAGCAGGTGAACATAGCCTTAGACACAACAGGTTTTACAGATACAGATAAACTTTTATCAACACTTCCGTATGTCGATATATACTTATACGACATAAAACACATGGACAGCAAAATTCACAAAAAATACACAGGAGTCGAGAATGACAAAATCTTAAGCAACCTAATAGAACTTGACAGAAATGGCTCAAGAATATCAATAAGATTCCCACTCATTCCCTCAATAAACGATGATGAAGAAAACATAAAGAAAACGGCAGAATTTGTAAGCAAGCTGAATAACATAGAGAGCGTGGACATCCTGCCATACCACTCAATGATGGAAGACAAATATAGAAAACTTGAAAAACCTTTCCTTCTAAAGCACATAGGAAAACCAACTAAAAAAAGGATTGAATATGTCAAAAAACAGTTCGAGCAGTTTGGCTTAAAAGTGAATATAGGAGGTTAAGATGGAAAGAACAGCATGTAGAGTAATTGATTACACAAAGATTGTAAAAGAAGAAAGAGGTATGAACGACAGGATAAAAAAGTTAAGAAGGCAATCCATAGAAGCTTTAGAAAGAATTTCACCAGAAAGGGCAAAGCTCCTGACAGATTTTTACAAAAACTCAAAGGAAAGCTTAATCCCAATTAAAAGAGCTAAAGCTTTTGAATACATATTGATGAACAAAAGGATATCAATTTACGATGGCGAGTTGATAGTTGGAGAGAGAGGAGAAGAGCAAAAGGCAACTCCAACATATCCAGAAATTACACTCCACAGAAGAAAAGACCTTGAAGCCCTTAATAACAGGCAAAAGGTTAGGTATTCTGTCTCTCAAGATGTGTTTGATGTTTATGAAAAAGAGATAATCCCCTTCTGGGAAGGAAAAACAGTTAGAGAGATGATTTTTAAAGAGGTACCTCAAAGATGGAAAGATGCCTTTGAAGCAGGCGTTTTTACCGAATTTATGGAACAGAGAGCTCCAGGACACACCGTTTTGGACGGGAAAATCTACAAAAAAGGCATGTTAGATTTTATAAAGGAGATAAACTCAGAGATTGAAAAGCTTGATTTTGAACATGATAGTGAAGCGTTTGACAAAAAGGAAGAGTTAGAGGCTATGAAAATTACTGCAAATGCTCTAATAAAGTTTGCCAATAGATACGCAAAACTTGCAAAAGAGATGGCATCAAAAGAAAGAGACAGCAAAAGAAAAAAGGAGCTACTTAAAATATCAGAAATCTGCAGCTGGGTGCCCGCCCATGCCCCAAGAACATTTCATGAGGCTCTACAATACTACTGGTTTGTGCATATCGGTGTAATAACAGAGCTAAACGGCTGGGACGCCTTTAGCCCAGGAAAATTGGATAAACACCTTTTCCCCTTTTATAAAAAGGATATAGAGGAAGGTAGGCTAACAAAGGATGGAGCAAAGGAATTACTTGAGTGCCTCTGGATTAAGTTTCACAACCACCCTGCCCCACCCAAAGTAGGTGTAACAGCTGAGGAAAGCTCAACCTATACCGACTTTGCACAGATAAACATAGGCGGTATAAAAGAAGATGGAACTGACAATGTAAATGAGCTGAGCTATCTTTTATTGGATGTTGTGGAGGAGATGAGGTTAGTTCAACCCAATGCCTCAATCCATGTAAGCAAGAAAAACCCTGACAAATTCATAAAAAGGGCTTTAGAGATAATAAAAACTGGGTTCGGTCAACCATCGGTGTTCAACTCGGATGCCGTGGTAATGGAACTTTTAAGGCAGGGGAAAACCTTAGAGGATGCAAGATGCGGTGGAACAAGTGGGTGTGTGGAAAGTGGAGCATTTGGAAAGGAAAACTACACACTTACAGGATACTTCAACATACCAAAAATCTTGGAGATTACACTCTTTAACGGTAAAGACCCATTGACAGGCAAACAGATTGGCCTGAAAACCGGAATTTTCGAAGATTTTGAAACTTTTGATGAATTCATGGAAGCATTTAAAAAACAGCTTAAATATTTCATTGACATTAAAATAGAAGGCAATCTGATAATTGAAAGGATCTATGCAAAACATATGCCAGCTCCATTTCTCTCCATCCTGATAGATGATTGCATAAAAAAGGGAAAAGACTACTACAGTGGCGGCGCAAGATATAACTCATCATACATTCAGGGTGTTGGAACAGGCACTATAACAGACTCACTTTCAGCCATAAAACAAACTGTGTTTGAGGAAAAACGGATTGGAAAGAAAGAACTATTAGATATGTTAAGCAAAAATTTTGAAGGATACGAACTAAAGAGACAGTTTTTGATTAATAAAACCCACAAGTACGGTAACGATGATGATTATGCTGACAGTTTAATGAAAGAGGTTTTCGAGGAATTCTTTAAAAACATAGATGGAAGGCCTACATACAAAGGTGGGCAGTTCAGAATAAACATGCTCCCCACCACTGTTCATGTATATTTTGGCTCTAAAATTGGAGCAACGCCAGACGGAAGAAAGGCTTTTGAGCCTATATCGGAAGGCATATCTCCTGTTCAGGGTATGGACAGAAAGGGGCCAACAGCTGTGTTAAAATCGGCAGCAAAAATGGATCACATAAAAACGGGCGGAACCCTTCTAAACCTGAAATTTACACCAGACCTTCTTAAAGATGAAAAGGGCCTCAATGCGGTGGTAAAACTGATAAGAACATACTTTAAATTGGACGGACACCATATACAGTTCAATGTTGTGAGTGCTGACACACTGAGAGATGCCAAAAAACACCCAGAAAAGTATGGAGACCTGATTGTAAGGGTGGCTGGATACAGCGACTATTTCTGTCATCTAAATGAAAAGCTACAGGATGAGATTATAAAAAGAACAGAGCACGAAAGCTTCTAAAGATTAGCTCTCTCAAGTTTTTGGCTTATACAGATGTTAAAAACACGATACCATATCTTTGACAATCAAAAAGGGTAAGCTATAATTTACTATGAGCAAAAAGAAGGAGGCATTTATGGATAAAAAGATCGTTCGGGAAAAAACAAAACAGTACATCAACAGCGAAGGATTCGTGCTACCAAAGGATGTTTTTAGAGACTTCTTCTCCCATCTGATAAAACTTGCAGGCTTTGGACTCGGCGGTATGTTTATTCTCCCCGGTAAAAAAGCAGGAAGAAAAGCCGCAGAAAACTTTAAGAAGATTCTTGGTGAAAACCTCGATATAGAAACGATTAAAGAGTGTATAATTGCATACTTTGAGGAATCGAGACAGTGCATTTTCGAGCAGTTTGAACTAACCGAGAACAAAGCAATTATAAGAGTGAAACACTCTGTGTTTGCAGAAGGCATAAAAAGCAGAAAACCAACCTGTCTTCCGTTGGGCGGGACGATAGCTGGAATGCTTGAGGAATTTTTGGGCTCAACATGGCAACCTAAAGAGAAAGAGTGCATTGCACAGGGAAAAGAAGCATGTCTTTTTGAGATAGTTAGAACAAAATAGACTAAGACTGGTGTTGAGTCTTTTAATTTTTCTTGATATACAGTGATTTTTAAACTATATTATAAAAAATGTCGTGCTTTTTAAAAAGCAAGTGGGTTTCCATGTATAACAACCAAAACATAGAAAGGAGAACATACCGATGGAAACATTGACTATCTGTGTGCCGTTTTTCGCTCTTCCTGGGATGGATGAAAAGTGTGATTCAATTGTTGGCAACCAGAACCTGATCGTCCGTGATATCTTGGGGCTTAATCCTCTCAGAAAGGGCGAATATGAAAATGGCCCTTATTTAGAAGGTTTCAACGCTGATGGAAAGCTGGATTATGTTTTTTATTTTGAAGAAGTGGGAAAAATCTTAGAAAAAAAGTTTTTTGATGAAATTTACATCCTGTTCAGGGCAATTTACAAGCCCTACAAAAAATCCACACAACATATCGTTATAGGATATTACAAGGTTGACAATACACAAGGGGTAGAAATAGCCCCAGGCGTCTATGCAATTACAGGAACAGAAGCTTATTTTGTAGAGTACAAAGACTCTCTGGACATTACAGACATCATAGTTGGCTACAACTTGCAAGACTCTATTATGAAAAGCAACAGCCAGAACCATCCCGAATATAAAGATTGGGTGAATTCGTGGCTTGAACATATAAAATCAAAGGAGAACAAGTTAGAAGAGTACAAAGAGAGAAGCGTACTGTTGAGAAAGCTTAAATCAGAAGAAAATTACAAAGAGAAAATAAAAGAGTGTCTATGAAGGGGAGGTAAAGTTTAATGTCTGATGTCAGTAAAAAACGGGTTTTAGCTATATGCGGCTCAGGTGGCACAGGAAAAACCACCCTGTGTGAAGATATTTTATTCATAACAAAAAAGATAAGCAGAAAGGGTTCTACAGACAAAGGAAATACAACCATGGACTTTGATTCCGAAGAAATTGAAAGAAAAATATCCATGCAGTTGGCTGTAGGGTACACAGAGTTCAAAAAGCACCTTATCTATATGATAGATACGCCGGGTTATCACAACTTTATTGCAGATGCTCTGTGTGGCATAAGAGCAGCAGACAGCTCTATACTATTAATAGATGCAAAGGATGGTCCCGATGCTCAGTCAGAAAGGCTTTTGGATGAAATACTGAAAGAGAAAAAACCTGCACTGTTTTTTCTAAATGCCATAGACAAAGAGGATATACATTTAGAAAAGACACTACAATCAATAAAAGAAAATTTAACGTCTAAAGCTTACCTGCTTCAGCTTCCCATATTCAAAGACGGCGTTGCAGTTGGTTTTGTTGATATACTCAAAAAACAGGCTTACTCGTTCGACGGCAAAGAGATAGACACACCAAAGGAGCTCGAGGACGAAGTAGAAGAGAAGTATATGGAGTTGGTGGAAGAGGTCTCCACATACAACGATGAGCTGATGGAAAAATACTTAGAGGGAGAAGAGCTTGATAAGAAAACAATAAGTGAAACTTTGAGTGAAGCTGTGAAAACTGGAGGGCTGTTCCCCATCCTAGTTGGCAGTGCCCTCAAAGGCTATGGGACAAAAGAGCTCCTCGAAGAGGTTATAACGCTCTTGCCACCGCCAGAAGACATGTTTGATGAACCAGCTGCGCTGGTGTTTAAAACTTACAACGACCCACAGATGGGCAAGATCAGCCTTCTAAGGGTGTGTTCTGGAACATTTAAGTCAGATACAACCTACTACAATGTTAATAAAGACGCTGAAGAGAGGCTTGGCACAATAAACCTCATGCTTGGCAAAAGCTTTAACAAAGTGGAAGAGGTGTCAACAGGCGACATATTCGCTGTGGCAAAATTAAAAATAACCCAGACTGGAGACACAATTGCCACAAAGGGCTCTAAAGTCCAGTGCGAGTTTGTAGAAATGCCTCTACCTTACATATCCGCAGCCATATATGGTGCAAGCAAAGGGGATGAGGAAAAAATCGGTGCTGCAATAAGCAAAATCATAGAATCCGACCCATCTCTATCATTTACAAGAAACAATGAAACTGGTGAATTCATCTTAACTGGAATGGGCAAGCTCCACCTTGAAACAGTTATATCGAGACTTAAAAAGAAGTACGGCGTAGAGGCTCACCTAAAGACACCAAAGGTTGCTTACAAGGAAACGATTAAAGGGAAAACCACATCCCACGGTAGGTATAAAAAGCAGACTGGTGGGCACGGCCAGTTTGGAGACTGCACAATTGAAATAGAGCCACTGCCAAGGGGCAAAGGGTTTGAGTTTGAGGATTTGATTGTGGGGGGTGCAATTCCCAAGCAGTTTATCCCATCTGTGGAAAAGGGTATTAAGAATGCAATGGAACAGGGCTACCTTGCGGGTTATCCTATGATAGATATAAAGATAAAACTTATTGACGGTAAATACCATCCTGTTGATTCAAGCGACCTTGCATTCCAGATGGCTGGCTCCATAGCTTTTAAAGAGGGCGTAGGCAAATGTAAACCAGTTCTTCTGGAGCCTATTGTCGAGATGGAGGTTTATGTACCCGACGAAACGATGGGTGATGTAATTGGAGACTTAAACTCAAGAAGGGGAAGAGTGCTCGGTATGGAACCGTATGAGGGCAAAAAAGGCTATCAAAGAATCAGAGCGTTGGTTCCAGAGGCTGAAATACTTGAATATGCTCCATCTCTTAGGTCTATAACAGGCGGAAGGGGATTCTTTAAATACAAATTCTCAACCTATGAAGAGGTACCTTCACAAATAGCAGAAAAGATAATAGAAGAATCCAAAAAAGAAGAGGAGAAAAAGTAAAAGGAGGGCTCAAGCCCTCCTTTTTAATGAGGCATTTTTACTTCTAAGACAGGGATGGAGCAGATTCTCATCACTCTCTCCGTGGTGCTTCCAAACATAAATCTCTCAAGCCCTCTCTTTCCATGCGCACCCATAACTATTAAATCTATCTGATTCCTTTTGGCGAACTCAACAATTGCATCTGCAGGCACACCCATCTCAATTACGGTCTCAACATTTTTCAGAGAATACTTATTAATTATGTGTTCCATCTCCCTCATTGACTCTTCCCTCAAATTTTTAATGGCATCCTCCGTTGGGAAAGAGGGAATATAACTGATGTAAGCATTTATGTCTGTCATACAGTGGTACAAATAGAGTTTCGCATCAAATTTTTCAGAGATTGCCTTAGCATAGGTCAGTGCATACAAAGAGGCATCCGAAAAATCAACAGGCATCAACACCTTTTTAATCACTACACCATCCATAAAAACCCCCACAACTTTTTAAAGGTACTCTTTAATCAAGATTTCCGCTATTTGCACGGCATTAAGAGCCGCTCCCTTCCTCAGGTTATCAGAAACAACCCACAAATTAAGACCGTTCTCTATAGACTCATCCCTTCTTATTCTGCCTATAAATGTTTCGTCCTTGCCAGAAGCCTCTAAAGGCGTAGGATACTCCAAGTTTTCAGGGTTATCCACAACTTTGCAACCAGGGGCACCGTCAAGGAGCTTCTTAACCTCATCAAGCTTAAAAGGTCTCTCAGTTTCAACATTTACAGATTCAGAATGTCCTCTAAATACAGGCACTCTCACACATGTAGCAGTAACTGGAAGCTCAGGCATGTGGAATATCTTTCTTGTCTCGTTAATCATCTTCATCTCTTCTTTTGTATAGCCGTTATCAAAAAATACATCTATATGCGGTACACAGTTAAACGCTATAATCTTAGGGATTTTGTTGGGTTTACACTCATCAAACTTAAACTCAAACCAGGCTTTCGTCTGTTCAACAAGCTCATCCATGGCTTTTCTTCCTGCTCCAGAGGTTGCCTGATATGTGGAAACAACTATTCTTTTTATCCCGTAGTTATCAAGGATGGGTTTCAAGGCAACGACCATCTGAATCGTTGAACAGTTCGGGTTCGCTATAATGCCCCTATTTTTATAGAAAGCTATATCGTCAGGATTAACTTCAGGAACGACCAAAGGCACATCCTTCTCCATCCTAAAATAGCTTGTGTTGTCAATAACTATAGCTCCGCTCTCAGCCGCAATGGGTGCAAACTTGCCACTAACACTGCCACCTGCAGAAAACAGAGCTATGTCAACACCTTTAAAAGAGTCTTTATCGAGAACCTCAACAGGTATCTCCTCTCCTTTAAATTTCACAGTTTTACCTATAGAGCGCTCACTGGCAAGAGGTTTTAAGTTTTTTACAGGGAAACCCCTCTGTTCAAGTGTTAACACCATCTCCTCACCAACAGCTCCCGTTGCACCCACAACGGCTACATTATACTCCTTCACTTTCCATCACCCCCAAATTCCTTTTATTATACAAACTCATCGCCCTTTCCAAACCATGCTCAATAATGGTAATCACAGCATCTTTAGCTTTTATTAAAACATTTTCAACAATTTTTAGCTCTTCTTCTCTAAATTTAGACAGCACATACTTTGCGGGGTCGTTGCCCCTGCCAACTCCGAGTTTCACCCTTATAAATCCCTTACTGTTAAGAGCCTGAATTATAGACTCAACACCCTTATGACCTCCACTCGAAGAGTTCTTTTTAATCTTGATTCTACCCAGAGGAAGGTCTATATCATCATGAACAACGATCAGCCTATCCAAAGGCACCTTGTAGTAATTTAAAGCCAAAGCTACACTATAGCCGCTTAGGTTCATATATGTTTGAGGCTTCAGAACTCCAACTTTACTGTTTTTGTATGAAAAAAAACCCAGAAAACCTTTAATTTTATCCCGATAAGCAAAATCAAAATTAAAAATAAAAGACAAGGAATCGCAAACCATGAACCCCATATTGTGAGGGGTCAGGTCGTATTCCCTGCCAGGATTACCCAAACCGACAACAAGCCAATCCATCTACTATTCGGTTTCTTCCTCAGAAACCTCCTCTAATCCCTCTTCCTCCTCTTCGCCTTTCTCTTCAAGCACTTTACCCAGGATAGCCACCACTGTGTAGTTCTTTGAGGATTTAACCCTAACACCTTCAGGCATCTTCAGATCGAACACATGGATAACATCGCCTATCATCAAATCGCTAACATCAACCTCAATCTCGTTGGGGATAGCTTCAGGGAGAGCTTCAATGGTTACCTTCTTTCTCGGCTGATAGAGGTCTCCGCCCATCTTCACGCCCTTTGCCTCTCCCACAACCTTTACAGGCACATCAACAACAACAGGTCTTCCCTCTGTCAACTTATAAAAATCTATATGCACAATTTCATCTTTGTAGGGATGCCACTGAAGTTCCCTGATTATGACCCTATAGGTTTCTCCATCATCAACTTTAAGTTCAAACTTATCATTTCGTCTGCTTTTCTTTAAAGCTGACATCAATTCAGACCTGTTTACGGCGATATGTTTATTTTCAAAATCGTATCCATAAACAACAGCTGGAATCTTACCTTCCCTCCTCAACCTTCTTGCATTCCTGCTTCCACTCTCTCTCTTTTGAGCCATGATAATCATTTTACCTTCTCACCTCGTTTTTTATTCAAAAATTGCACTTAAAGACTCTTTATGGTGAACGCGCCTAATTGCCTCACCTATCAAGTTTCCAACAGATAGAACCTTTATCTTATCTGTTGGAACAGGCTGTTTAAAGGTTATAGTGTTCGTTACAACAAGCTCTTTCAACGGTGAACTGTTTATCTTTTCAATTGCATTTCCACTCAAAACAGGATGCGTGCAGCATGCGTAAATCTCCTTGGCGCCTTCCTCTTTTAAAGCCTTAGCTGCATTGGTCAGCGTCCCTGCAGTATCAACAATGTCATCAACTATAATAGCAGTTTTGCCCTCAACCTCCCCCACAATGTGCATTATCTCACTTACATTGGGAGCAGGCCTTCTTTTGTCTATTATCGCTATGGTGCAACCAAGCTTCCTCGCATAATACCTTGCCCTTTCAACACCACCTGCATCTGGAGAGACAATAACATAATCCTCGCTCTTTAAGTTCTCTCTGATATATTTGAGCATTATAGGGGCTGCATAAAGATGGTCAACAGGTATATCAAAGAAACCTTGAATTTGACCTGCGTGGAGATCCATGGACATAATCCTTGTAGCTCCAGCTACAGTTATCAGGTCAGCCAACAGTTTAGCAGATATTGGCACCCTTGGTAAAACCTTTCTATCCTGTCTTGCGTAAGCATAGTATGGAACAACAACTGTTATGGAGCTCGCAGAAGACCTCTTTAAAGCATCAAGGCAGACCAGAAGCTCCATAATATTATCGTTCACTGGAGAAGAGAGAGACTGGATCAAAAAGACATCGGCTCCTCTTACACTTTCATCAATCTGTACATATATCTCACCATCGCTAAAACGGGAAATTTGAGCTTTTGTTAAGGAAATCCCAAGATAATCAACTATCTCTTGAGCTAAAGCTTTATTTGCCGTTCCACTTATAATCTTTAAATGTGACATATCCACACACTGCCCCTTTTTTTAAAAATTTGGCTGGGGCGGCTGGATTCGAACCAGCGATCGAGGATCCAAAGTCCTCTGCCTTACCGCTTGGCTACGCCCCAACAACTAAAAAACCACAGGCTAAAGCCTGTGGCAGATTATTCATTCTCCTGCTCTTTTTCCTGCTTGGCCTTTTCGTACTCGCTTAAGACCGCCTCCTCTAACTTTCTCCTCATCTCATTGTTCAATGGATGAGCAACATCTTTAAAGCTCCCGTCTTTCATCTTCCTTGACGGCATGGCGACGAAAAGACCCTTCTGTCCATTAATAATTTTCAGGTCTCTTACAACAAACTCATTGTCAAAGATTACCGTGGCAAATCCCTTTAACTTCTCATCTCCCTCAATCGGACTAACCCTTACCTCTGTGATTTCCATAACTGCTCTACCTTCCTTACCAAATTATTCTGAAAATTTCACAGTTTTACAGAAAAACCCTTCCGACAGACAAAAGTCTTTCAATCTACCCTCTCTCGCCACCTCCGAACCAATTATTGAAAAAACTGTTGAACCACTACCAGATACAAGCCCGCAACCAAAAGTTTCAACAAGCCGCTCCTTAACCTTTTTTAAAAGAGCAAACTCATTTAGAACGACCTGTTCAAGGTCGTTGTGAAGGCGTGTGGCAATATCTCTAATATTGCACTCACCCCCCACAGTAAGAGCCATTTTATTTACACGCTTTTGGTTTGTCAACACCAATTTTCCGTAAACATGCGCAGTTGAAATAGAAAAATCAGGAATAACAATAAAAACCTGGAAATTTTCAGTACAACACTTTATCTTTTCAACTATCTCACCCCGCCCCCTAACAATTGCACTGCCATCAACAAGAAAAAACGGAACATCACTTCCAATCTGTTCAGCAATAGAAAAAAGCTCTCTGTCACCAAGGGGATAATCAAACATACTATTTAAACTCCTGAGCACATATCCTGCATTGGAGCTTCCGCCACCCAGGCCACCACCCATCGGAATTTGCTTTTCTATCTCTATGGCAACCTGAGGCTTAATGCCACTCCTTTCAAAAAAAAGCTTTGCAGCTCGAAAGGCAAGGTTTCTCTCATTGTTAAGACTTTCAATGTTTGTTTTCACACTAAGTCCATTAGAGGTCTTTTTAATACTTATCCAGTCATAAAGGTCTATCTTGTGCATCAGGGAGAAGAGTTCATGGTATCCATCATCCCTTTTCCCAAGCACATATAAAATAGAGTTGATTTTTGCATAGGATTTAACAATCACAGGACACCAATATTTCTTGCAAGTTCCCTGACCTCAAACTTCACCTTTTCCTCATCAACATGTACAAACTCTCCGTTTCTCAATATGGGCTTGCCGTCTATTATAACATCCCTGACATCACGGGAGTTAGCGGCATACACCAAAAAAGAGTATGGGTTATAAATGGGAAC
>WFQQ01000158.1 GCA_015486965.1 Desulfurellaceae bacterium
AAAGAACTCAAGGAAAAATGGAGATCATTTCTTCAAAGAACAAAGATCCAAACTGCAATTTAACTAAAGACTATGAATTTAATGATGAATTCATAAACAAACTTTCAGATCTAAAAGAACCGTTTTTCACAGAAGATCTGAAAAGTATTGGAAATTTAAATGAACTGGCGAAATGCAATATACACTCATTATGCGTCCTACCCGTCTCCAAAAACAAAAAACACACACTTATAATTTTAACCCCTTACAGGGACGTACTCAAAAGGGGTTTTACAGACATATTGAACGAGTTTAGGAGCTCCATCTCTATTGCAGTATCAAAGATAGAAACAGAAAAGGCAAAGACGCTTTTGGAAAATGCAATAGAAAACTCACCCAATTGGTTTTTAATAACAGATGAAAACGGCGTTATCATAAATGCAAATAGGGCTGTTGAGAATATATCAGGGTACAACAGAGAAGAACTCACAGGAAAGAAAACCAGCATCTTCAAGTCTCACAGAAGACCAAAGGAGTTCTATGAAGAGTTGTGGAAAACGATCAAAAAAGGCAAGATATGGCAGGGTACGATACCAAATAAAACAAAGAATGGAAAGATATTCTACCTGAATGAGCACATAATCCCCGTTGTTAACGGGGAAAATAAGCCAATTAAGTTCATAAGCATTGGAAGGGATATAACAAACGAGGTGCTTTTGAGAAGAAAACTGAAGGTAGAAGTCAAGTTATACAACGTGCTCCACGGTATTACACAAGCCGCTATTGAAGCAAAGGATGAGGACGAGTTCTTAAACGGTGTAACAAAGATACTGGCAGAGGTTGGCGAGCTGGAGCTGGCTTTTCTTGTGGACAGCAATCTCAACATTAAATTTGAGCATATAAGGGACAAAAACTACAGCAATTTCTTAAACAAAGCCAGAAATGTGATACAAAAAGCAAAAGAACACGGCGTAAACCTGCCTGTGATAAAAGCCATCAAATTCAACAGGGTTTACATACTGTACAACTTTGAAAAATTGGACATAGCAGATACAATAAAAAAGGAATTCAACGTTGGATCGTGTTGTGCGATTCCCATTGTTAAAAAGGACAACAACATTGGTGCAATAGTGCTAATTTCTAAACACAAAGGGTTCTTTGACAAACAATCGTACAAACTCTTGACCACTTTAGAAAAACAGCTCTCTGAAACACTCAACAAATTGGAAGAGAGGAAATTCCATAAAATTATCCTGTCAGCTTTAGATATGGGTTTTGATTTTGTCATTGTTATGGATAAAGAGTTCAACATACTATACACGAACAAAACGGTTGAGGACTTTAGTGGCTACGAAAAAGATGAAATTATTGGTAAGCATCACTCTATGTTCAGACCGTTCAAAGGAAACAAGGACATAAGGGATAAATTCTATGAAACCGTATCCAAAGGCAAACCTTTCTCCGGCGTTCTGTCCGTAAGAAAGAAAAATGGATCGTCTGAGGATTTCATAACAAGCGTTGTGCCGTTTAAATACAAAGGTGAGGTGGAATACTACATATTGGTCGGCAAGCAGCTTTCAAATGAAGAAAAGCTAATGGAAGAGCTGAACTACATACTTCACTACGATAGGCTCACAAACCTACCCAGTTATAACACTTTCATGGAATCCTTGGAGAGGTTTATAATAAGGGCAAAAGCTGAAAAACTAACAGGAGCGATCGCTATAATAAATCCTTTGAATTTTAAAAAGATCAACGAAGCATTGGGGTTTGATGCAGGCAACGAGGCCTTAAAGAACATTGCAGGCAGATTGAAAGAAAGCGTCTTCAAATTCGATATGGTTGCAAAATTGGAGTCGGATAGATTTGGTTTGTTGTTAAAGGATTTAAAACAAGAGGAAAACGTTATAACGGCACTCACAAGGATCATAAAAAATTTGACAGAGCCTTACAACATAAACGGAAAGAACATACACGTGTCATTTAACATCGGCGTCAGTTTGTATCCAAAGGATGGGGATAATCCAAAAGATCTGATAAACAAGGCTCAGGTGGCCCTTGCAGAAGCAAAATCAAGGGGTGAAAACCAGATAGGCTTCTTCAGAAAGGATTTTGAAACAGAGGCAACCAAAGTGTTGAGCTTAAGAGAACAACTATACAGTGCACTCGAAAACAAAGAGTTTGTTCCGTACTTCCAGCCCTACGTAGATGCAAATGAGAGGATAGCAGGCGCTGAATCGTTACTCAGATGGAAACGTTCCGATAAGGTAGTGCCACCAATGGAGTTCATCCCGTATTTAGAACAGACCGATCTAATAAAGCATGTTGAAATACACGTTTTGGAGAACGTTATAACAACGATAAAGGACATTAAAAAGAAATTGCCCATATCTGTAAACATGTCTACGAAAAGCCTAAACAACCCGAACCTGTTCCAAATCGTCATGGAGCGTATAGAAAAACACAATCTCGATCCTTCACTGTTAAAGATAGAGATAGTAGAAAGGTCGTTTATAGACAATTTTGCACGTCTAAATGAACTTATAGAAAACTTCAAATCCAAAGGCATTGGGTTTTCAATAGACGACTTTGGCACAGGCTACTCTTCGCTTTCTTATTTGTCCAAGCTGAGTGTGGAAAACGTAAAAATTGACATTTCATTCGTTAGAGAGATAACAAAATCTAAGCACACAAGAAACATTGTCGAAACCATTATATTCTTGAGCAAAAAGCTAAACATAAAAACCATCGCCGAAGGTGTGGAAACAAAAGAGCAGTTCGAGATACTGAAAGATATGGGTTGCAATTACTTCCAGGGATACCTGTTCTACAAACCCTTACCTAAAGAAGAATTTAAAAAAGTGGCATAATTAATCTTGGCGTCATAACCACATTTTTTGTTGACACGCGAAAGGAACATTTTGTATAAAATTTACATGTTGCTTAAGTATTTACTCACCTTTTTTATCCTATTCATGGCGTTAGAAAGCCAAGCATACGAACTTTATACAATAAAAAAAGGCGACACATTAATTGGTATAGCCCACAAATTTGGCATAAAACCCAAATTAATCAAAGAGGCAAATCCTAATGTCAATTGGCTAAAAATAAGACCTAATGAAAAGATAAAAATACCTTCCAATGACTGTATTGAAAAATTTACTGGCGTAGCTGCAAAAGTTGCCATCGAAACAAACCCACAAAATATCAAAAAAGAAGAGAAAGAAAAAGTATCCACCAAATTCTACACTATAAAGAAAGGCGATTCTCTTTATGAAATTGCACACAAATTACA
>WFQQ01000159.1 GCA_015486965.1 Desulfurellaceae bacterium
CTAACATAGGCAGCTACGGGAGCCCCTCTTCGTTCCGCACCGTATGTGGGAAATGCCTGCGTATGGTATCCGTCAAGAAAAAATGCGTATGCGAGAACCTTTGATGCTATAACGGCACCCTGTCCGCCCCTACCGTGAAACCTTATCTCTAACACCGTTCTTCCCCTTTCACTCTGATTGAAACACTACTGCCACTGTTTTGGCAGGTTTCCCATCTAAAGCCCTAAATCCATGTGAAATTGTTGAATCAAAATAGAGAGAATCACCCTCTTCAAGGACTATGGGCTCTGCAATATCTGTTATCATCTCAACTTTTCCCTCTAAAACGAGGTGAAACTCCTCACCCTTATGGTTAAACATAATAACCTCGTCCCTCTCCCTCGGCTCAAATGTTACGATAAATGGCTCCATGTGTTTGTGCCTCTTCTTATGAGCCAACAGCTCGTATGTATATCCGACATTGATGTTCCCCTTGATGCCCCTTCTACCTGAGACAACCCTCTCGTCCTTCCTAACCACAGTTATCCTCGGATCTTCATCCTCTTTGATGAAAAAGTAGGAGAGCTCAACCTTTAGTGCGTTGGCAATCTTCATTAAAGTTGAGATGGGCGGAGAAACCTGCTCATTTTCTATCTGAGATATAAGCCCCTTTGAAAGTCCAGTCTTCTCACTGATATCTTGAATGGTTAAACCTTTGCTCAGCCTGAGTTGCCTTATCTTCTTTCCCAAACCCAACTCCTTTAGCTCCCTTCTGACATTATCAGCCATAACTCACCTCTTTTAATCGATATTTTTAGTAATATTAAACCCATTTTTCAATTTTGTCAAACAATTTATAGCCAAATGGAGAAGGATAAATTATGCTCTACTCCGAGGGAAGGGGCTCCGATATGCGGGTAATACCGATGGCTTTACCTGTATCGGGGTCTATCTCAACAACACAACCGTCCAATTTCAGGTTGCTTTTACAGACTTTGAGCCGTTTTGGAATATTTTTTAAAAACCTCTCAAGGGCTTCTTCATAACCAAACCCCAAAACACCATCATGGCAGCCTGTCATTCCAACATCGCTGATATACGCCGTTCCATTGGGCAGGATTCTTTCATCAGCCGTTTGGACATGGGTGTGGGTGCAAATAACAGCACTAACCTGTCCATCGAAGTGCCACCCAAAAGCCTGCTTTTCACTCGTAGCCTCGGCATGGAAATCCACTATTCTAACCTTAATCATTGGAAACACACTCAAAAGCTCCTCTAAAGCAAAAAATGGGCTCTCCGACGGGTTCATAAAAACTCTACCCATGGCATTTGCGACAAGCACCTCAACTCCCCTCACAGAGAGAATGGTAAACCCCCTCCCCGGAGATAGCGGGGAGAGGTTCAGAGGTCTTAAAAGTTTCCTTAAGTTTATTATCTCATCTATTATCTCATCTTTATCCCAGCTGTGGTTTCCACCCGTCATAACATCTATGTACGGGTTCAGTTCATTGTAAATCTTTTTCGTTATGCCGAAGCCATCTGCGGCGTTTTCTACATTTGCTATGGTAATGTCTATTTCATATCTCTTCTTTATCCCGTCGATCAGGCTTTTAAGCGTCTTTCTACCCGGTTTACCAACTATATCCCCAACAAATAGCACCTTAATTGGCATACTCAATTGACCTGTTCTCCCTTATAACAACAACCTTGACCTGCCCTGTGTATGTAACCTTATCCTCAATATCTTTAACAATATCCCTTGCAAGTATCAAGCTTTCATCGTCATCCAACAAGGTAGGCTCAACTATCACCCTCAGCTCCCTACCAGCCTGAATAGCGTATGCCTCTTTAACTCCATCCCTCGCCTTGGCGATGTTCTCAAGCTCCTCAAGCCTCTGTATATAACTCTCAAGGCGCTCTCTCCTTGCTCCCGGTCGTGCAGCCGAAAGGGTATCTGCTATCGATACAAGCACACTCTCAGGACAGTTTGGCTCCACCTCTCCGTGATGGGACATTATTGCATTGATTACATACTCATTCTCTCCATACTTCTTGGCAATCTCAGCACCCACCTTGGTGTGGGAGCCCTCAACCTCCTGATCCACAGCCTTTCCTATATCGTGAAGCAGTCCCGCCCTTTTGGCAAGTTTAACATTCAAACCGAGTTCCGCAGCCATCAAACCGCTTAAATAGGCAACTTCAACGGAGTGGGCAAGGACATTTTGAGTATAGCTTGTTCTATATTTCAAAAGACCAAGATACTTGATTATCTCAGGGTGAAGATCCCCTATATCAAGGTCAAACACAACTTTTTTTGCCTCTTCTGAGGCTTCCTGAATAAGTTCACTCCTAACCTTTTCCACAGTCTCCTCAATCCTCGCAGGGTGTATCCTTCCATCACTCACCAGCCTCTCAAGGGCAATCTTAGCTATCTCTCTCCTAAGCGGGTTAAAGCTCGATATAACAACAACCTCTGGGGTATCATCAATGATAAGGTCGGTGCCAGTTTCTTTCTCAAACGACCTTATATTTCTTCCCTCTCTACCAATAATCCTTCCCTTCATCTCATCGTTGGGCAGGGTAACGGTTGCAACCGTCCTCTCAGAGACATAGCTGCTTGCAATCTTCTCCATTGCTGTCGTTAGAATCTCCTGAGACATCCTTTTAGCCTCATTCTTAACCTCTTCCTCGTACTTCTTAATCTTGGAAGCAGCCTCTCTTTTTGCCTCGCTCTCTATACTCTCAATTAGAACCCTCTTTGCCTCATCCTTGGTCAGTCCGCTTATCTCCTCAAGTTTATTCTGCTGCTCCTTAACAAGCCTGTCCACCTCTTCCATCTTTTTTTCAAGTTCACTTTCAATTGCCGTAATATCTTCCTGCTTCTTGTTTACAAGCTCAATCTTTTCATCGAGGTAAGCCTGCCTCTTTTCAAGGTTCGCCTCTTTGGACTGTAATCTCTTCTCCCACTTTTGCAACTCTTTCTTGGACTCTTTCTCCTCTTTCTCAATCTCATTCCTTGCCTTGATTAAATACTCTTTAGCCTCAATCTGGGCAGCCTTAAGAATATTCTCCTTCTCTTTCTCAGCATCCTTGATAATATCCTGAGCCTTCTGCTTGGCATACTCCTTCTTTCTGACAACTATCTGGTGATAGCCAAATATTCCGAGGAGAACACCTAAAACTATAGACAGCACTGCCACCAAAATTACTTCAACAGTTCCCATTTTTCATCTCCTTAACTTGCAGAAAATTTTCCTCTTCTCAGTAATAACCACATCCACAGGTTCATCGTTTTTGGAATTTTCGACCCTGTCAACAATACAGCAATCAAAAGTCACGCCAACCTTAACAGCCCTAACACCGTTTAAAAACCTGTCGTAGAAACCAGCACCATACCCAATTCTAAAACCCCTCTCATCAAATCCCACACCGGGAACTAAAATCACATCGATGTTCTTCTTAAAAATCTTCTGTTTAAAAAGCTTAGGCTCCTTTATCCCCTTGAAAGAGCTGGAGAGTTTACCTCTGTAAAAAGACATACTCTTAAGTTCTTCAGATTCCACCTTTGGGAAAAATAGGCTGTTGGGAGAAAGATAAAGATTGGGATTGGCTTCATTGTTGTAAGGGTTATATGAAGCTACAAAATGAAACTTACCCTTTTTTAAAAACTCATATACCTTCTTGCTAATTATAGCACTGCGAGAGCGTATAAACGATCTATTTAAAGCCCCTCTTTTTTTGAGGAGCAGATTTCTCTGTTCTTTCTTCAAAGCAGCCGTCCCTCAAGCAGCAAAGCCGCTAATTTATATTCTAAGCCCCGGGGACACCGTGTGTTGTCTTCTTCCTAGAACCTAACAACGATAGGTGGGAACGTCGCAGGTGTGGGTGGCACGTCCTTCATGATTAGATGAAGGCTTATCCGCCCAACACCTGAAACCGGCTCCCCATTGTTAGGTGTTGGCTCTAAGGAAAAAAGCACATCACGGATGCCCCAGGGCAAACATTAATTAAGGCCCTGGAATATAAAGGTGACCATACGGTCTTGTCGATTTGGGAGCCACCTTTACAAACTCCTCATCCATTACCTTATTATAATCAATTTTGAATAAATTGCAAAACTCTTTGACTTCACTCTTAACCTTTTTCATCTCCTCTTTCGTAGGAGAAACTATTACAGCCTCGCTCCAGAGCATCCTCTCATCCACACTTCCCCTGATAAATATCTTTCCCCCGTGCATGCCTGTCGCAAGGTATATCCCGGTTAACGGTTTATCATCCCTTTTTGTTAATCCGAGTAAAATCAGTGTCCCACCTGCCATATACTCTCCCATGAAAGCACCACTGCAACCACCAATAACCACGGTGGGGTTCATCTCCTTGTAAGCTTTCATGTGAATACAAGCCCTGTATCCCACATCCTTCTCAATAAATATTTTACCTCCCCTCATCGAGTAGGCAACCACATCCCCAGCATTTCCATACACCACTATCTTGCCACCGTTCATTGTGTTTCCTATACCATCCTGTGCATCGTCGTTTACAATAATTGTGGGTCCATTCATAAACGCACCAAGGTCGTTTCCCGGCACACCATTTATCGTCAACTTCACATCTCTATCGTTCAAACCACAGCCTATATAGTACTGACCACACACATTGTGAAGCACTATGTCTTTATGGTGCTCTCTAATAGCTTTCCTTACTCTCTCATTCAAATCCCTATAGTAAACGCCTTTAGCATCTATCTCATACATATGTTCTCTCCTTGATACCGTAAACCTTTTCATAAGCCTCATCTGTAAGCATGGCAACCACTGGCTCGCCAGCTTTGGGCATATAAACCTCATCCAGATCATCTGCAACATACCTGATAGCTGCCTCTTCCGATGCCATGTAAACATTTGCTCCCTTCTTGGCAACAACCAGAGGTCTGAGCTTTATTCTGTCATTAAGACCAAACATACCTCCTCTAAAGCCCACGATAATAGAAAAAGGCCCATTCAGCATTGCTCCGCCATAGACCATTCTAAGGGCGGTGTAGAGCTCCTTCTGTTTATCATCCATCCACTCTATCTCGCTCCATAGAGGAGGAGCAAAAACCTTCGCTACGGTATGTAGTGCCAAACCGTGCTTCCTCACAAGCAGGTCTAAAAGGTAGGCAACAACCTCTGTATCTGTTTTCTGGGTACACTTATAGCCGTACATCTCAAGATAACGCTTATTTGCTCCATAAGAAGATATCTCTCCATTGTGAACAACGCTCCACCCCAAGAGTGAAAATGGATGGGCTCCACCCCACCAGCCGGGAGTATTTGTAGGAAATCTGTTATGCGCCGTCCAGCAATAGGCTTTATACTCATCAACCCTGAAGAAATTGGCTATCTCATCGGGAAATCCAACGCCTTTAAAAACACCCATATTCTTCCCACTCGAAATGACAAAGGCACCATCTATGTTTTCATTTATGAACATAACGAGTTTAAATATAAACTCATCGGATTCATCAATCCTGAACTCCTCACTCTCGCCTTTTGTGCTCTGCTCCCTCGGTTGAACAAAGTAAACAAAGAAAATCGGTCTTTTTTTCTTAATGGGTCTTGTGGGCATACCACCGTGCTGCTCAATATGAACCTTTCTTTCCAAAAACTCCTCTGTGGTTTTCCTCGCCTGTTCGTCATCATACATTATGTGGAGAGCGTAAAAATCCTTGAAATCTGGATATATTCCGTACGCTGCAAATCCAGCACCGAGGCCATTGCCCCTGTCTTTCATCAAAGTTATTGAATCTACAATATCGCTACCTGAAATCCTCTCTCCATCAGTATTTATAAAACCAGCTATTCCACATCCCGATATATCTTTAGCAAGCTCCATGTCCTACCACCCTACTTAATTTTTCTATCCAGTCTCAAGACCCTGAAAGCCTTGTTGAAATACTTCCAACCGAAATCACTGTTTAAGAATGTGTCTTTTATCCACGAAACATCAAACCTGTTCTGAATCATCCAGTTAAACATTCCTGCCTTTTCCACGTTATTCACCAATATCATCCCTTTAAGCCTATTGTCTGGATCTATTAAAAACTTCCTGTATTCATCTCCCCTCTTTATGCTCAAAACTTCAAGCTCGTCTGAGTCCACAATGCCCATGGAAATAAAGCTCACCTTTCCTATGCTTATCGAGTTCATTGCAAAACCACCCTTATACTTCACATCCATTCCCAGCATATTCAAAGCGGCAATTCTGCCCTGTCTCGCTGCAAGTGGAAGTATGGGGATGGGTCTTTTTACTCCAGACACCATGTCGTAAGCCTGAGCCACATCTCCTGCGGCAAAGACATTATCGTTGGAGGTTTGCATAAAGTCGTTAACAACAACACCTCTATCAACTGTAAGCCCAGCATCCTTTGCAAGTCCAGCGTTGGGAGCCACACCAACGGCTACTATAACACCATCTGTCTCTATCTTCTTGCCACTTTTCAATATAACCTGCTTGACCCTCTTATCGCCAGATAGTGCGCTAACGGCGTCGTTTAAAACCAAGGTAACTCCAAGTCTCTTCAGCTCTTTATGGATATAATCTGCTCCTGTATCATCCAAAACAGGGAAAAGCACCCTTTTTGTCAACTCAACAAGTGTCACTTTCACGCCCTTTTTGGCAAGTTTCTCAGCTATTTTGCTTCCAATTAAACCAGCACCCACAACCACACACTGCTTTATATTCTTTAAATCCTTCCTGAGTTTGTCAGCAGCCTTTATGTTTGTGAGTGTATGAACGCCCTCAAGTTCAAGCCCCTCTATGGGTGGCTTAATGGGAGTTCCACCACATGCAAGCAACAGTTTATCGTACTCCAGCTTATCCCCATTATCCAGCTCAACGACCTTTTCTTCGGGGTAAAGCTTAACCACCTTTCTACCCAAAACCGTCTTGACTTTGTGAGACTCATAAAAATCAGCTTTTCTGTAGTAAAACCTCTCCTCCGCCCTACTCACCTCTCCTATAACCAGGTTTGGCAGAAGAGGATGTGAGTAAGCCCTGTAAGACTCATCTGAAACAACAGTTATACTTGAGATTTTATCCCTCTCCCTGATTGCCTCTACGGCATTTACCGCAGCAGTGGAATTTCCAACTATCACAATTTTCATAACATTACCCTCTACAGTTCTTCGTAAATTAAGGCTTCATTGGGACAGGCATCAACACATGCAGGAATATCCCGCTCCGGACAAGCATCGCACTTGGTAGAAAGTCCCCAGACCTCTCTTCTTGTGTCTCTCTTTATAACTCCATAAGGACACGCCATTATACACATCCAGCATCCAACGCATGTTTCCTCATTTACAACAACATACCCTCTCTCATCCCTGTGCATGGAGCCGTTCTGACACGCCTCTATGCACGGTGCATCATCACAGTGCCTGCACATCACAGAAAGCGATATTGGGTAGTTAAACTCAACGGTGCATCGTGCTATAGGTCTTTCCTCTCTTTTAAAGGCTTTTATTATGTCCTTTGATTGAGAGTGCTCGACAACGCACGCAACTTCACATAGATGACAAAAAATGCAGTTATCCTCTTTTATTTTAACTATTTTCATCAGCTTACCTCACTCTCCAGCCGGTAATATTCCGAGTATCTCAAGCTCTTTTTCGTTAAGACCCACTCCCCTCAGATTTAGTCTGTTGCCCCGTAAGGATTCTATAGAGTTTATTCCCATGGCTCCCATTGTCTCTTTTATCTCCAAAGCCCAGACCTCAAGCAGGTTAATCAACCTCTTGCTCGATATATCAGGGTTAACCCTCTTTGAAAGGTGGGGGTCTTGTGTGGATATTCCCCAGGCACACTTACCCGTATGACACTGCTGACACATGGTGCAACCAATGGCTATTAAAGCAGCCGTTCCTATGTAGACCGCATCCGCACCCAGAGCTATAGCCTTTACCACATCCATTGAATTTCTAATGCCGCCACTTGCAACTATAGAGACATACTGCCTGATACCCTCCTGCCTCAACCTCTCATCCACTACAGCTAAAGACACCTCAAGGGGCAAACCTATATTATCCCTGATTACTTGCGGTGATGCGCCTGTTCCACCTTTAAAACCATCCAGAACAATTATATCTGCCCCGGCACGGGCTATACCACTTGAGATAGCGGCAACATTATGAACACATGCAATCTTTACAGCAACAGGTTTTTTATACTCGGTAGCCTCTTTTAAAGCGTATATGAGCTGTCTTAAGTCTTCAATGGAGTAAACATCGTGGTGTGGAGCAGGTGAGAGTGCATCAGAGCCCTGCGGCATCATCCTTGTCTCGGAAATGGTTTCAGATACCTTTTCACCGGGAAGATGACCACCTATACCGGGCTTTGCACCCTGACCAATCTTAATCTCAATTGCACTGCCAACATCTAAATAGTCTTTGTGAACGCCAAATCTACCGCTTGCAACCTGAACTATTATGTTGCCTTTGAACTTATAGTGGTCTTTATTCAAACCGCCCTCGCCAGAGTTGTAGTATGTTCCCATCTCCTTCGCCGCTCTACCAAGAGCCTCAATTACATTGTAGCTCAAAGCTCCATAGCTCATGGCGGCAAACATAATGGGAATCTCAAGCTCAAGTTGAGGTGCAAGTTTGGTTTTCAAGGCATCATCCGATATATCCAGACTGTCCGGTTTCCTGCCAAGAAAGGTTTTAAGTTCCATAGGCTCCCTCAAAGGGTCTATGGAAGGGTTTGTAACCTGAGATGCGTTGAGGAGCATGTGATCCCAGTATATCGGGTAAGGCCTATCGTTTCCCATGGAGACAACAGGAGTTCCCCCGAATATAGCCCTCTTCTTTATACTATCAATATGGCCATTCCAGTTGTGGTTGTATCTGTAGGTGGGATCAGCCCTTCTAACAGTGATAGCCTCTGTTGGACAGATGGCAGCACACCTGTCGCACCCAACGCAGTTTGCATCCCAGTTCCACACTCTATCTTCATCCTCATCATAAAATGTGGCATCAAAAGAACACTGTTCAACACACGCTTTACACCTAATGCATCTATAATCATCCCTCTCCACCACGAAGGATGGAGGCACATAGGTCTTCAAATTTTTCATCCACTTCACCAGCCTGCCTCCCTCTAAAAAATAAAAGTTGGACTTCAATAATATAAAATTCACCCATTCTTGTCAATTTATGTACAATTATGTATTAATTACATATAAAGGTGGGTTTTTATAACTTTTAGTTAAAGTTCCAGCAAAACAGCCTCTTCTCCACAGTTGGGGAAAAGTGGGCAGTTTATACAATCTTCCCAGATCTTCTTTGATGGCAGTTTCTTCTTGTCAATAACCTTAAATCCAAGTTTCTCAAAGAACTCCTTTTTGAAAGTTAAGGCAAAAACACTTTTTACACCTAAAATTTTAGCCTCCTCTATACAGGCTAAAACAAGCTTTTTTCCTATTTTCAATCCCTGAAACTCTTCGTCTATAGCAAGTGTTCTAACTTCAGCAAGATAAGGATAAAAAAGTCTCAAGCTCACTATTCCAATAATCTTCCCATCCAGCCTGGCACAGAAAAACTCCCTTATTCTCTCGGTTATATTCTCCCGTGAGCGCATCAAAATATCACCACGCTTTGCATAAAACTCAATCAATCGGTGTATATCTTCAACATCGCTAAGGTTTGGCTTAACTATTTCTATCTCTTGCATCTATTGAGTCCTTGTGAGCCCATAAACCCTCTAAGGCTGCAAATTTGCTTGCACAATCCTTAACCCTATCAAAGCCTCTCTTTGTGAAATGGAGAAGACTACTCTTTTTCATAAAAACATCACATGAAAGTGGCGAGAAAAACCGTGCAGTCTGTGATGTGGGCAGGGTGTGGTTTGGACCTGCAACATAATCCCCTATAGGTTCTGGTGTAAACTCTCCAATAAAAATAGCACCCGCATGGCTCACCATATTCATAAATCCGTAATTATCCATAAGATGCAACTCAAGGTGCTCAGGCGCCACACTATCCACACAACGGGCTGCAAGTTCAGGGCTCGGCGTATAAATAAATACAGCATTCTTCGCAGACTCTTTTGTAATTTCTCTCCTTTCTGCCTTATCTGCAAGTTCAAAGAAGAGCTTTTCTACTCTATCCACAAGTTCTCTGTCAAGGCCAACAAAAAAACAGCCAGCAAGCTCATCGTGCTCAGCCTGAGAGAGTAAATCCCTTGCCACAAGTGCGGGGTTTGAGCTTCTATCTGCAACAACCATAACCTCAGATGGACCAGCAACAGAGTCTATACCCACATCTCCAAAGACCACCCTCTTTGCAAGTGCAACATATATGTTCCCTGGGCCTGCAATGACATCAACCTTCTTAACCGTCTCTGTTGAGTAGGCAAAGGCGGCTATAGATTGGGCTCCACCTATTTTGAAAACGGTATCAACTCCCAGAATTCGAGCTATATAAAGAACATAGGGGTTGGCTTCACCCTGAATAGCCGGCGTTGCAATCTGTAAGTGCCTAACACCTGCCACCTTTGCAGGAATAATCGTCATCAATGCCGTTGAGGGGTATCCAGCCTTACCGCCGGGTATGTAGAGACCCACCCTCTCGACAGGGGTAATCCTAACACCAAGAATAGCTCCATCCTCCTCGACAAACTGAGAGATAGGCTTAAACCTGAGGTGAAATCGCTCAATCCTCTCCCTTGCACACTCAATAACCTCTTTATGCTCATCTGGAACCTTCTCAAACGCCCTATCAAACTCTTCATCCTTAACAACTATTGAGTTTTTATCTGCCTTAAATCTGTCTAACCTCTCTGTATATTCAAATAGAGCCTCATCGCCCCTTTTTTTAACATCTCTCACTATCTCTCTAACCACATCCTCATACTGCTCAAGGGAAAGCTTCCTTTTACTCTGAACTTCCTCAAGCTTCTCAATATCCCTAACACTCTCTATCTCTATCAAGCAAGCCTCCTCAATATCTCATAGGCAATTTTAAGCTTATTAGCCTTCTCCACCCTCTCTATTCTTCCGTCTCTAAAAATTATAACCACCTCGTTATCGTCTGAACCGAACCCTATATCTGTACGCCTTACATCGTTCGCAACAATAAACTCAAGACCCTTTTTCTCAATCTTCACCTTTGCATTTTCAAGGAGATCATCGGTCTCTGCAGCAAAACCAACAAGTCTCACCCTCTTACCCTTGGACTTTGCATACCTGTTTATCACAGCCGTAACATCGGGGTTCTCAACGAGCTTCAAAACAAAACTCCCATTTCCATTTTTCTTAATCTTCCTACTCTCTATCCTTGCAGGTTTAAAGTCAGCAATAGCTGCAGACATTATAATAATTAACTCATCACTTTTATCCACCTCTTCCCTCAAAGCGTAAAGCATATCCTCTGTGGATTCGCAATCGACCCTTCTAACATTAAAGGGAGTATCAAGGCATGTTTTTCCTGTGATTAAAACAACCTCTGCACCGAGATATTGAGCCATTTTTGCAAGAGCAAAACCCATCTTGCCACTTGATTTGTTTGTCAAAAACCTCACCGGATCTATAGCCTCTGCTGTTGGACCAGCGGTAATAATAACCTTCTTTTTATCAAGCAGCTTGGGATAAAAACAGGACTCTATTGCATCCGCAATGTGCTCTTCAAAAGCTATATGTCCTACACCCTTTGCATTGCA
>WFQQ01000160.1 GCA_015486965.1 Desulfurellaceae bacterium
AAAAGCAAATGGTATCAAACCCATTCTTGGCTTTGAGGGATACATATCACCTACAACCTTAGATGACAAACAAACAAAAGGTAATTACCACATAGTCCTCCTTGCCAGGAACAGGAAGGGTTATGAAAACCTGATGTATCTGTGCAGCATGTCATTTTTGAAGGGCTTTTACTACAAACCAAGAATAGACAAAAACCTATTGAGGGAGCATTCAGAGGGCATCATAGCAGGCAGTGCCTGCCTGCATGGAGAAATCCAGAGAAAGCTCTTAGACAACGACTTTGAAGGTGCAAAGAAAGCAGTTCAAGAGTACAAGGAGATATTCGGCAAAGACAACTTCTTCTTAGAAATCATGAGACACGGCCTTGAAGACCAAGAGAGGATAGACAAAGAGATAATAAGGCTGGGTTTGGAAACAGATACGCCCATAGTTGCAACAAACGATTGCCACTACCTAAACAGAGAGGATGCCATAGCCCAGGATGCACTTCTCTGTGTTCAGACAAACAAGCACTTGGACGATGAAGACAGAATGAGAATGGGCTCAAATGAGTTCTACTTTAAAACTGAAGAAGAAATGCTTGAGTTATTCAAAGACAACCCTGAGTTTGTCTATAACTCCAAAACAATAGCTGACATGTGCAATGTTGAATTGGAACTGGGCAGACTTGCCCCTCCCCACTACCAAACACCGGATGGCTCAGATGAAAAAGAATTTTTAAGAAAACTTGCCTATGAGGGATTAGAGAAAAGAACACAGGGTTTTGATAACGACAAAAAGGAACTTTACAAGAAGAGGCTTGAGCATGAGCTTGCCATAATAGAGCAGATGGGTTTCTCAGGCTACTTCCTCATAGTCTGGGACTTTGTCAACTATGCAAAGAGAAACGGCATTCCCGTTGGTCCTGGCAGGGGCTCTGCAGCAGGCAGCCTTGTCTCATACTCCATTGGCATAACAGATATAGACCCCATCAAATATAACCTGCTCTTTGAGCGCTTCCTTAATCCAGAAAGGGTAACAATGCCAGACATAGATGTGGACTTCTGTGCAGAGAGGCGTGATGAGGTTATACACTATGTTAGACAGAAGTATGGGGAGTATAATGTGGCACAGGTTATCACCTTTGGAACCATGCTTGCGAAGGCAGTAGTCCGAGATGTCGCCCGTGTGATGGGCTTCCCCTACAAAGAGGCAGACCGTATTGCAAAAATGATACCGAACGGCGAGGATTTGGATGGAGCCATAAAATCCAACCCCCAGCTGAAGCAGGAGATAGAGAAGGATGAGAAAGTAAAAAAGCTCTTTGAGATATCAAAGACACTTGAGGGTGTCAAACGCCACGCATCAATCCATGCTGCAGGTGTTGTTATCTCAACCGAGCCCATTTATAAGAACTGTCCGCTTTATAAACCGCCCGGAGAGGAAACGATAGCCGTTCAGTTTTCTAAAGATTATCTTGAGGACATAGGCTTAATTAAGTTTGACTTTTTGGGATTAAAAAACCTAACCATTATCGACACAACTGTCAAACTCATTGGCAATGGCTTTGATATATCTAAAATTCCCCTTGATGATGAGGAAACTTATAAACTTCTCCAGAGGGGCGATACATTAGGCGTATTCCAGCTTGAATCCTCCGGTATGCAAAGACTCATAACAGAGCTTAAACCCACAACATTTGAAGATTTAATAGCCCTTGTAGCTTTGTATAGACCCGGTCCTTTGGGCAGTGGCATGGTTCAGGACTTTATAGACAGAAAACATGGCAAAAAACCCATTGAATATCCACTGCCAGAGCTTGAAGAGATACTCAAAGACACATACGGCATAATCCTATACCAAGAACAGGTCATGCAGATAGCAAGCAAACTTGCAGGCTATTCTTTGGGCGAGGCAGACATCTTGCGAAGGGCAATGGGCAAGAAGAAAAAAGAGGTCATGGATGAGCAGAGGGATATATTCATAGAGAGAGCAACAAAAAGAGGGATACCAAAGGATAAAGCAGAATACATCTTTGACCTCATGGCCAAGTTTGCAGAGTACGGCTTCAACAAATCCCACTCTGCCGCCTATGCTTACATTGCCTATCAGACGGCTTATTTGAAGGCGCACTATCCTGCATATTTCATGAGCGCCCTGCTTACAAGCGAAAAGAACAACACCGACAATATTGCTAAATACATTGAAGAGTGCAACAGAATGAATATAACCGTCCTTCCACCAGATATAAACGACAGTTTTCACGACTTTGCTGTTGCAGAAAAGGACGGCGAGAAGGTTATAAGGTTTGGCTTCAGTGCAATCAAGAATGTCGGTGATGCTGCGATAGAAAGTATTATTGAGGTTAGAAAAACAGGAAAATTTGAGGATATATACGACTTTCTGGATAGAGTTGACTCTCGAAAGGTTAACAGGAAGGTTATAGAGAGTTTGATTAAAAGTGGTTGCTTTGATTCTTTGCACAAAAACAGGGCAACACTTCTTGCCTCTTTGGATAGGCTTATGGAGTGTGAGGCTAAAAAGGCCAAAAGGGCTCAAACCAAAAAGCTTTCTCTTTTTGGCGGTAAGACAGAAGAGGAGGCAAGACCAAAGCTTTTAGAGGCAGCGCAATTGAAAGAGGAGGAGATTCTCCAGTATGAGAAGGAGCTTTTGGGATTCTTTGTTAGTTCAAACCCTATGGCAAAGTATGAGAGCCTGGCTAAAGCTATTATTAACGCTACGAGTGAGGATTTGTCGGTTAAATTTGATCAGGAATTGATTTTAGCTGGTATCCCTATAGGTATCAGAAAGACAAGGACAAAGAAAAAAGAAACCATGGCATTTGTTAAGTTCATGGATATTAAGGGAACTTTTGAGGCAACTATATTCCCAAAGCTCTATGAAGAAAAAAAGGATGTTCTTGAGAGCAATAAACTTCTTATCGTTATAGGGAACCTTGATCCCACCACGGAGAAAAGCAGTGTTATAGTTAAAGATATAATTGCTCAAGAGGAACTATCAGGATACATAAAAGGTATAGAAATTTTTCTTAAGGAAGAGCATCTCATCTCTCTCGATAAATTAAAAACGCTGTTTGATAGAAATAGTGGAGAGAAACAGGTTTTTGTGAAGTATATCGAAACCAGCAGCAAGACGCTCTACACAATCCAGACAGCATACAGAGTGGCTTTGAGTTCAATATTGCTTGATGCGCTGAGAAAAAACAAGGTATTTGTCAGGTTTATGATAAAGGGGGAGAAGTGAAAATTCTTATTACGGGAACGGCTGGATTTATCGGTTTTCACCTTGCAACCAGATTAACTGAGATGGGTGCAGATGTTGTTGGACTTGACAATGTGAACGATTATTACGATGTGGAGTTGAAATATGGAAGGCTTAAAGAGTCTGGCATTTCAGATGTTCAATACGGAAAGCTCATAAAATCTCAAAGGTTTGACAATTACACATTTGTTAAGCTTGACCTTACTGACAAAGAGAGCCTCGATAAACTCTTTAAACAAGAAAAGTTTGATGCTGTGTGTCACCTTGCTGCTCAGGCTGGCGTCAGGTACTCATTGGTTAATCCATACTCATACATAGATAGTAACATCTACGGATTTTTAAATATTCTGGAAGCATGCAGACAGTTTGGTGTTGAAAATCTCTGTTTTGCATCTTCTTCCAGCGTATATGGTTTAAACAAGAAGCAGCCATTCTCGGAGAAACACAATGTTGACCACCCCGTTAGCCTATATGCGGCAACAAAAAAATCAAATGAGCTTATGGCTCATACATATAGCTATCTTTACGGCATCAGGGCAACTGGTTTGAGATTTTTTACAGTTTACGGACCTTGGGGAAGGCCTGATATGGCTCTATTTAAGTTTGTAAAGAATATTTTAGAGGATAAACCTATAGATGTTTACAACTATGGCAAGATGGAGAGGGATTTTACATACATTGATGATATAATTGAAGGGGTTGTAAGGGTGATAAGGAAACCTGCTGTTCCAAATAGAGGGTGGAACCCTTACTCTCCAGATCCATCCAGCTCTTTAGCTGCCTATAAGATTTATAATATAGGTTATAATTCACCCATAAGCTTGAAAAGGTTTATTGAGATAATTGAGAAAAACCTGGGTAAAAAAGCCAAAAAAAATCTTTTGCCGATGCAACCCGGTGATGTTGAAAGCACCCATGCCGATGTTAGCTCCCTTATAGATGAGTTGGGATACAAACCTCAAACCCCACCCGAAGTTGGAATTAAAAAATTTATAGAGTGGTTTAAGTGGTTTTACAAAGTTTAATAAACTTGCAAATTCTGTAATAAGAATTCAATTGACAATTTAGTTTTAAATATGTATATTAATAATTAATGAGAGTGTTTTTTAGAAATTTAACTTTATTGGAGGTGTTTTTATGAGAAGGTTTGGTTATATGTTTGGTGTCGTGCTCTTGTTCCTTTTGAGCTTGAGCATCTATTCAAACGCCAAGATTATTTTTGTAACCATCGGAACAGGTGGAGTTACCGGCGTTTACTATCCAGCAGGTGGTGCTATATCTAAAATGGTTAACGCCAAGTTTAAACAGTATCACATTAAGATGACAGTAGAATCAACAGCGGGTTCGGTTTACAACATCAATGCTGTTTTGAGTGGAGACCTCGATTTTGGAATCTGCCAATCTGACAGACAGTACGAGGCTTGGCACGGATTGGCAGAGTGGAAAGATAAGGGACCTCAAAAGAACCTAAGGAGTGTTTTCTCTCTGCATCCTGAGTCCATTACACTTGTCGCTACGGTTAACAGCGGAATTAAGAGTGTTTATGACCTGAAAGGCAAGAGGGTTAACCTTGGAAACCCCGGCTCTGGTCAGCTCCAGAACTCAAAAGATATTCTTAAAGCCTTTGGTATTTCTTTAAAGGACATCCAGCCTGAGTATGTTAAGGCTGTTGAGGCACCGGGCTTACTGCAGGATGGCAGGATTGACGCTTTCTTCTACACAGTGGGACATCCAAACGGAAACATAAAAGAGGCTACAAGTGGAAGGATTAAGGTTAGGATTATTCCAATTACTGGAAAACCAGTTGAGGAGCTTTTGAAGACCCATCCATACTATGCAAAGGCTGAAATCCCTGTAAAGAAATTCTATCCAATGGCTGCCAATACAGAGCCTGTTGTCTGGACTGTGGGCGTTAAAGCTACGGTTGTTACAAGCAAGAATGAGCCAGATAATGTTGTTTATGCCATAACCAAAGAGGTTTTTGACCACCTTGATAAATTTAAGAAATTGCACCCAGCTTTTGCTGTATTGACAAAAAAGAATATGCTTGAGGGTTTAACTGCTCCTATACATCCCGGGGCTCTTAAATATTACAAGGAGAGCGGATTGATTAAGTACATCCCAAAGAAGCTCATTGCTCAATAAACTTAAAGGGTTGCTTTACATCAAACACTCGGGGGCGTTTTTACGCCCCTTTTTAGTTTAAAGAGAACGGGGGATGGTTCATGGATAAGAAGGAGAATAAAAACGGTTACATAAGCGAAGAAAAGAAAAAAAAGGTAGAAGAGCTTATACGAGAGGACACCGGAGATGTAAGGATTCTCAACAAATACGAGAAAATGCTCATTACAATTATAGGTGTCGGCTGGGCTGTTTTTCAGCTCCTCATTGCGAGTGTTCTTACAATCGATTCTACATTTTCGAGGTCAATCCATCTTGCATTTGCTATGGCAATGATATTCTTAAGCGTGCCTTTTTTTAAAAAGAGAAAAATAAAGTTTTTACCTTTTCTTTCACAGAGAGAGGGTATTCCCTGGATAGACTACATTCTTGCCGCTTTGGGTGTAGCATCTGCTTTATACATTACAGTAGCATGGACGGGCATTTCCATGAGAATGGGCGCTCCGAGCCTGACGGACAAGATATTTGGATTTCTTTTGGTTGTAATGGTTTTTGAAGCGACAAGAAGGGCTATAGGACCGGCTCTACCAATGGTGGGCATTCTATTTTCTTTCTACGCATTTTTTGGTCCATACCTGCCTGATATTTTTGCATATAAAGGTGTTACCATTGATAAATATGTTAGCCAGATATCCCTTTCAACGGAGGGAATCTTTGGTATTCCATTGAGGGTTTCAACAAACATAGTCTATCTGTTTGTTCTACTTGGTGCCATGCTTGATAAGGCGGGTGCTGGCAAATTCTTTATCGATTTGGCTTTTGCAGGGCTTGGAAGGTATAAAGGTGGTCCTGCGAAATCTGCAGTTGTTGCAAGTGGCCTTACAGGACTTGTTTCTGGCTCTTCCGTTGCCAATGTCGTAACGACGGGAACATTTACCATTCCTTTAATGAAAAAAACTGGCTATCCACCGACTAAGGCTGGGGCAACTGAGGTTGCTGCAAGTATCAATGGTCAGCTTATGCCACCCATTATGGGGGCTGCTGCATTTATTATAGCTGAATATGTTAATGTTCCGTACATTGCTGTGGTCAAAGCTGCTTTTATCCCAGCTTTGGTGGCATACATAACTCTGTTCTATGTTTCACACCTTGAAGCAAGCAAACTCGGATTAAAGGGATTGCCAAAAGAGGAGCTCCCCAATGCTAAAGAGGTGTTAAAAAACGGTTTCCACTATTTAATTCCTATTACATGGCTTGTTATAGAGTTAATGGTTTTGAGGCATTCGCCTGCAATGTCAGCGTTTAGAACCATAATCATTCTTGCTTTTGTGATACTTTATCAGGAGCTCATGAAGATTAAGAAGGAAGGTATTTCGTTTATTGATGCCATTAAAAACTCTATCAGACTTACCACAGAGGCGTTTGTTTCTGGCTCAAGGAATATGGTCATTGTCGCTTTGGCTTGTGCCTCTGCTGGTATTGTTGTAGGTCTTGTCGCAACTGGAATTGGAAGCATGATTACAGAGCTTGTAGATACAATGTCACACGGCAATATCTACTTACTGTTAATCATCACGGCTATGGCGAGTTTACTGCTTGGCATGGGACTTCCAACAACGGCAAATTACATTGTTATGGCTTCCTTGACTGCTCCTGTAATCGTGACCATAGCTCACAATTACGGCTTTTTCGTGCCTCTAATGGCTGCTCATCTCTTCTGTTTCTACTTTGGGATTATTGCCGATGACACGCCACCTGTTGGATTGGCTGCCTACGCTGCGGCGGCTTTGGCAGATGCCGATCCTATACCTACAGCTATACAGGGTTTCATCTATGATATGAGAACGGCTATTTTGCCCTTCATGTTTGTTTTTAACCCTGATTTGATTCTTTATCATATTACAAGCTGGCCAAAGATTATTATGATATTTATTATGGCCATATTCGGTTCTTTTGCCTTTGCAAGCGCCCTCCAGGGCTGGTTTTTGACGAAAAATAAATGGTATGAGATACCATTTTTCTTGGCAGCTGCGTGGATTCTGTTTAACCCAGCAGGAATCTTGCATTGGTTACACCTACCTGATAGTATGAAGTATTATATGTATCTTATTGGCCTTTTAATTTGGGGGCTTCTGTACTTCGAGCAGAAGATGAGATTAAAAAATCAGGCTGCTTTAGCCTAAATTAGGAGAGGTGTATGTTTGAAAAGTGCTTGAATATGAATGTGGCTGAACTTTCCCTTTCAGCTACCCTTGAGATTAACGAGAAAAGCAACGAGTTGATAAGTAAGGGGGTCAAGGTCTATAAACTGGGGCTTGGGCAATCACCTTTTCCTGTTCCCACACCTGTAGTTGAGGAGTTGAAGAGGTATGCCCATGTTAAGGATTACCTTCCAGTTAAAGGTCTTGAGAAGTTAAGAGAGGTTATTGCCTCATACTACAAGAAATCTCAAGGGTTGTCTTTCAAGCCTGAAAATATCCTGATTGGTCCTGGTTCAAAAGAGTTAATCTTCATTGCTCAGCTTGTTTTATACTCAGAATTGATTTTGCCATCTCCAAGCTGGGTATCTTATGCACCTCAGGCTAAAATTGCAGCACGGAAATATACCTGGATTGATACGAAAGAGGAGAGTGAGTGGTTGCTTTTACCAGAGCAGCTGGAAGATTACTGTAAAGATCACACTTTCAATCAGAAAACCATGATTTTGAACTATCCCAACAATCCTACGGGAAAAACATACAACGAGGTTCAACTTAAGGAACTTGCTGAAGTTTGCAGGAAATACGAGGTGATAGTGATATCAGACGAGATTTATGGTGAGCTTGACCATGATGGCAACCATGTTTCGATAGCCAGATTTTATCCAGAGGGAACTATAGTCAGCAGTGGTTTAAGCAAGTGGTGCGGAGCAGGTGGATGGAGACTGGGAACATTTGCCATACCAGAAAGTTTGAGCTGGCTTGCGGATAAAATGGCGTCTGTTGCCAGCGAAACATTTACATCTGTGAGTGCACCCATTCAATATGCAGCTATAAGGGCTTTTGATTTTGATGATGAGATTGTTGATTATCTTGAGAGGAGCAGAGAAGTATTGAGGACACTTTCAGATTTTATCCACTCTAAGCTAACTCAGGCTAATATAACAACACCTAAAGCAGACGGAGCTTTTTACTATCTTATCAACTTTTCTTTCTATAAGGATAAGTTAAAAGGTAGAGGGATTAGAACAAGTAGAGAGCTTTGCAGGAGGGTTTTAGAGGATACAGGCGTTGCTTTCTTACCTGGAGACGACTTTGGAAGACCTAAGGATGAGTTTACAGCAAGGATAGCTTATGTTGATTTTGATGGAGAAAAAGCACTTGAGGCTGCTAAAAAAGAGTCAGTTGATGAGGATTTTATAAGAAAGTACTGCTCAAATACTGTGGTTGCAACAGAAAAGATATGCGATTGGGTTTTGAGTCTTTAGGAGTGTCTTATGGATGGAGTAGGGAAGTTATTGGGTTTTGAGCATCCCGACGATATGAGGGAGTTTTTTAGAAAGAAGTCAAAGAAGTTGGAGCCCAAACTAATGGGGCTTGGGGAAGCCGTTGATAGGTTTATTCAAGAGGGTGACTATCTTGCTTTGGGCGGGTTTGGGCTTGTTAGGATACCAATGGCTTTTATTCATGAGATGATTAGGCAGAAAAAGGGCGGTCTAAAGTGTGCTGCTTTTACATCAAATCTCGATACAGATATGCTTGCTGCGGGAAAGATGTTTAAAGAGACCGATGTTTCCTATGCAATAGCCTTTGAAGCTTTGGGATTTCCTAAAATAATAAGGAAGTATTTTGAGAGCGGAGAAATATACACAACAGAGTGGTCAAACGGTGCGCTTGGCTGGAGGTACAAAGCTGCTGCCATGGGTCTTTCTTTTTTGCCCATAAGGTCGATGCTTGGCACAGACACTCAAAAGTACAGTGCGGCTAAAGAGATAACCTGTCCATTTACCGGCATGAAATATCTTGCGGTGCCTGCTCTTTATCCCGATGCTGCGGTTATACATGTACATGCAGCCGATATATATGGAAATAGTTATATTAAGGGTGTTTTGATAGCAGACATCGACATAGCCAAAGCATCAAAAAAGGTTGTTATTACAGCTGAAAGGATTGTACCCACAGAATTTTTTAGAAATAACCCTGAAAGGACAAAAATTCCTTTCTATCTTGTGGATGCAGTTGTCAAGTCTCCCTTTGGTTCTTATCCTGCAAATATGCCGTATGAGTATTTTTTGGATGTGGAGCACTTAAGGGAGATGCTTGAGGCTTTCTCTGATGAAGAGGGTTTAAAAAGGTACTTGGATGAAAATATTTTTAAGTGTGAAACATTTTTCGATTTTATAAACCTTCACGGTGGCATGAAGAAAATCCAATACCTTATTGATAAAGAGAATGAGATTCTTGGGGGCTACAATGGTTGATATGGAGTATAACGAGATGGAACTTATGATATGTGTGGCATCCCGAGTGTTTGAGGATGGTGCATCTGTATCCGTGGGAACTGGTGTGCCTTGTGCCGCTGCTATGCTCTCTCAGAAACTTTATGCTCCGAATTTGTTAATAACTTTTGAAGCAGGCTCCGTCGCTCCAATATTGCCGTCGATGCCGCTATCTGTTGGTGATTCCACAACAATGAGTCGAGCACTTCAAACAACATCTACAGCTGATGCCATGGAGATGTTACAAAGAGGCCTTATAGACTATTGCTTCTTAGGTGGAGCACAGATTGACATGTATGGTAATTTGAATTCGACAGTTATTGGGGATTACAGAAAGCCGAAGGTGCGATTTCCGGGAAGTGGTGGAGCAAACGATTTTGCCTCTATGTCCTGGCGAACCATAGTTGTTACACCCCAGTCTAAAAGAAGGTTTACAAACAGTATAGATTTTATCACAACACCTGGATATTTAACCGGTCCCGGAGCACGAGAAAAGGCGGGTCTTCCAAGAAATACAGGGCCTTACAGGGTGATTACGAATATGGCAGTTTTGGGTTTTGATGATAAAACAAAACGGATGATGATAGAGTCGGTTCATCCCGGATATACTATCGAAGATGTACAGGATAATACAGGGTTTGAGCTTTTGGTTTCTGAACATTTAAAGGAAACTGCTCCTCCAACTAAAGAAGAGCTAAAGATTTTAAGGGAAGAGGTAGATCCCTTCAGGGCTGTTATAGGAAAAAAAGCACAATGAGTTTTAAAAATTTGAAAGTTGCCTTTAAAAAGTATGATTAATTTCTCAGTATTTCCTTAGGGGATGCGGGATTAGAAAAAATTTCCCTGCTTCCCCCTTCCCCCTTGACTTTTCCCCAAAAGTGTATTATATTCTCATTCGCCTCGCATGAAAGCGAGATGTTCTTTTACAAGCCAGGATGGAAAGATAGCCCTGGTTGATATAGAGTTTTTAGCCTAAGCATTAAACAGAATGATTTTAGATCATTCTTTCATGTTTAACATGAGAGTTTGATCCTGGCTCAGAACGAACGCTGGCGGCGTGCCTAACACATGCAAGTCGTGGGAGAAAGTCTCCTTCGGGAGACGAGTAAACCGGCGCACGGGTGAGTAACACGTGGGTAACC
>WFQQ01000161.1 GCA_015486965.1 Desulfurellaceae bacterium
GAGACATTAGATGCAAAGTGGGAAAGTTCTATGTTAAAACTTTGGATGGGAGAAAGGTTTTAGATTTCCAAACCACAGACTCTCTTCTGTTCGGTGGCTCTTTGGCTGTCAGCGTTTCCTACTACATAAAGGAGTATGACGGTAAACCATTCCTTGTAAGGGAAGAGAAAAACGGAGATGCGGGTGAAGACCTGATAATTCCTCTAACCGATCTGTTTAAAAAAATAGATTTTAGATTTTACTACGGTGGAGAGTGGAGAGATGCTCCATCTCCTATCGTTAAAGTAATTCTCTATTCCAAGACAGGCAAAATATCTTTTGTGTGTAGAGGGATGATTTGAACAATAGGGGAATGATTTTAATAGTTGTTTTGATAATTATGGCTGCTCTGGTAAGCATGGTTTTAGTTCTTGAGAGAAGATCGTCTGTCGATTTTGATTACTCGTCAAGACTTTTAATGCAAAATCAAGCTGCTCTTTATTTTAGCTCTGCGATTAAAGTTGCAAAAAAGTTGCTTGAAAACGATAATAATAGCTACGATTCCAAGGATGATGTGTGGTTTAATCTGCCCCCCTTCAAGGCTTCAAATGATAGTTTGATTTCACTTTCCATCTATCCTGTGAATGCAAAAATCAATATAAACGGTGTTCTTGATAAAGATAAAAACCTCAGAGCAAAAACCCAGTCTGCATTTTTGTATATACTTTCTGATAAAGGTGAGAATGGTAGTGAACTTTTAAAAAACCTGCTTCTTTGGTTTAGTCCTGAAGGTGTAAATGACTATACCACTACACCCTACAAACCCACACGAAAACCCTTTTACTCCTTAAAAGAGGTTGATTATGTTAAGGGACTTGGTAGTTTCTCTTCTAAATTCCACAAATACTTTACAGCAGCTAACACGATGGGTAAAATCAACATTAACTTTGCTCCAAAGGAGGTTATTGAGAACTACTTACCAAAGCTTTCTGACTGTGTGGATGACATTATCGATTACAGAAAGAAAAAACCGTTTAAAAATATTACCGAGTTGAGGAATGTTGGCTGTGTTAGTGATGAGGTATATTTGAAGGTTTTGCCGTATATAACGACGAAGAGTAGCCTTTTTGATGCAAGGGTAGAAGTTAAGATAGGGAAAGAGGATTTTCAGGCTGAGATGTTGTTAGAAAGAGAGGGCAAAAGTGTCAAAGTCTTAAAGTACTTCGAGGGCAAGGGTTTCTATGAGTAAGGTTTTGGGAATTTACGAAGATGGTGAATGGGAGTTTTACGATACAAAGCTAAAAAAATTGGAGAATTTCTCAAAAGGAGACGAGTTATATTTAATTCTACCCGATAACTTCTTCTTTTTTTTCCAGACAGACATTGTTTCAAAAAGGAGGGTTAATCAGACGGTCAAAGCCTATGCAAAAACTCTTTTTTCTTCAGTTGATAATGTTGGATATGTAAGCCTGTTCAATCCAATTGTTGGTTATACATTTAAAAAAGAGAAACTTGAATCCCTTGATGATGAGATTTTAAATGCTGCAGCCTATATAACTACACCATTTCTTATATTTGCCTATTTCATGGATAGTTTTGCGTATGTGGGAAACGGTGTCTGCGCCGCTGTTTTTGAGAAAAGGCTTAAATTTTATACAGTTGGAGATGAAAATGTTCTTCTTGAGCGTTTAAGTTCGCAGGTGGAAATTGTAAAATACAATAAACTCCAAACCCTTGAAAATGCGATTGAGATTATAAAAAAAAGAGAATTCAAAAAGATTAACCTTTCAATTTCTGGGGAAGAGAGGTTTGAAAACTGGAAAATATGGCGTTTTGCCGCTGTCCTACTTATTGCATTTTTATTTATTATAGGTATGGTTGTAAGGTATTCGACATATTCAAAAACGCTTAAAATGGAAAAGAAACGGCTGGATAAGCTTTATTATATGGCACTTGGGGGTAAGCGCTATAGCGACCCGTATGGAATTTTGCTTTACAAAGCTGATTACGGTCAAAAAGAGAGCACTATTTCCCCAACAAAACTTTTATATTTTTTGAGTAAAGCCAAAGATGGTCATAATCTGAATATAGATTTTATATCCCTCTCTGATGACAGTTTAAAGATAAGGGGAACGATAGATAGCTACAAAGGCTTGTTAAACTATGTCAGAGAGTTGAACAAAATGACGGGTAAAAAGTTTATTGTGAGAAATACATCAAGAAAAAAAGGCAGACTCAAATTTGTTCTTGTAGGTAATCTGTATGGGTAGGTTTGATTTCAGGGGGCTTAGGGTAAAAGAGAGTGAGGCACTCCTTTTTACTGTGGTTATTGCCCTTTTTGTCTCTGCTTTAGTTTTTACTGTGCTAAACAGCAGGATAAGGCAAACCAAAAGCAGGATAGACACCCTTCGAAAGAAGTATAGAAAGGCTTTAACTCTTTATGAAAAGATAAAAAAACAAGAAAATAAAAGAGCTGTTTTTCGTGGCAATATCCTACTTCTTGTCCAGAACTTGCAGAAAAATGCGAACATAAAAAGAAAGATTGTAGCTGTGAGTACAACCACTGATGGAAATGCCATTGTGTTAAAATTGAGACATCTTAACCTTTCTGAGCTTTTAACGGTTTTAAAGGGAGTCGAACAGTATAAAAATGTTAAGGTAAAGCATCTTGTTTTGAGAAAGAGCTTTACTTCAAATAAGTTGTTAGACTTGGATTTAACGGTAGCTAAAACGGAATGAAGATTAAAGGTCTTTTTATAGTTGTCGTATCATTTGTCATATTCCTATTTATCTTCCTGCCCTATGCAAAGATATACAACTACCTTATCTACAAAGTTTTAAAGCATAACCATATATCAGCCACATACGAAATTGAAAAAGCATCGCTTCTTTCTGTAGAGCTAAAAAACTTGAATTTCACTATTGGCTCAAGAAAATACAGAATTAAAAAGATCACTGTTTATATAAACCCCCTCTTTTTAGTCAGTTCCAAGTTAGGAAAAATTGCTATAGATGGCAACAAAGCAAGGTTTAAAGTTTTAAAAGGCACAAACTCCTTCAAATCCTTTGTTATAGAAGGGTATTTTCTCACAGGGCTTTTAAAACAGTTCCTTGATGAGCCATATACAGAAATGCTCTCTGGTTTTAGGGGGAAGAACAACCTAACTGCCAAAGTAAAACTTGTAAAGAGTGGGATTGTGTTGGAAGATTTGACCATATCAGGGAAATTCATTGTGAAAGCAAAGGGATATATATCAAATCAAGGCTTGAATCTCAGGGGATATGTAAAGATAGGCAAGGTAAAACATGGGTTTTCAATTTAGGGAAAAGCACTTTTTTAAGGTTTTTGACATATTAATCCTCATAGCTTTGGGAGCATCCCTTGCATTTCTGGCTTCGTCCTTAATCTCTGTATATATCCCGACTGTGCATTTTTCCAACGATTTAAAAGGCTCTCAAAGCAAAAAAAACCAACCAAACAGAAAATGGGACAAATTAATTCTGTCCGAGAACATTTTTAATGTTGATACAGGTGTTTCAATTAAAAGAAAGGGTAGCACAACTAAAATTGCAACGGCTAAAGCTGTATCTGACATTGATGGTTATAACCTCATAGGCTTCATACGAGGCAATAACCCGATGGCTCTTTTAAAAAAGGGGAGCAAGCCTGTGGTTATTGTAACAAAAAAAAGGGGTTTAAAGAAGCTCTGGTATCTATATAAAATAGATGCACACGGTGTGTATTTAAAAAATAAGAGAACAGGGGAGGTAAAGCTATTTAAGTTTGGAAAAGAGGAGAGCGGGGGCACTCAACCGGTTTTAACAATGATGAACGGGAGCTATTTTAAACCAAATAATGCAAATTCGAGCATCGAGAAGGTGAAAATCAAAAGGGAGATGTTGAGCAAACTTGGAGGTTTTAACTCCCTTTTCAGACAGATGAGTGTTGTGCCAGTTTTTAAGAATGGAAAGGCTTATGGGTATAGGATAAACTTCCTTAGTCCTGTTTCGATTCTAAAAAAAATAGGCTTGAGGGTGGGCGATGTGATTGTTAGTGTAAACGGAGAACCCACAACAAACCCAAGGGCTTTAATGGGAATATATTCAGAGCTCAAAGAGATGAATAGCATAAGCA
>WFQQ01000162.1 GCA_015486965.1 Desulfurellaceae bacterium
TCTCACCTGAGCTTGCGGCTTTGAAAAAGGAGGGTGAGGCGGGTAGAAGAAAAATAACAGAATACACACGCTACGGAACGGTTGTAATATCTTTTCTTCAGGGGTTGGGTATTGCAATAGGTTTACAGTCGATGCACGGTCCTGGTGGTGCTAGTGTGGTTATATGGCACGGACTTCCGTTTGTTCTGTTTACAGCTATGACTATGACAGCTGGCAGCGTGTTTTTGATGTTCGTTGGCGAGCAGATTACAGAGAGGGGAATAGGAAACGGTATATCCCTGCTTATCTTTGCAGGTATTGTTGCAAGGTTGCCAGCGGCTTTGGGTAATCTTTTCAGACTTGTTAGTGCAGGTGAGATGAGTATCCTTTCTCTGCTTGTGATTTTTGCCGTTGCCATAGCCGTTGTTGCTTTCGTTGTGTTTGTTGAGCTTGCACAGAGAAGGATTCCAGTTCAGTATCCAAGGCGGATGGTTGGAAGAAGGTTGTACGGTGGGCAAACAAGCTATATTCCTCTTAAGATAAACATATCGGGTGTTATACCGCCAATTTTTGCTTCCTCAATCCTACTTTTTCCAGCTACCATTACAAGACTTATAAATATACCTATTTTAAGAAAAATATCCGATTACTTAATGCCTGGAAGTCTTATCTACAGCATTGTCTATGTTGCATTGATTTTCTTCTTTGCCTATTTTTATACAGCTATCGTGTTCAATCCTAAAGAGATTGCAGAGAATCTAAAAAAGAATAATGGGTTTATACCTGGCATAAGGCCTGGTAAATACACAGCCCAATATCTTGATTGGGTACTGGATAGGTTGACATTTGGAGGGGCTATCTATCTCTCCTTTGTGTGTGTTCTGCCGTGGATATTGATTAGGAGATTCAATGTGCCCTTTTACTTTGGAGGCACAGCACTCTTGATAGTTGTTCAGGTTGCTTTAGACACCATTATGCAGATTCAAGCTCACCTCTATATGAGAAACTATGAGGGATTTTTAAAGAACAGGAGAACGAGATAGGGGGCATATGATATGATTTTAATTTTACTTGGAGCACCAGGTGTTGGGAAGGGGACTCAGGGTGCTTTGATTAGTAAGGAGTACGGTATTCCCCAGATTTCTACCGGCGATATATTGAGGAGTGAAGTAAAAAACGAAACAGAGCTTGGGAAGAAGGCAAAGGCTTACATGGAGAAAGGGGAGCTCGTTCCTGATGATGTTATTATTGAAATGATGGAAAAAAGAATAAAACAGGACGATTGCAAGAACGGTTTTATATTGGATGGCTTCCCAAGGACTGTGGCTCAGGCTGAAGCCTTCGATAAGATGCTTTCCAAGAACGGACTTGAGCTTGACAAGGTAATCTTAATTGATGTTCCTGAAGAGGAAATTATTGAGAGATTGACGGGCAGGAGAATCTGCCCCAACTGTGGTGCTGTTTACCATATAAAGAACAATCCGCCTAAAGTGGATGGAGTTTGTGATAGGTGTGGCAGCAAGCTTATACAAAGAGACGATGACAGAGAGGATGTTGTTAGAAAGAGGTTAGAGGTTTACAAAGAGAGCACGATGCCTCTCGTGGATTACTATATGAAAACCTCGAAACTTGTGAAGGTTGATGGAACAGGTGATATTGAGGAGATATTTGCAAGGATTAAGAAGATTTTGGGATGATAGTTTTAAAGACCAAAGAAGAGATAGAAAAGATGAGGGTTGTCAACCAGATGGTTGGCGAGATTCTTAATATCTTGAAAAACGAGATAAAACCTGGTATAACCACCGAGTATTTGGATAAACTTGCTGTGGAAGAGGCTAAAAAAAGGCATGCAAGATGTGCCTTTAAAGGCTATGGTGGTTTTCCAAAGTCGCTCTGCACATCCATAAATGAAGAGGTTGTGCATGGAATTCCCTCTAAGAAAAGGGTTTTAAAAGAGGGGGATATTATTAGTCTTGATTTTGGTCTGGTTTATAAAGGGTGGTATGGTGATTCTGCAATTACCGTGGCTGTTGGTAATATAGATAGTGAGAAGAGAAGGCTCATGGATGTAACCAGGAAGTCCCTGTATCTTGGCATAGAGCAGGCGAGGGCTGGGAATTTTCTTTACGACATCTCTGAAGCTATCCAGAGCTTCGTTGAGGGCAATGGGTTTAGCGTGGTCAGGGACTATGTTGGGCATGGGATCGGTAGAAAGCTCCATGAAGATCCGCCTATTCCCAACTATGTTCCTTCCAAGACTGACAGGGGTCCTCTGTTGAAGGTTGGTATGACACTTGCCATTGAGCCCATGATCAATGCTGGCACATGGAGGGTTAAGACCAAAAAAGACAGGTGGACTGTTGTTACAGCGGATGGTAAACCTTCTGCGCATTTTGAGCACACCATAGCAATTACTGAAGAAGGACCAGTTATTTTGAGTGAGGTTAGTTGAGGTATGGCTAAAGAGAAAAGCATTACTGTTGATGGGGAGATTGTGGAGGCTTTGCCCAACGCAATGTTCCGTGTAAAACTTGCAAATGGACATGTTGTGCTTGCCCATGTTGCAGGTAAGATGAGGATGCACTTTATAAAGATTTTGCCTGGAGATAAGGTTAAAGTGGAGCTTTCCCCTTATAGTATCGAGAGGGGTAGAATAGTTTACAGATACAAGTGATCGGAGGTTTAAAATGAAGGTCAGACCATCGGTTAGGAAGATATGTCCTAAATGTAAAATCATTAGAAGAAAAGGCGTTGTAAGGGTTGTTTGCGAAAACCCGAAACATAAACAAAGACAGGGTTAGCGGGAGGTTTAAGTGGCTCGTATTGCTGGTGTTGAGTTGCCGAGGAACAAGAAGATATTTATAGCTTTGACTTACATCTTTGGCATAGGAAGGTCGAGATCTTTGGAGATACTAAAAAAAGCTCAGGTGGATCCAGATAAGAGGACTTATGAGCTCACCCCTGAGGAGATTCAAAGGATTAGAAACATTGTTGCCGATTATAAGGTTGAGGGTGAACTGAGGAAAGAGATTGCTATGAATATAAAAGCCTTGATGGATCTTGGCAATTACAGGGGTTTAAGACACAGAAAGGGCTTACCTGTTAGAGGTCAGAGAACAAGGACAAATGCAAGGACAAGAAAGGGTAAGAAAAAAACCGTAGGTAGGAAATAGAAGGAGATGGAGATAGATGGCTAAAAAAGCAACGAAAAAGAGAAAAAAGGTCAAGAGAAATGTTGTCAGTGGCATAGCTCATATTCAGGCTACATTTAACAATACTATCGTTACAATAACCGACCCTGATGGTAATGTTCTTTGTTGGTCTTCAGCTGGTGATAGTGGATTTAAGGGAACGAGAAAGGGTACTCCTTTTGCAGCCCAGCTTGCCGCTGAGAATGCTGCGAAGAAGGCTATGTCAATGGGTATGAAAGAGATAGATGTCAGAGTGAAAGGGCCGGGACCTGGTAGGGAGACGGCTATTAGAGCTCTGCAGTCCGCTGGATTAAGAGTCAAATCGATTAGGGATGTTACGCCGATTCCCCATAACGGTTGCAGACCACCAAAAAGAAGAAGGGTATAAGGAGAGGATAACCTATGGCAGTTTACACTGGACCTGCATGTAGAAGATGTAGAGCTTTGGGCGTTAAGCTTTTTTTGAAGGGTGAGAGATGTTTTACAGATAAGTGTGCATTTGAGCGTAGACCTTATCCGCCTGGAAAGGTGAGAAACTACAGGAGAAAGCTTTCTTCTTACGCAGAGCACCTTATGGAGAAACAGAAGGCAAAAGCTGTTTACGGTGTTTTGGAGAGGCAGTTTAGGAAGTATTTTAAAGAGGCAAAAAGGCTCAAGGGAGAAACTGGAGCAAACCTTGTTATACTGCTTGAAAGAAGGCTCGATAATGTAGTTTATAGAGCTGGGTTTGCATCTTCAAGAAGAGAAGCACGAAGGCTTGTAACTCATGGTCATATCAGAGTAAATGGGAAGAAGGTTAATATTCCATCTTACCTTGTAAAGAAGGGTGATGTGATTTCGGTTTCAGATAAAATTAAAAATAAAGAGGAGTTTAAGAGCAGGTTTGAGGAAAACGCAAGAAGGATGGCAACCTCATGGATTACCGTTGATTTAGATAATGTCAGTGCTACTTTTGTTGATATTCCAACAAGAGATGACATACAGCCACCATTCAATGAAAACGCCATCGTTGAGTTGTACTCCAAATAAAAAAATGAAGGGACGAAGGGAAGCAAGATGAAAGGCGTTTTTGATTATTTAAAATTACCAGAAGAGGTGAAGATAGAGGAGCATACCCCAACATATGGGAAGTTTGCATTGGAGCCGCTTAACGAAGGTTATGCAATTACGATAGGCAATGCCTTGAGAAGGATACTTTTGTCATCTATCCCTGGCATTGCAGTCGTAGGAGTAGAGATTGACGGTGTTGAACATGAGTTTAAGACCGTGGACGGCGTTAAGGAGGATGTGCTTAACATAATTCTAAATCTCAAGCAGGTTAGATTTAAGGCTTTAAATGAGAGTTTTAAAGAGGGTAAGGCTTATATAAGGAAAGACACACCGGGCGTTATTAAATCCAAGGATATAGAGGTTCCGGGTAACATTGAGATTGTGAATGGGGAGCTTTACATTGCAGAGCTTATGGACGATGCCAGCCTTAATATGACAATCCATCTCGAGAAGGGCATTGGCTATAGACAGGCAGACTATGAAATTATGAACAGAGAGATAGGCTATATACCTGTTGATGCCCTGTTTTCACCCATTGTAAAGGTTGCCTACCATGTGGAGAAGAGCACGGTTAGGGATTACTACAACCTCGAAAGACTGGTTCTTGAGATATATACAGATGGAACAATAACGCCACAGGAAGCTTTGAAGACGGCAAGCTATATACTTGGAAGCTATGTTTCTGTATTTTCGGGAGATTTTAAAAAGATAGTACCTGAAGAGGGCAAAAGCGAAGAGTCAGAGGAAGAGATTAACGAAAATCTCCTTAAACCTGTTGAGGAACTTGAGCTCAATGTTAGGGCGTCCAACTGTCTTTCCGCTCACAATATTAAATACATTTATGAGCTTGTTCAGAAAACAGATGCCGAGCTTCTGAGCACAAAGAACTTCGGTAAACAGTCTTTAAAGGAGATAAAAGACTCTCTAAAACAGTTGGGACTTGAGCTTGGTATGAAGTTTACAGAGGAGCAGATAGAGAAAATTAAACAGCTTATTACGGAAAGAGAGGTAGAGGGTAATGAGACATAGAAAGGGATATAGAACACTAAGTATAAATGGTGAGCACAGGAAACAGCTGTTGAGAAACCTTGCCATATCCTTGATTGAGCATGAGAGGATACAGACAACAGATGCAAAAGCAAGAGAACTTGTAAGATTTATAAGCAAACTCATCACTTTGGCTAAGAACGATAACCTGTCTTCAAGGAGAAGGGCTCTTGCCAAGTTGAACAACAACAAGGAAGCTGTAAGAAAGCTGTTTGACAATATAGCCCCAAGGTATGCCACAAGGAATGGGGGCTATGTTAGAAGGATAAAGTTGGGTTATAGAAAGGGCGATGCTGCGCCTGTTTCCATTGTTGAGTTTGTAGAAGAACATAGTGAATAGGTTAGACAAAGCTTCAATTTTAGGAGTATCTCTGATACTCCTTTTTTTTATTGTCGATTTTTACACAAAGTCCTTAATTTCTAAACATATAATTCTGAATAGTGGCTTCTCAGTTATAGATGGCATTTTGAACATAGTGAATGTACACAACCCCGGTATAGCTTTCGGTGCTTTTGCTCATCTTTCTCACACTGTTCGATTGGTACTTTTTAGTGGCATTAGTTTTGTTGTCTTTGTCGCTGTGTTATATTTGATACTTTTTGGTAAAGATAGGAATCTTATCTTTATTATTGGGCTTGCACTGTTGGGTGGTGGGGACTTGGGCAATCTTTACGAGAGGGTGTTTAAGGGCTATGTTGTAGATTTTTTGGATTTCCACTGGCAGCAATATCACTATCCAGCATTCAACCTTGCAGATAGTTTTATAACCATTGGACTGATAGTTTTAGTGAGCTATAAACTTTTCATGTCGAAGAAAGAAAAAAGATAGTTTTAATCATGGTCGGGGCGGGCGGATTTGAACCGCCGACCACTTGAACCCCATTCAAGTGCGCTATCCAGGCTGCGCTACGCCCCGTTTTTGACCAGTTTGATTATAGGGTAAAAACCCTTTCTTTTCAAGGCGTAAATTATAGACCTGTTTGTTGTTGTGAATGTAATAGTATAGATTTTTGTTTTTTGGGGTTTTTTAATAAAAATTATTTTGAAACGGGTTCTGCTCCATGCTTTTCTATAAGCCTCTTTCTTTTTTGTATCGATGTTTCTGTCTATGCACACAAAATAAAGA
>WFQQ01000163.1 GCA_015486965.1 Desulfurellaceae bacterium
ATTTAAAATTATATCTAATGTACATGTTTTTTCAATATCTGTTTTTTCTTATTTCTACTTACAATCCAAACAAAAATGGCAACTAAAAAGCATACTTTCTATACTGTGTCTGATAAAAAACATAACTCCTACCCGCTATTTTTAGAACTATTTTATAAAGAGTTACCAAAAACATTCCTTTATTCCCTGATTCTTTTGGTGTAATACCGTACACAAAGTTTCTCTTTGATTGAACTATAGAAATGCTTGCTCTATACTTTAGCCCGTTTATCTCTCCATTTACATTTTTTATCTTACTCAAATCTTCATTTGCAAACTTATCTTTAAGCGATAAGACCGATATATAGATCATTTCATATTTCTGCTGTTTCAACCTATAAGCAGTGTACTGTTTAAAAGCTACACTCAAAGTGGCAATTACAATGAACAGTATCAGAGTAGAAACCAAAACCTCTATCAAGGTGAAACCGTTATTTAAGCGCATCCCCGATTCTTCTAAAACGCTTTTTTCCACATAAGACTCTTCCTTTAACAACTTTGCATCTTTCTTCTGTTATAAAGCTTAGGAATTCTGCCATTTTTTTCTTGTTGATATCTTCATATTTTTCAATCCTTGCATTAAATTTATCAGTGAGCCTGTAAGCCACAGGAACAACAACCCCCGAAACTATCGATATAATTAAAATAACAATCAATATTTCTATCAATGTAAAACCAAACTTATGATACAGCATTATTCAAACTGATCACGGCAAGCATTATTGCCACGACAACAATTCCAACTATTATACCTAAAAATATAATCAAAACCGGCTCAAGTAATGACAGAACTCTTGAAACACTGTGTTTAAAATCCTCAGAGTATCTTTCACCCAACTTTGTCAGTATCTCTCCAAGACTTGCTGAATTTTCACCAACGGATACAAGAGAAACAATGCTCTCTGGGATTATATCGTACCTTTTCCAAATATCACTAATCTTTAGTCCCTTCTTTATCTCCTCCGCTGTTTCCTCTAAAACATGTTTCAAGGCTTTGTTATCTACAACCCTCTGAGCCAAACGAACGGCTCTACCTATTTCAACACCACCCTCAAGCATCGCCCCTAAAGAAGAACACATATTGGCAAACTCAAGCTGAAAAACAATTTCCTTTACCCCAGGAATTTTATATAAAGCATCTTTAATGAATCTTCTAGTTTCTTCAAAAGCAAATAGCACAACCAATCCTGTAATCAAACTGAAAAACAGACCCAACACCAAATTTAGGTTGGAATTGATAAACTTTCCCATTCCAATAACAACTCTCGAGATAAAAGGAAGATAATGCATCTCTTTACCGGTAAAAATAGAAGAAAATTTTGGCAATATCACTGTTGCAATAAAAAATAAAGCCACAATACTTACAAACAGAATAAACAAAGGATAGGCTAAGGCAGACCATACCTCTTTCATCAAATTTGACCTGAAATGTAGATACTCACTAACCTTTCTAAGGGAAGATTTCAGATCTCCAACCTCTTCTCCAACGGATATGATATTTATATAAAGCTCACTCAATGAAAGCCTGTTCTCGCTTGAAGCCTCTTTCAAGGCAACTGAAAACTGTTTGCCCTCTTTCAGTTTTTGCAAAACTGACGACCAGAAATCAACACTCGCCTGCTTCGTAGAATTTTTTATCAATGTATTGACAGCCTTGTCTATGCTCATTCCAGAGCCAACAAAATATGCAAGCTGTTCTATATCAAAGGTAAACTCACCTATGCCATATCGACCCTTTTTGAGCTTTCTCTTATGCTCCTTGACTTGAAGCAAAAAAATATTTTGTTTTCTTAAATAGAGAGTAAGCTCATCTTTTGTCCCGGTGAATGTTCCTTTAATCTTCTCGCCCTTTTTTGTTAATCCCTCATAATAAAGAATCATCAATAAACCACCCTAAGCACTTCATCAAAAGATGTTATACCCTCCAAAACCTTCAAAAGCCCATCTTCCAACATAGTCCTGTATCCCAATGCACTGGGGTCATTAAAGTTTCTGTCCTTTTCAAAGTAAGCCTGCAATCTATTATCAAATGGTATAACCTCTGCTATCACTGTTCTTCCCCTATACCCCGTATAATTACATTTCGGACAGCCAATTGCTTTTTTGGGGGATGGGCTAACAAATTCATGCCTTTCTATTAAGTTATTTAAATCATATTTCTTTCTTATCTCCTCAGGTATTTCGGCTTCAACCGAACAGTACGGACACAATTTCCTTACAAGTCTCTGAGCCATTAAACCGACTATCGTGGCTTTCAGTAAGAAAAACTCAACCCCCATATCCAAAAGCCTCGTAATTGAAGCCAGTGCAGAGTTTGTGTGAAGTGTGGAGAGGACTAAATGCCCCGTTAATGCTGCTTGTATGGCAATCTCAGCCGTCTCTTTATCCCTGATTTCTCCTACCATAATTATATCTGGATCCTGTCTAAGAATACTTCTCAAAGCTCTTGCAAATGTGAAGCCTATGTCTGAATGCACTTGAATCTGATTGATACCAGGAAGTTTATACTCGATTGGGTCTTCTACTGTGAAAATCTTGACCTCATCTGTATTAAGCTCTGATAGGATGGAGTAAAGTGTTGTAGTTTTACCACTTCCTGTGGGTCCTGTAGTTAAAAAAATGCCGTTTGGATGTCTTGATATCTCCCTGATTGTTTCCACATGGTCACTGTAAAATCCAAGGTTTTCTAACGAATACTCACTTATTCCTTCTTCTGCAAGCAACCTCGCAACGAAACTCTCCCCAAACTGGGTGGGCATTGCTGAAGACCTGACATCAAAATTTCTCCCGGCTATCTTTACACTAATCCTCCCATCCTGAGGTAATCTGTTCTCTGCTATATTCATACCGGATAAAAGTTTCAATCTTGTTATCACCGCAAGCTTCATATTCTCAGGGATAGTGTTAACACTCTTTAATACTCCATCTATTCTAAACCTAACCCTCATGCCGTTTTTTAAAGATTCAAAATGGATATCTGTAGCCTTGCTCTCCACAGCTTTGTTGAATATAGAATTGACAAGCTTTATCACAGGGGCTTCTGAAGCAAGTTCCTTAAGCTTTTCTATCTCTTCATCAAGATCAACAGATGCCGCCTCCGCTTCCAGCTCTGCCTCATTGAGAAACCCCGCTATCATGTTCAAGTTATCTTCGGTTGTAAGTACGATTTCAACCCTCTTGCCTATTTGATTTTCTATTAAACTGAAAGCCTCAAAATTCAACGGGTTATTTGTTAAAACCAGAATTGAATCTCCCTTATCCTCTACTGGAAAAATCTTGTTTGCGATTAAAAAACTGTTTGACACAGGGATATTAACGGGCTCGACATCGTCAACTTTTGATAAAAACGGTATCTCAAACTGATCGGCAAGTGCCTCAAGCAGTTGCTCTTCGGTTATCACACCCATATTAAAAAGAATGCTACCTATTTTGCCACCGTACGATTGTTGAACCTGAAGCGCTTTATCTATGTCTTCTGCTTTACAGAAGCCCTTTTCTATAAGGATCTCCCCTAACCTTTTTTTCACTTTGTATCCCATATAGAGATATCCTTGTTCTCCCCTGTTCCTCCTGGTTTCCCGTCCGCACCTAACGACTTTAACTCATACGGTTTTCCATCCGGACCCGGGGCTTTATAAATATAGGGATTGCCCCAGGGGTCATTGGGCACAGCCTTTGGCAAATAAGGACCATCCCAGTTCTTTATATTTCCAGGATTTTTCCATAGAACCTTTAATCCTTCTTCAGTTGTTGGATATCTACCCACATCCAATCTGAAAGCATCGAGAGCCGTTGCAATCATCTGAATCTGAGCCTTTGCTGTCTTAACTTTTGATGAGCCGAGTTTGCTAAACAGCTTCGGCGCAACAAGAGAAGCCAAAAGCCCGATAATAACCATAACAATCAAAAGCTCAATAAGTGTAAAACCCCCTTTATAAGAGCCTTTCCTCATCTCTCATACCTCCTAAATAGCTGTTTAGAATCTTATCACATTTAGCTTATTTCATCAATACAGGCATAGATATACATCAGGTGTGGAGTCACATTTTGTAGTTTATGTCTATAATGGTAAAAATTACCCTAAATTCTAAAAATGAAACTTCACTTATCTCTAACCTCACACTCTTGTTTTCAATACTTTTTCAAGTATTGAAAACAGCTACTTTTTTCTCTTGTAATATATTAGAAATAAAAAAGGGGGTAGGTGACCCACCTACCCCCTTCACATTAAAGAAAATAATTCGTTGAAAAAGCAGCCGCTACAACTTATTCATCCAATCCCTGTCCATCCTCATTGTAATACAATGGAACTCTTAATGTACCGAGAGATCCTGGCTGCTTAAACAGAGCATATCCATCAACTTTCCCAGTGGTTACTATCAGCAATTCAGCAGTAAATTGATATACACCGTTTGCCTCGTATAAATCTTTACCCAATGTCTTTACAGCGTTCACTATGTCTTCAGCCGTCTTCATAAACTTTTGACCAGGTGTTATGTTTCCTAAATCAACATCAACTTTACTGCCATCTTTAAGGGTAACAATAGCAACTACATGTGCAGGCTGATCTGAGAAGAGGTTTATGTAAGTTCGATAGCCTCCACCGTAGAACATAATAGGAACTTTAGCCAAGATTCCATTGAAACTCCATGCCAAAAATTCATTCCAGTTAAGTGTAGCAGGGTTCTCCATCTGAGAGCCTCCGCTAATTTCAGCAGAGAGGTAGAACTTATCTGGAAGAAGCGTTACACCCGTTGCTGGAACTATTTTAACTGAGAACATAATAGGCGCAGAGCCACCACCATTTGCAGGTATGAAGAAGTTTGCACCACTTATCTGAGCTGTAAATGAGTCCTTACCCTTATTAAATTGAGCTATTGTTGTTCTGTAATTAGAACCTGCTCCTACTATGTAAGCCTGTCCAATTTCATCAATATTATCAGCTGTCAATGTAAATGTAATTGTGGCGTCATTTAGGTTGGTGACCTTATAAGGAGAGTTTGCTAAGTCTTTGTTCTCGTAAATTTTTAGACCGTAATAATTAGCATCCACAGTACAATTGTCAACGCAGCTACCCGGCATAGAGCAACCACCCGTCGTTGTAGAAGTAGAGGTTGTTACAAGGTTACAGAACAATCCGCATGAACCAGGTATACTGTCACAACAATGCCCCGTTGTCGTTGTACCTCCAGGATTATAGCAAGCATTATAATATGATACACCTAAAACTCCAAGTTTGCTATCTTTTACCATAAGTCCATTATCGGTTGCTATAAGTTCATCCGTATCAACGCCATTACCACACACATTACATTTACAAAGATGAGCAACCCACTGGTTTTCAACTATGTATAGAACTTTCCTAAAACAACCATTCTGGAAAGACTGCAAACCGCCCAATGGCCCAGATTCAGATGTTAAGCTAAGAACTACTTTACCACCATTATCCAAGCTTCCATTAACTGTAATGCTAAGTGTGTCGGTACTGTTGTGGTCATACAAAGCAACCGATGTAATATTGTCTGTCAAACCTGATAAGCTGTTGTTGTCAATTGTAAAAGCTATCTTGTTCGCAGTTATAGGCGTTGCAGTCAGAGTTTTAGTAGCCGAAGTATTGTCTGTGATAACTAAATCGAGAGAGGATGCTGAGAATGAACCATTTTGAAGAACAAAAGTCATTCTAACAATCTTACTTGCATTGTCAACCACATTGTCAAGCTCTGGTATAATACCTTTGGTTGAATCGTTATCTACTATACCAGCAGAATGGGTAACCAAACCTGTAGCTGGCAAAAACTGTTTTGAAACATAAACAACATCTGAGCTGACACACTTCGTAGTTGTGCTCGGCTCTAACACAAACGGACCAACACCAGGATCAGGAGCCGCAAAGCTTAGTTTTGGAACAAAAGCTATAGAAATAACCAACGCTGCAATCAACGCAACTACACTCACAACTTTTCTCATAAAATCTACCTCCTTTTAAAATAATAATTTAACATACAACTAAAACCCAAAGCGTTTAAAAACGCCCCTAAAATAGAACATGGAATACAACATATCCGTGTTCCAAGTAAATAACTCACCCTCTGATGTGGATACATCAAACACTCTTCTGCTACCACCCCCTTTCAAAATCCTTTCAATGGTCATTAGAGTCACCTCCAACTGGTTAAACCCTCGAATTTATATATAGCCTACCCATTAACTTTTGTCAAGGTAAATTTTTACTTGGTGTAGTTTTATTTTTGCCTTTTTCCTTAGGAAATCCAAACAGATTTATAAGAAAAGTTCCTTTAGTGGATTTGACTTTAATTTTGTTGCTTAAAATTTTAAAAATGGTTAGGTTATCAACAATTGCTTCATTTGAAGAGAAAAGCCCAATTCTTTTTGTTTCAGTATTGTATAGAATCACATAGGACTTATCCTTTTTAAACACCAAACCAAAAAATAGTATGCAAGAACTTTTAAATCCTTTCTTGCAAAGAGCAGGAATACCATTTATCCTTTTTTTCAAATAAACAAAATTAGCTCTCCTTTTTTCCGATTTTGCAACCATACCATTTTTACTAACAACATCACCATTTACAATATTGTTGGATTTAAATCCCCACACAGAAGGAAGTCCTACATAGTCTGTGCCTTTTGGTATCTCTCTCTTTAAAGGTTTAATTACAGGTATTTGGAAGTTGAATTTGCCTATAGAACGAATAGAGTTAAGTTTTTCTACTTTAAAAAAAAAGGAGATAGACAAAATCAATACAATCACTATAGACAAATAAACGCTTAATTTATTCATTTATACACCTTTGAAGCTTTGTATGAAATAATCAGAGCATTCAAAAGCAGACCCTTTCTCGCGCTTTTGTTCAATATCATTTGATGTATAGTTAAAATCTTCTTATTGCTGCATATATCTCTCAAAAACTCACCAATTCCGTGAGGTGAACCATTAATCATGACTGACATGGGTAATTTATAGTAGCCCTGAGCTTTGATAGGTACACCCC
>WFQQ01000164.1 GCA_015486965.1 Desulfurellaceae bacterium
AACATGAGGTGGCAAAAACGAGGAATACCGTACCGAAAAGTTGGCGGAAAAATCCTTTATAAAAAACAGGATGTTGAAGAATTTATAGAAAGACACGTAATTTTAGTCATAGAGGATTAAAAAAGGAGGTAAATCTATGATAGAAGAGCTAAAACCTTACATTTTTGATATTGCCAAAGAAATCCTGCCTGAAGGCAAGGAAAAGTCAATAAACGGCAAAAAAGAGTATTTAGCCAAGTGTCCGTTCCATGATGACCATAACCCAAGCTTTAGTATGAATTTGGACGAAGGCGTCTATTATTGCTTCGGATGCGGAGAAAAGGGAGATGTAATCCATCTTTATGCAAAAATGAACGATATGGATGACAAAGAGGCTCTAATCGAGCTTAAGAAGAGATTTCTACCAGAAAGTACTCGTAACAAGACAAAAGAGCAAAAATCAGACGATTTAATGCAAAAAGCTCTCTATATGTGGAATAACTCGCAAAAAAGCCCCGATTTGGTCAAAAGGTACATACAAGCCAGGGGTATTGGCGCTACCCCCAGCTTAAGCCACCTAAGGCTATATAAGAATAACATAATGCTGGCAAAGGTCGAAAATCCTGATAACAGGCTAAAAAGTCTTCATATGACTATTTTAGATGACAAAGACGGCAAAATCAAGGCTAAAGAGAAGAAAATGATGAAAGGGTTACCTATCAAAGGGTATGCGGTTCATTTTGGCGAACCGGTTGATAGTCTGGCTATAGCAGAGGGTATAGAAACAGCTTTGAGTGTTAAGGAGGCTTTGCCCTCACTTGCAGTCTGGGCTTGCCTTTCTGCTGTGAATATGCCAGAAATTCTGCTTCCTGAGTATCATGCAATTAAAAATATCTATATTTTTTTTGATAAGGACAAAAGTAAGGTAGGCCTTAAAGCTGCAGAAGAATTGGCAAAAAAGCTGATAAAAGATGATATAGACGTTTATCTTATCGAGCCTCCAATAGATATACCAAAGGACGAAAACACAAAGGGCGTTGACTTCAATGATGTTTTGATTCAAAAAGGCAAGGAAGCCATTATTAAAGCCTTCAAACAAGCCAAAAAGTTCAAAAGTGCAGATGAAGGCTTGAGATCTCCCGTGGATAGAGCTATATCCTTAGTTAAAGAAAGCATAGATCTCTTCCACACTAAAGATGATGAAACATACGCAAGAATAAAAAAAGAGCGCTTTGCGGAGGTAAGAAAGGTAAAGAGCCTTCAGATGAAAAGGTATATATCATCGGTTTTTTTCAAAAATACCAAAAAAGCCCTTTCATCTAACAACATACAAAATGTCATCGATACTCTTGATGCCATGGCAACCAATGAGGGAAAAGAAGAGCCTATTTTCAAAAGGATAGCTTACTTTAACAGCGAAATATATGTAGATCTCGCAGATGATAAATGGAGAGTAGTTAAAATATCTCAGGATGGATGGAGAATTTTAGACAAAAGTCCTGTGAATTTCGTAAGGTTCAAAAACACACTGCCACTTCCTGAGCCAAAAAGCAGTATTAATAGTGAGTCAAATAATCTAATCGAAACAAATGGGATGAGAGAATTAAAAGAGCTATTTAATCTGGAAAAAGAAGATGACTTTTATGTCATAATAGGTTTTCTTCTAAATGTCTTAAGCCCCTTTGAAAGCTACATTGGCCTTGCTCTAATAGGTGAGCAGGGAACAGCAAAGACAACAGCGGCAAGAATCATAAAACACATATTAGACCCGGACAGGAAAACAAAACTGTCCACACCAAAAAATGAGGAAGACCTGATTATCTCATCGAGAACAAGCAAGCTACTGCTCTTTGATAACCTATCAAAATGCACACAGAGATTTTCCGATTCTTTGTGCAGGCTGCTTGACGGTTCCGGGCTTGCAAAGAGACGCCTTTTTACAGACGAGGATGAATCCGTTCTTTATGCCTCCTCGCCCATTATACTCACATCTATCACAAATCCATTCATGTATCCGGACCTGCTTGATAGGATAGTTATGCTAAACCTAAAACCCATAGACCAAATGAAGAGAAAAACAGAAGAGGAGATATTCAAAAAGCTTGAAGAACTCCATCCTTACATTTTGGGTAGCCTTTTTGATTTAGCAAGCAGTGGTTTAAGAAACATAACAAAAGTGAATTTAAAAAACAAACCAAGAAGGGCTGACTTTGCCGTTTGGCTTGCTGCATGTGAGTTGGACGAGAATGAGAAAAAGCTTCTACCGGCGTATCTATCAAACATAAACGATATTATAACAATGTCTTTGGATAACGATCCACTGGCATCAGCTATTATTGAGTGGTTTGAAAGTAAAGAAGAATGGAAAGGCTCTGTTACAGAGCTAAAGAACCAAATCCTGAACATTGCCGGCAAGGAAAGAAAGAATGAAATACCAAAGGCTTCCAACAAATTCTCAGAAAGACTTATAAGGTTATCCAGTTTCTTAAGAAAGGTG
>WFQQ01000165.1 GCA_015486965.1 Desulfurellaceae bacterium
GTCCTCTCAAGTTTCTCAAAAACCCCGTGAACTTCTGTGTTCTTGACAATTTGATAAATTTCATCTACAATCTCATTAAGTAAAATTCTCATTTTAACCTCCAGGGGGTTATGTGCTTAGTTTTAAATGCAAATGCCCGCATTGCCACAACGAGGCAAACCACAATATTACGGCAATTGCCTATTACAAAAAGATTGACGATAAAACCGATTCCGTTTACACCCTTATAAAGTGCTGCAAGTGCAATGAGCCTTTTATTGCCATCTTCAACCTGCCTACAAAAGAAAGGGTTGAGGCTCAAAAGAATGTTGAAACAAGGGAATATCGCAGAATTTTCACGAGGGAATACATAACCTATCCTGAACCTAAACAGCCGCCAACCCACGAGTCTTATCCAGACAAGATTAACAGCCTTATTAAAGAGATTGAGAAAGTGGGAGAGCCCTTCGCCAAGATAAGCTTTATCAGGTCTGCCCTTGAATTCGCCCTTATTGACATCGGTATAAAATCCGACAAAGACTCCCTTTTTGACGCCATCCAAAAGGCTTATGAAAAACGCTTGATAACCGCTCAACTTGCTGATTGGGCTCACATCGTAAGAAAGTTCGGAAATAAGGCTATCCACGAGATAGAAGCCACCGAATCCGAAGCCCAAGAGGCTTACGACTTCCTTAAGCTCTTTCTCAAGCTCATCTATGAAATCCCAGCCGTGATTAGAAAATACTCCAACCCCGCTTCCAGCGGGAATAAGGAGGAATGAAATATGAAGCCTCCCATTTTCCTCTTCGGTGCTGGCGCATCCCAGCCCCTCGGATTGCCCACAACAAAGGGTTTTCTCTCCGATTTCAGTCCCACTTACCGCTCCAGTGAGATTCTTTTCAATATTCTCGCAAGCTATCTCAAAGCCAAAAGTCCCGCTGATCTTGATATAGAAGAGGTTTTTGGTGTTCTTGAAGCAGCAAGCAATATAGATAAAAGTCTTGTTTATTTCATCTTTAAAGGAGGACATAATTGGAACTTTAATAATTTCAACACTTTTAGGGGAAAAGCTATTGAAGAGTTCAACAGAATTTCTGGAGCATCCCACACTCTTCTTACCCAGCTCAAAACCTTCATACTCGAAAAGCTCAACTCCTTTAAAGCCGACGAGGCTTTCGATATGTTCTTTAGTCTCTTCAAAGACTACGACTTTAAAAACAACCCGCTCATCATCTTCACAACCAACTACGACCTCGTCATAGAAAGCGCCTTTAGGGAAGTTTATAGACTCAGGGATGAGTGGAAGCAAAAGGGCTTGAAGACCTTTTACAGGGGCTTTAAAGCCCTCGATGAAGGCCATATCTTCGAGCTCGACCAAAACAAGCTTTTCTCCCCTGCCACCGTTTCCATCATCAAGCTTCACGGCTCCATCGACTGGCGTCCCTATGACGATTACATAGTTCTCAGCGGCAAAGACACGCCAAATAACCCCGATGCGCCGTTTTTGATTTATCCAGGATACAAGAGCGTTCCAGATAAGGAGCCGTTCACAAGCCTTCACATAGCCCTTATGAGCGCCCTCGCAAAAACCGATAGGCTTATAGCCGTTGGCTTCGCCTTCAGGGACATCTACATAAACTCTATAATTCATCACTCCCTCTCGATGAATCCTGATTTAAAGGTCTTTGCTGTTGCTCCTGAGTTTCCTTCTGACTCCCAGTTTGGCCTTCTGAAAAACCGCTTCCCAGATAGGGTTTTTCACATTCAGGAAAAGCTTGAACTCCAAGACGGTCAAGCAAAGCCAAATCTTTTGGCTCTACCCGAGACGGGAACATAAACCCCGCCTCTTTGGGTAAAGCAAAAGCCGCAATCTTAAGCCTCAAGCTGTTCAAAAACCCCTTCGGCGCAAAAATAACCATATCGCCAACGCTTTCAGCGCTAAACCCCGCCATTTTTCTCATCAAAGCCTCAAAAACATCAGTCTTTCTTTTCATTCAATACCACCTTCTCGTAATAATCGCATATCACATATTCAATTCTGTTGTCCGAAACTTTAACACCCTTATAGAATGGGCACTCGTAGCATTTCCTTAAGTTTTCTTCTTTCCTTATTTTTGCGCAGTAAACAATGATTTTAGGATAAGACTTTGTCATGACACTCTCCTTTCGATAAAATTAAACAGGGAATAGAGGGCAATAAATCTCCAAATAGGAGTTTTAAATGCCAGATGACAACGATTCCTGTTATGTTCCGGGAACAAAGGTTCCTAAAACCGGAATTTATGTAAATCCTGAAACAGGGGAGAGAGCGGAATGCGTTGAGGGTGAACCGTTCCCTCCCACAGAAGACAAAAATCAGTGTTGGGAATTGGAAACACCTACAAACCCAGATAAAAGAGACTAACTCAAACCGCCCTCTATTCCCTCTGTTTCTCATCTTCTACCCCTTACCCTATATCCATTTGACCAACCGATTTGAAAAATGTTATAAAGTTTAGAACTAAAAACAGGAGTTGACTTAGAGACAGACAAATGAGTTCCGACAATATAATTTCTATTGAAGATTACCTTATTAAGCTTAGAAAAAAGCAAGAAATAAAAGAGACTTACAACGATATTAGAGAAGTCATCAAATACTTCCCTGAAAGACCTAAAATCCCTAAAAAATACGAACCTTCCGCCATTGGCTACATAGAAAGAAAAGGAAAGCCAAGCCTCCTTATATACGAGGCAAAAAACAAGAAGCACATCCTTCTCACTGAAGATATGGAAAAACACGAATGGGATAGCATTGCCATGTCTTTCTTTGATTCTAATCCCTTCATTTCCCTTGCTATCAAGTCCTTTTACGAAATCTTTTATTTCTATGCGCCCGTTATTTACTCTTCCAAGTTTAAAATCTCTATCAACTACAAAGAATCTATTAAAATAACCAATGTTCAATTCTTCTGCACGAGATGCAAAAGAACTATTTTTGTTGATTCTTCCCACTTCAAATACCTCCCAGAAGGCTCCAATATCGACCTTCTAAGATGTTGCGGACATCTAAGAATGCGTTCCTTTTTGAAAAATCTCTTTTTGATTTTGTGGTTTTACGATAATTGCTACGAATCTCTGAAAGAAGATTGTATATACTTGCGAGAAGTGCCATCTCATAATAAATCCGATCCTTTTCCCGACAATCCAAGTAAGAATCAAAAATATAGCCTGTTATTCCTTTCACTTTCGAATTTAAAAACGATGAGCCGTGAGATTTTAGAGCACGCAGATAACTATTTTTTATACTCTCACTATCTCCAAAAAGACCATCCTCCTCACTCTTGATTTTCTCAATAATTTTGCTGAAAGTTTCAAAAGTTAAATCAAACAACTCATCACTTTCCAATAGCTCCCTAAATTCCTTCAATCTCTTCTCCATCTTCCTATCCATCTCTTCCTCCCTTCAATCTCCCTTTTTATTTCTTTTTTCCTCTCCCCTTACCCTACATCCATTTGACCAACCGATTTTAAAAATGTTATAAGATTTAAAATTCAAAGCAGCAGTTGATTCCGAGACATTCAAGACAAAAGAAAGGAGGATTTCCAAGATGTTTGAGCAAATAAAGATAACTCCCGAAAATTCCACTTGGCTTCTCCCTTCAGAAATCATTGACAGGCTTGAGTATCTGGCAAGTTTATTCAACATAAAACTCTCTCCTCGCTCAAGTAAACCTGATTTCAATCATTTGCCTGAGTTGCTTGATTCTTTGGTTTTACTTTTACATCAACCTCAATCCTCTTTCCCAAAAGAGCCTCCCAAGTATCTGAGAAAGTTTCTTTGCTACTCGTATGACAAGGCACTAAAACTTCAAAAGAAACATCCAGAGCGCCGAGTTTGCTTCCTTCGAACACCGCAAGAATACTTTTTGTCCCAACTACTGACTGCTGGTTGGCTTGACCTCCAATCTGAGTTTGAATCTCGGGGTTACGAATTTCACCTTGAAAAAAAGGACTAACTTTAATCATGACAACCTCCTTTTAGTAATTTCTTCAACCCTACATCCATTTGACCAACCGATTTGAAAAATGTTATAAAGCCTAACATCAAAAGCAGGCTTTAACTGAGAGAAAGCGAGGTATCGATAAAATGCTCTGTATAGAGGACACAAGAATCCTCCTTGAAAGAGCTTCCGATGAAGAGTTTTATGTGCTCGATCATAATCCCCAAGCACACGGAAAAAAGTCGAAAAATAATGCAGAAGAACTTTCCGAAATTCTCTGCTACCTGCTACCCCTTTTAATACATCATAAATACTTTCACTGTTTAGTTTCAGAGCTTGTAAATACGCATTTTCAAGACATTTATGAAGTTCTATCAATCTATCAACCTGAGTTGGACTACACGGAGGCTGATGATCCATTAACTGTTTACAATTACTGGTTAAAGAGCTCCAAACATCCCTATCTAATCTCTTTTCTTCTTCTAAAAAACTCAAAATCAGAAAGGTTTGCGATTCGCTTAAATGGTTCTTTGCGAAAGTTTGAAAAAATGTATCTATACGACTACTATCTCGACACAAAAGCTCCCTAATCTTCCTATCCATCTCTTCCTCCCTTCAGCCTTCTAATCTCTTCCTCTATTTCCCTTTTCCTCTCCTCTAACCTCGCAATCTTCAAGACCCTTGCCTCATCCTCCCCGATCATCTCAAACCCCGCCGTCTCAACAAGAATCCTCAAAGGCTCAAAATCGCCCGTGATAAAGCAAAAAGCTGGCAGGATTTCTGCAGGAAAGCGGTAGTCTTTCTTTGAAGGCGCCGTCATGCTGTCAAGTATGTGCTTGCTGATTTTCACGCCCGTCATCCCAAAAACCATTGCAACAATCTGCTCCCGAGAGTAAGGGCTGTTTTTGATAGCCTCGCTCAAGGCTTCCCTAAACCGCATGGAGACTTGAAAATCTCTACCCTTCAACCCTTCCTGCATTGTCAAAATTTCCTTTCTTTTTGACATTTACTTTTCCCTTGATTTTCTTTATTATTAAAGCAAGAAAAGAGAGATTGCGGCTCCTCATTAAGGAGCTCCGCAATCCTCTCCTGAATCCGTTTAGAGCGGAGGTTGCCAGCAATGACGCGACTAACGGCGCCCTGTGTAACGCCAAGCTCCCTTGCGATATCTGTGATTTTGATGCCCTTCAGTATCAGGGAGCCTTTAATGTAATTTTTTTTGGACGGTTGAGTAATGTTTTTTACATTCATGTCTAAAGTATATTCGCTTGGCGATAGTTTGTCAAGCAAAAAATTAAACTGGGCGATTTTTTTATGATTGGCGACAGAATAAGAACCGCAAGAAAAAAGTTAAAGTTTACACAAACAAAATTCGCTAAAGAGATAGGTATTTCTCCTAATTATTTATCTGAGCTTGAGGCTAATAAAAAGTCTCCCTCAGAGAGAATATTAAAACTTATGGAAATTCGCTTTGCGATAAACAAAGACTGGCTACTCACTGGCGAAGGCGAAATGTTCAGAAAAAAAGAGGATTCCGTTGAGTTTGTCAAAATGACCGCCGTTCCAGTCCTAAACGCCGAAGCGCCCGCAGGTTTCCCCGCACTTCCGCCAGAACAGGACGAGATAATCGACTACATCTATCTCCCAAACGCCCCAAAAAAAGCATACGCCGTAAAAGTCAAGGGCAACTCAATGTCCCCAACCATAAAAGACGGCGATTATGTGATATTTGTCCCGA
>WFQQ01000166.1 GCA_015486965.1 Desulfurellaceae bacterium
AGCTTTTTCATCTCAACTTCCTCCAAATAGTGTATATGTCTTTTGCAAGCCTTACATATCCAAACCTATCTTTGAGCTCTTCCTTGATTTTCTTAAACTTATCTGGCTTTGGCACACCATCAACTGTGTAAATTTCCGTCATTGCATCGATTATAAACTGTGGATACTCGGTTAACAGGTACCTCTTCTCTTCCAATAGCTCAGGCAGATTCCTGTAGAACTTCAAATCCTTAAGCACAAATGTATCCTCAAGCTTCTCCTGATATTTAGAAAGCATTCTCTCTGAAAAATCACCTGCTTCCCTTGCCTCAAGGTAGGTTCTTGCTGCAAGCTTCCCGCTCTCAACGGCAAGATTCGAACCCTCTCTGTGAACACTATCAACAAGCATAGCAGCATCGCCAGCAACCATAAAGCCATCTGTGTACATCTTGGGGATACTCTTATAACCACCCTCAGGTATAACATGGGCAAGATACTCTTTTGTCTCTCCACCCTCTATTAAAGGCAAAACAGATGGGTGGCTCTTCAAAGACTCCAATAAATCATTTGGATTCACATTGTGCTTAACAAGGTCATCTATTATAACTCCGATTCCGATGGATAAAGAGTTCTTATTGGTGTATATCCAGCCCATTCCCTCCATGCCCTTAAGGAATGGACCTGTCATCTCAATGGTTACACCTTCATCATCACTCTTAACACCGAATCTGTCGTTTATCTGCTCCTCGCTCAGACCTATTACCTCTTTAACTCCTAAAGCTACCTTATCGGGGGTAATTTTCTTTCTCAAACCTAAAGACCTTGCAAGGAATGACTGAACTCCATCAGCAGCTATCACACAATCCGCATATAGGTCACCCTGAGGCCTGTCTGTTTTAACACCAACAACCTTTCCATCCTCAACGATTGGGTCTGTAACAACAGTTTCATTAATTAACAGGGCACCTGCCTCAACAACCTTTTTAGCAAACCATTTGTCAAAGTGAGCTCTGAACACGCTGAAGCAGTTGTAAGGCTCAGAATTGTGCTTCTGGGTTTTAATCCCCATGCTGAAATGAGAAACATCATCCAGAAGCCACATTCTCTGTTCAATGATATGCCTTTCCACAGGAGCTTCTTTATAAAAGTCAGGTATTAAATCGTCCATGGGCTCTCTGTAAAAAATTCCACCCATAACATTTTTGGAACCGGGAAACTTTCCCCTTTCTATAATAATCACATCCACACCAGCTTTTGCCAGAACATAGGCTGCAGATAAACCGGCGGGACCAGCACCCACTACTATAACATCAAAATCCTTTTTTTTCATTTCGCTCTCCTTTTCATGCCTTTCCTAATTTTTCCTTAAACATCTGGATCATCTTAGGAAGAACCTCAAGCACATCACCCACGATACCGTAAGTTGCTATTTCGAAAATTGGCGCATCAGGGTCTTTGTTGATAGCAATAATTATCTCTGAAGACTTCATGCCAGCCTGATGTTGTATTGCACCAGAAATTCCACAAGCTATATAAATCTTTGGATGAACTGTCTGACCTGTCTGGCCAACCTGCCTTGTCTGTGGAGCCCAACCAGCCTGAACAGCTTTCCTGCTTGCCGCCCATGTTCCACCAAGAACCTCAGCAAGCTCCTGAACAAGTTTCATATTCTCCTTTGAGCCCATACCAAATCCACCAGAAACTATGATGTCGTAGAAACCCAAATTGACCTTTTCACCCTCTTCAATAATCTTCTCAAGTATCTTTTTGGTGTATTTAGCCTTGTCAAACTTGAACTTCTCTCTGATAATTTCACCCTTCACAGGCTCTTCAATAGCCTTATAAACGCCCGGCCTTGAGGTTGACATCTGTGGTCTGTTGTCGGGACAGAAAATTGTAGCCATTAAATTACCGCCGAAGGTAGGCCTTGTCATCAGAAGATTTTTGGTTTTGGGGTCTATATCAAGACCCGTTGTATCGGCTGTCAAACCTGTTTGAAGAACAGTAGCTATTGTTCCTGCCAAATCCCTTCCCAGGGTTGTCGCACCTATCAAAACAATTTCAGGTTTATATTTTTCTATCATGTAAACGATAGAGTCTCTGTATGGCTCCGTAATGTAGTCTTTCAGGAAAGGATCCTCAATTATGAAAAACTTTTTGGCGCCATATTTGAATACCTCTTCGGCAAACTGCTCAACCTTCTCGCCAACTGTAAAGGCATGAACCTCACAACCCAAATCTTTGGCAAGTTCCCTTGCCTTACTCAAAAGCTCAAAAGATACCCTTGCAATCTCCTTGTTGTCGTGTTCAATAAAAACCCATATATGCTTATATTTACTTATATCCTGCTTAATCATTTTCCAACCTCACCCTATCAAACTTTGCCCATTTCTTTCAAAACGGGCTCAATTTTTTCATAAAGTTTGTTCAAGATTTCATCCAGTGTCTCACCTTCAATTATCTCTCCCCTCTCTCTCTTCGGTGGGGTGAATGCCTTTTTAACCTTTGTTGGTGAGTTTTTCAAACCACAGAATGAGGGGTCGATTTCTGTGTTCTTGGAATTTAAAACTGTTACAGGGGTTTTGGCAGCCCTAATTAAGTAAGGAAGAGGTGCATAACTTAATTTGTTCAATTCCTCCTCAACTGTCAGAAAACACGGCATCGGTGCTTCTATAACTTCCTGTCCACTCTCCACAAGCCTTACAACTTCAATCGTTTTCTTCTCAGGGTCAACCTTTCTAATGTCAATAACATAGGTAATGAGTGGAACATTAAACCTCGTCGCTATACCGGGACCCGTCTGGGCTGTATCCCCATCAATTGCCTGTTTCCCTGCAAAGAAGATATCCACAGGGCCTGTTTGTTTGATAATATGGTTTGCCGCAGCCCAGAGAGCATAACTTGTAGCCAGCGTATCAGAACCTGCAAAAATCCTATCGCTTAAAAGATAAGCATCGTCAGCTCCCATGGACATTGCCTCTTTCAAGGCCTCTTCTGCCATAGGAGGACCCATACATAGTACCGAGACCTTTCCCCCAAACTGATCCCTTAACCTAACCGCTGCCTCAATTGCGTGTTTGTCAAAGGGATTGATGATGGCTGGAACACCCTCTCTGATTAGGGTGCCAGTCTCATAATCCACCCTGACCTGGGCAGCGTCAGGCACCTGTTTAATAAATACTAAAAAGTGCACTTGAGCCTCCTTTCAAAAATTTTTCATTACATTCTTTTTGAGCCGTATATTTATTACCATAATCCGTAAATAAGTCAAGAATTTATCGAGCCAGCGATTATTAAAATTAATCTTCAATTTAAATTTTTCTAATTAATAGCATTAATAGGCATAAGCTATCCAAAAACAATAAATATTAAAATAAACATAACTAATATGTATGATAGATAAAGATAAACCTTACCGTTCATAATAAATTCACTAATAAAGTATGTAATTTTACCGACAGCTTTCACAAAATAACTATAAAAATCATCAAACACATCCTTGATGAGAACATAAACACGATTTCCACTTTTTATCTCTTTTGTTGCGTACACAAACCTCAGTATGTATTCGATGATAAAAGAGAATGCGTTGGCTGTAAAATACTCCTCTTCTTTTAAGTTTAAACCTCCATTCCAGGAGATGACCCTTTTTGTTGTTGCCCTGCTTTTTAGAT
>WFQQ01000167.1 GCA_015486965.1 Desulfurellaceae bacterium
AAATTCTTCTGAGAGTCTATACTAACCTTCAGGTGAATCACGCCTATATACGGTGGCTCCATTTTAACAAGTATGCTCTTTGTTAGAGGTGGTCTAAGATTTAAAAGCTTGTCTATATGTTCTATAACTTTATCAAGTGGAGGATTTAAATTGTTTGCCTGAGAAACGGTATTGATTTTTACATTTTGTCTGTTTAAAGCGGAGCTTTGGGCAGATTCATTAGCCTCAATACCGTCTCCTTTTTTATCCAAACGAGAATCTTTAGCTTTTTTTATATTTTTTATAACATCTCCATCTGATAGTTTTTTGTCTTCTTGATTAAATTTATAATCCAAAGCTTTAATCCCAACATTATGTTTCTTCCCACTGCCTTCGTTCTCCACAATATCCACTTTCACTTTTCTTAAATTTTTATAATTTTTGTGTTCCTCACTATCCAAAGCAACATTTCCTACACCATCAGGTTTTAAACTCCCCTTATCAAGTCTGTGTACAGACTTAACCGGCTTCAACTCCTTATTTTCCCCATTTGAGATATTTACTTTTGATAGCTGTAAAAATTTATCTTCTCCATTTTGTATCGTTGAATCTTGATTGTTTTTGTTGTTTGGAACAGTGTTGTCCACATTATTTTTTGCTGCTTTCGAGTCTAAATGTGCACTCCCTTTCTTGTCATTGTCTAACTCTTTTTTGCCGTCCCTTTCCAAATGATAAGCACCATCTTTCAAAGCCTTTATTGAAAGTTTCTCTTTACCCTTGTTGCTGTTTAGTTGGTTAGAATTTGTAAAGTTTTGGTTTTTGGCTATCTCTTCCAATTCACTCTCAATCTTATGGTTACTTGAGGAAGAACCATCCTGGTTTACTTTTACATCCGGCTTAGAAACACTATCTTTGCCTTCATGTAAGATAGGTTTCTCTTTACCCTTGTTGCTGTTTAGTTGGGTAGCATTTTTAAAGTTTTGGTGTTTGGTTATCTTCAAATCTCTTTTAGCAATACCCTCAACCTGCCTCTCATCGTTTCTACCTTTATAGCTCTTGTTATTCTCAATGCTGACCAACTCGACCTTCTTTTTCGTCCTGTTATTCACCTCTTTAACATGCTCACCAAGCTTCTCAATTCGTTCACCTATACCTTTAGTTTTACTACCACTCTTATTTTTCCCACCTTTTTTAAGTTCCTCTGTTTTTATATTCTTTTCAGCAGTTTCAGCCTTTTTCTTTCCAAAAACTCTAATTTTTTTCTTTTTCACACCACCGCTTTCATTAATAAGCTTATGAGGGCTCACATCTCTTTTATCCTCAGAATGCTCACCTTTTTTCACATCTTTAGGCTCTACAAAAACTACTCTCAATTTAGAGTGCTTTTTATCGCTAACTTCACCGATATTTTTTTTCTTTTTTACAACTTCAATCTCGGAATTATCCTTAGCTGGACTATTTTCTTCACCACTTAACACCTTTTTATCAATAGCCAATGCAGCCAATATAACTTCACCAGCCTGATTTTCCTTTGCCTTTGTCAACTCTTTAATCTTTTTGCCGTTATGTTTGGATTTCATTTCATTATTTTTTCTCTTATCTTTGACTTTATGAGGGCTACTATCCTTTTCCTTAACCATGTCTTTTTTGTCCATTTTACTATCTTCGACACTATCCTTCTTATCGATGCTCTTATCAGGCTCACTTTTATTTTCTTTCATCTCTTTAAGCACACCCTTAAAACTCAAATCACTGCTTGCTCTATCTACAACCTCACCGTTTTTTCTTGATTGTTCCACTTTAGGTGCTATATTTTTTAACAGTTCAACCTTAAGCATTGGGCACCTCGCGCAACTATGCTTACTTTTTGTTAGCAAAAAATATTCCAGGAGGTATGAGATGAAACTATCAACAGCAGCACAGATGAGAGAGTTGGATAGAAAAGCTATAGAGACGGGAATCCCCGATATAGTACTGATGGAGAACGCATCCTTGCAATCGTTCTTTAAAATCTTGGAGTACTACGGTGATGTTAGAGGCAAACTCGCAGTGTGCTTTGTGGGTGCAGGCAACAATGGTGGTGATGCACTGGCGGTTGGCAGACACCTGTTTAATGCAGGCGCAAATGTCTATGTGTATATGCTAATAGGTGAAGAAAAGCTTAACGAATCACCCAAAACAAACTTTACAGTCATTAAAAATATGGGAATACCTTACAAATTTGTCTTATCAGAAAGCGATTTCAACGAAGAGCTAATAATGGAGGCAGATATAATTATTGACGGCATATTTGGGACAGGCCTTTCAAGGAAAGTTGAGGGTAGATTTAAAAAGGCTATAGAGCTTATCAATAGAAGCGGAGCTTTCATAGTTTCGGTAGATATTCCATCGGGAGTCAAAGCTGATAGCGGGGAGGTTTTAGGCGCTGCCGTTGAGGCTGATTTAACAGCAACATTCGCTTTAGCAAAGCCAGGTCACTTTTTATACCCCGGAAGGAGCTACTGCGGCACAGTCGAGGTAGTACCTATTTCAACACCCATTTACTTTTTAGATGAGTTCGAACCCACATTCATAGCACTTGATAGCAGTGAAATATTTTTAAAAGAGAGAGGAGATACAGCTCACAAGGGAAACTTCGGACATCTTGCTATCGTGGGCGGCTCTCTTGGTAAGTCAGGTGCCGTTATAATGGCTTCCAAAGCTGCTATCAAAAGCGGGGTAGGGCTTGCAAGCGCAGTTATACCAGACTGTATAAATATTGCATTTGAATCGAGCATAAAAGAGGCAATGAGCCTACCACTAAAATCAAACAATGGACTTATATCAAAGGAAAGCATTGATGATATTCTCGACTTCGTTTCTGACAAGAGTGCTGTTTGCTTTGGCATGGGTCTTGGAGTCAGCGATGACACAAAGTATATAACCAAAGAAATCTTAAAAGTTAACAAACCTCTAATAATCGATGCTGATGGCATTAATTGTCTGTCTGATTTCACAGGAGAGCTTAAAAATAGGGAGAAACCAACAGTTCTAACCCCTCACCCAAAAGAGTTTTCTCGGTTGATTAAAAAATCCACCTCAGAGGTGGTAGAAAGAAGGATTGAACTTGCAAGAGAGTTCTCCAGAGAGTTTGGAGTAATATTGGTTCTAAAGATGGCAGACACTTTGATTGCTGAGCCAAATGGGAAGATATACATAAACACTACAGGGAATGTAGGTCTTGCAACCGGCGGCAGTGGTGATGTATTAAGCGGCATAATAGGTTCGTTTTTAGCACAAGGCTATGATGCTTTAAAATCTGCCATTAACGGTGTATATCTCCACGGATTGGCTGCAGACATAGCTACAGATAAAGGCTTAACCTATGAAAGCCTGACACCTACAGATGTTTGTGAATACATAAATGAAGCCATAAAACAGATTTACGAGCTAAGCACTATTTAGGGCAGCACACAAACTCACCATCTTTATAAGCCATACTTCTATTCCTGCCCTCTTGCTTTGCCCTGTAAAGGGCATCATCGGCCTTTTTTATCAAACTACCTATATCGTCATCTTTGTCAAGCTCTGCAATTCCTGAGGAGACTGTTATATCTATCCTTCTCCCTTGCACATTTATTCCGTTTTCTCGTACAGCTTTTCTAATCTTTTCCGACACGACACACGCCTCAGGAAGTGATGTGTAAGGTGTGACTATACAGAACTCCTCTCCACCAAACCGAGCTGCAATATCTGCTTTTCTGATGCTGTCTTTAATAATCTGGGCAAAATTGACAAGTACCTCATCGCCTGCCTGATGTCCAAATGTGTCATTAACCTCTTTGAACTTATCTATATCCATAATGAAAAAGGACAATTTTTCATTGCCTCTCTTAGCCATAGCAACTAAATGCTCAAGGAATCTAAAGAGGGTTCTCCTGTTGTAAAGCTTGGTCAAGAAATCTAACTCCGACTCTTCCTTCAATCTTTTTACAAGCCTGCTTCTGCTTATATTAGCCCTAACCCTTGCGTAGAACTCAATCATATTGTAAGGTTTTGTTATGAAATCATCTATACCAGCATCGAAGGCTTCCTTCATAATCTCTATTGCACGGGCACCTGATGCAGATGTAATTCCAATTATTGGGATATATGAAAACCTCTCATCCCTTTTTAACGCTTTTGCAACATCAATCCCACTCGCCTTTGGAAGGTGTATATCCATAAGTATAACATCCACATCACTACCACCAACAAGCAGCTTTATAGCTTCCTCTCCAGAATAGGCACTAATGGGCCAAATGTTTTTCTCTTTCAACTGATAACAGATAACCTTATTTTGTGAGATAGAATCCTCAACAACAAGTACCTTCCCTTCTTTATATCCATCGCTCTTAAAAAAAGCTTTAATATAATTCTGAAGCTCTCCCGTTTTGAATGGCTTTTTAAGGTAGTCAAAGGCACCCAAATCAAAAGCTTCATTCTTAAAAAAATCTTCATCCGTGGCTGTAAGAATGACAACGGGAAGGTCATACAGTTTCAACTCCTGCTTGATTCTTTTTATAAGTTCCCAACCACTCATATTTGGCATCTCGCCATCTATGATTGCGAAATCAAAATTGGGATTCTCTTTCAAATGTTCATAAGCTTCAAGCCCATCTTTAAACAAAACCACATCAAAAGAACTCTCAAGTTCCCTTTTTATCATCTTCCTGACAAACTCACTATCATCACAGGCAAGAATCCTTTTCATACCGCTCCCCCCAACCATTTAGCCATATCTTTAGCAAAATAGGTAATAATTATATCAGCTCCCGCCCTCTTAATAGAGGTCAGAATCTCTACGGCAACAGATTTTTCATCTATCCAGCCACTTTTAGCAGCTGCTTTAACCATGGAATATTCACCACTAACATTGTATGCGGCAAGGGGCATATATGGAAACTCACGCTTAATAAGACTAATCACATCCAGATATGCAAGGGCTGGTTTAACCATTAGATAGTCGGCACCCTCTTCAATATCCAGCTTAGACTCTTTAATAGCCTCCCTAACATTTCTGAAATCCATCTGATACGACTTTCTATCCCCAAAAGCTGGAGCCGATTCTGCAGCATCTCTAAAGGGTCCATAAAAATTCGAAGAGTACTTTACTGAGTAAGACATAATTCCTGTATTGTAAAAACCGCTTTCATCCAGAGCACTGCGGATGGCTCTGACCATGCCATCCATCATACCACTTGGTGCAATGATATCTGCACCCATCCTTGCGTAAACATAAGCCTCTTTTTTCAAAAGCTCAAGGGTTGGATCGTTCAAAACATTCCCGTTTTTATCCAGTATTCCGCAATGACCATGTGATGTGTACTCACAAAGGCAAGCGTCTGCTATAACCACAAGTTCAGGAACAGTTGATTTTATCTCGTGAATAGCCCTTGCAATTATTCCGCTTTCAGAATATGCTTCGCTACCGAGCTCATCCTTCTTTTGTGGAATGCCAAATAGTATAACTGCTTTTATACCCAGACTCTCTACCTCTTTTGCCTCCCTTTTGGCATCCTCTAAAGACATCTGATAAATTCCAGGCATTGACTCTATGGGGATTTTGCCATCAATTCCCTCTTTGACAAATATTGGATAAACAAAGTCAGAAATAGAAAGCTGTGTTTCAGCCACCATATCTCTTATAGCTCTTGAGCTTCTCAGCCTTCTTGGTCTCGTTATTGGAAAATTCACCGCTTAACCTCCATCAGTTGATTATATAATTTTACATAACTCTCAACCATTTTATCAATGGAAAAGTTTTTTTTTACTAATTTATACGCATTATCTACAACCCTTTTTCTTAAATCTTCATCGTCAAGCACTGTCTCTATGGCTTTAGCAAGCTCCTCAGGATTGTTTCTTCTAACAAGAGAGCCTGTTTCACCGTTAAATACAACCTCACTCAAACCTCCTGCATCTGTGGATACAACAGGTGTCTTAAGAAGCATGGCATTCAGAACAGCACCACTTAAACCTTCATAATCAGAAGGCAAAACAAACAGGTCAAAAGCTTTTATATAGTTTTCAATATCTTTTTTAAACCCTAAAAACAAAAACCTCTCACCTACGCCCTTTCCTTCTACCATCTTTTTGAGCCTGTTTTCTAAAACCCCTTCGCCCAAAGTCAAAAAGATAACATCACTGCGTTTTTTTAGAATAATCTCTGCCGCCTCTATAAGGTTCGGTATATTTTTCTGCTCTGTTAAGGCTACCGCCGTTCCCACTATTTTTAGTGGATGGAACTGTTCCCGTATCCTTTTTACCTTTTCTGAATCAACGCTCTCTTCCAAGGCAGTATTGGTGACAGAGTGTATCACCTCATAATTTCCAATTCCTACGGTGTGTTTCAAAACCTCACACACATATCTTGCAACGCAGACAATTTTATCTGTCATTGCATATTTAAACCTCGTAATAGGGTCTTTTTTTGGTTTGTAATCAACCCTGCGTGTGTAAATTAGAGGTTTTTTATTTAAAAGCTTCGAGAAAGCACAAACCGTATGAGCATGTGATGCATGTGCATGCAATATATCGAATTCTCTACTCACCTGAGCAATTTCATAAACATTTTTAAGTCTGTTCCTGCTTAGCTTAATGACCCTGATGCCGCTATCCTTACACCTAAAGTAAAGCTCATCCTCAATGCAGGCAACGGCTGTCTCTATTCCCCTTTTTTTCAAGCCAACTGCAAGCCATAGGAGCTGTTGCTCACCACCTCTGAAGCTTTTTTGAGTATCTACATGAAGTATTCTCATACTTAATCACAACAAACAGTTGATTTTTAAAGCTATTCAGCTTGAGTAGAGTCTAACCCTGGATTTAAACCAGTCCATGTCTTTCTTCCAAACACCAATTCTCTTAATTTCCAAAGGAGAGTCTCCAGGTGAATTTCTACCAGGCTTAAGTGTAAACAGGTATTTAAAACCCACACTTTTTGCTATCTCCAAGGAGAGAGGCGTATAAGCTCCCCATGGCCAGGAGAAAGCATCACAAATTTTCCTCACCTCGTATCCAACCTCTCCCTTAGCGACTACAAGTTCCATTTTTATTCTTTCTCTCTGTTGTTCTTCTGTCTCAAACTCACCGATTTTCTCTGAGTCCTTTTCTTTTTTGTACTCCTCGACAATACTCTCTAACTCTGCCCTCCAGTTAGGTTTTCTAAAGAAATCTGCATATCCGTTTTGTGTGACATAATCTGCAAGTCTATCCCTTAAATCCTGGTATGCTACAAACTCCTTTGCTGCAAGTTCAGGTTTGCGCTCAAAATCTGGCGTTCCAAACCTCTCATCACCCTTAACCATATGCCAGATAGACAACCTGTTTCTCGGTCTATTAAAGTCCAAAATTCTATCCGATGCGTATATCTTCCTGTGGGTTTTGCTGTGTGG
>WFQQ01000168.1 GCA_015486965.1 Desulfurellaceae bacterium
ACCTTTCTTATTCCTCCAGAATTTGTAGCCTTAACATAGTCCACTAACTGGCTTAAGGCAGGTTGCATGTCTTTTATTTAGTTTATTTATTTTTTATCCCTATTCTTGACAGCGCCCGATCCACAGCAGAAAGGTAATTTTGCAACATATTCTTCCGCCAACTCATCAAGTAGCTGTTGTTGAGCTGGTTTGTGAAATCTGGAGTATTAAGAGGATATAAGATGGAGGCATAGATTAGTTTTTATCCTATTAATTCTTTTATTAATGAAGCCCAATTCCAATCATTACATGCCAAGTTATAACATTCGCAGTTCGTGAGGAAACTGAGGAGGTTATCTCTTTCTTTTCGCCTAATTTTATCAATATAACCCGGGTTGAAGTAATCGTAAACCTTTATGAAGGGATTGTTGTAGAATCTTGGCAGGGAATATTCGTTTATTGCCATGATTTTTTTCATCATGTCTTCCGGTGAGGTTGATTTTATTTGTTTTTGTCCTATCTCAAGTGTGCAAACAACCTTTACTTTAGTTTGCGGAGCTGTTGGATAAATCTCAGCTAAATTGAAATGTGGTGGTCTTAAAAGTCTGTTCAGTACTTTGTTTTTATGCATGAACCATGATTTTATGAAAGATGTATAGTACTTTAGTCTACCAACGCTTTTTGGTTTTATAAAGCGTAGAAAGTCGTAGTAGCCAGCGGCTGATGGAAAAGCTGTTAAATATGCCATACCTTTGCTATCAACCAATACAGTGTCATCGCTTATATACCTGAATTCGTTGTTGCTACTCAAAAGCTGGTGAGCTGAGAGGGTTTTACCCACGTTGGGAAATGCAGCAAGCAAAATACCTTCTCCATTTTTTGAAACACACGAGGCATGGATAGCTAAATAACCCTTTTCAATCTGCTTTATCTGTCTAACTGCTGAGACAATACTGCTTAAGCTTCCCCTTGAGCGGGGAGCGTAGAATCTGTCGATCTTGGGGGTTATAGGTGCTACACGAATTTCTGGTTCTCCTCTAAGATTCTTGAGTAAAACTTTGTCCTCTTTGCCGAATAATTTGTCCTCGTAGTAGACAAAATCCCCACCTTCTCTGCCGTAGAACCAGTAGTCGAGCTTACTCAATCCATCTTTTGGAAAGTCAAAATCCTCAATTCTCACCCTTATCCTCACATCTACCACGAAATCACCTCTGGATAGAATTTTTTAAACATTTTATATAAATTCAACTGTCTAACCCTTTCGATTATTTCTTCGTAAGCTTTCTCGTCTCTGTAGCTGTACTTAGGAGAGGTTTTGTTGAAGATAGTCTTATCGACCGGAATGCCAAAATCTTGTAAGCTTCGCCAAACTTCCATTGGGTTTTTGATAAGGTCTTCATAATAAACAACTAAGCCATTTGCTTTTTTAGCATTGATATAACCATAGTAATTGGAGTACGTATAGGCTATCAGGAAAATGTCAAGGATATCACTGGGCTCAGGTGTGGGGAAATGTTGCTTTATCCTTTTATACCTCGTAACAACAGCGTAGGGATTTATGTTGTTTTTATAGCGAGGAATGAAGTTTAGTAGAACCCATCTAACCAAGGATTTAGCCAAGGTGTTTTTGTATTTGTTCAGTAATTTTGCCACAATAAATCTAAAACTCCGTTTATCTTTCCACTTTTTGATGTAGCCCCATAAATCCACGGGACAGTCGAGTATGTGATATAGCCATATGTCAACGGGATTTCTAAGAAGGAAGATTATTTTGGCATTGTAATCTTTTGCTATTTTATCCAACAAAAAGTGACAGTTGTTTGTTTGAACTGAACATTGGAAAGGCAAAGCATGAATGAAATCGAAGAACTCCCTCACCTCTTCCATTTTCATTGGAATGTCGCTCTTTTGCATCCTCTCCCAACATCTCTTATGAATTTGCTTGTAAGTAGAGTAATATGATTTAATGCGTTCATCTTGCCAGCAGTCTATGATAATCCCGTGAAGGGGGGAGTACGGGTTTTGCTTGCTTTGTTTGCTTTGCTGAGTTTTGTAAATGCATAAAGGTTCGTAGAGTACTAACTCGCCAGTGTTTCTGATTGCCTTGTACATCAGTGAACTCATGGTTTTGTAGTAACCATCAACGACGAATTTAAGCATAATCCCATCCCCATTGTTTTACAGTACTAACCTTGGCAATCGCTGGCATGCTTTTTTATAATTGAACACCAAAGTATTTTTGAGCTTTTCGGTTAGATAGATAATTCCGTGAAGAAGTGAACAACTTTGGTAAACAGTAGACACTTCATCTTTAGGCTTCCATTGACACCAGTTCATGATACTACCGTACTTACCCCCTTGAAGCATGGATAATTCCGATGTACTTGAATTCCTTAACTGATAACTTCTCTCTCAGCTTCACCGAAAATCCGTGTTGAGTTAGATGACTAAGTAACCTAAGTAGTTCCTGCTTACTGTTGGTGTGGTACTCCATCTCGATAAACCTCACATCCTTGAAATCATTGCACAACAAAAAGCCATCGAATTCGCAACCCTCGCAGTCACATTTTACGAAGGTTGGTGAGGGATCTAGTTCGCAGAGAATAGTTTGGAGACTTTTGCTTTCTACTTCTCTTGTTCTGCCCCGATATTCGCAGATTGTTTTACCATCCTTGCCAAACGCGTAGGGAAGGAGGGTGAGTTTATGCTTAAATTTAGAGGAATCGATATTTTTAGTCAGCACATCGACAAACAAGGGTTCTATCACGTAAACGTGTTTGCAGACGCTTGCTGCCAATAAAGCGTATAGACCAGCCCCTGCTCCTATGTTGAGCACGACATCTTCCGGTTTAAGATATGAAAAATCGTAGTCATTGAGCTCTTCTAAATAGTCATGGTCGTACAAGTTGAGCTTTGCACCAGTTAGCTGAGTTATGAGCCATTCAATGTTGGTTTTGTTAGCTATTATCTTATTTTTTTGTTTTAAAATACTTGAAAAAATTTTGGTAAAGAGTGTGCTTAAATTTGGATGTTATGTTCACCATTTTTCCTTCGACCTCCTTGTGTGATTCTTAAACTTCTGCTTTTCACTACCTGTCCTTACAAATTTTGTTCTCCAATGTGCGAAAGCGACTCTAATTTTTTTACTTTTCTGCTTCCTTATATAGCACTCGTAACAACCTGCTTGCATATCCTATTCCAGCAACAAAAATACATGATACTAAAAATAAGTTTTGCTTCCACGAATCTACAGAAGGTTTTTTTAGCCTCTTTAGAATGGCATTCGTTATAATATTCTTTGCAAATTCTTTTTCCTCTTCGAGAGAACAACCAAGTTCTTCCAGCACTCTTTTGGAGTATCCCTGCCAAAAAATTCTATTCAATAGAAATCTAACTGTTAATTTTTCTAGGTATATTTTATGATATACTATTGCATTTGGGTTGTAAATTACTCCTCTTCCAAAGCACCTTCGCATTCTTTCACAGAGTTCAGTTTCCTCACCTTGAAGCTGCTTTGTGCCCTTTACGCCTAAGTATTGCCTGAATCCACCCAATGCTTTTAAAATCTCAGTTTTAAAACTTAAATTAGAACCAAACGTGTTCCTAACTTCGGTAACTTCTTCGGGAAAACCTCTGTGGGTAACACCTATAAGCCAGTATAGTTCCTCAGGAAGGTATCTAGGCTTTTTACCGATCCATAGTGGAAGGATTTTTCCACCTACAGCAATTGCATCCTTTTCTTCATACATTCTTACAAGTTCTTTTATCCAGTGCTTATCTGCTATAGCATCATCATCAAAAAAGGCTATAATGTCTCCGTGCGCGGCCATTATACCGCGATTTCTGCTCTCGGACAACCCAAGATTCTCCCTATTAAGTAGTAATACATCTACATCTAATTCTTCTCTGGCAATTTCATAAAGTTTTTTATTTCCATCAACAACTAATATAATTTCTAAGTCATTATAATCCTGATTCAGCAGGCTCTCTATTGCCTCCTTTAGATCGTGCAATCTATCGAGTTTATGTGTGCACACTACTACCGATACTTTCACAATGTTTTGGTACTAAAGAGCGCATAAATTGAGGTGCACCCCCTAAAAGTGGACAACTAGTTAAGCAATAAAATTGAAGGGGGTGAATGATGAGCAAAAAGAGAAGGAAGTACACAAGAGAGTTCAAAATCTCAGTTATAACCG
>WFQQ01000169.1 GCA_015486965.1 Desulfurellaceae bacterium
GATACAATAGCTGCGGTCATAGTTGAGCCTGTGGCGGGCAATATGGGTGTTGTAAAACCAATCGATGGCTTTCTTGAAGGTTTGCGAAAGTTGTGTAGTACATACAGTGCATTGCTCATTTTCGATGAAGTGATGACAGGCTTTCGCATAACATACGGTGGAGCACAGCACATATTCGGTATAAAGCCAGACATTACTATCTTAGGTAAGGTTATTGGGGGTGGATTCCCGGCAGCCTGTTTTGGAGCTAAAAAAGAGTATATGGACTACCTTGCACCAGAAGGAGATGTGTATCAGGCTGGAACATTGAGCGGAAATCCGGTTGCAATGGCTTCTGGTATTGCTACTCTGGATATTCTAAAAAGAGAAAAACCTTACGATGAGCTTAACAAAAACAGCCAGAAAATAATATCAAGAGTGGTTGGACTTGCATATCAATATGGAATACCTGTAAGTGGAGAAGCTATAGGCTCCATGTTCTCCATCTTTTTTAGAGAAGAGAAACCAAGGGACTTTGAAGAGGTTAACCAGTGCGATATGAGACTATTCAAAAACTACTTTTTAGGTCTATTAGAAAGGGGTATATACATACCACCATCACAATTTGAATCAAACTTCATAACAATAATGCACACACTTCAAGATATAGAAAATACGCTAATTGCTGTGGAAGAGGTCTTTAAAGAGCTCTCAAGCGGTAAATTTTATGTATGAAAAGGGATGAAAGAAGAAGAAAAGTTCAATTTTATAGAGAACTATACGACGCCACTACCATCGGCTTGAGTGTTGTTTTCTCTATTTTAATCGGAGGAGTTTTGGGTTGGTGGCTCGACAGAAAATACACATCATCCCATCACTGGCTTTTCTTTCTCTTTCTATTCTTTGGGATTGTAGCCGCCTTCAGGAATATGTTTTATGGAATCAAAAAGCAAAAGAACGATAACACTAACAACAAAAAGACTTGAATTTCTCTTTGTAATAGTATACTTTTTAACAGCACTTCTGTGCTTCATTTTATTTAAAAATTTAGAGTGTCTAAAGGGCAGCGTCGCTGGGTTCCTTGTGGCGATTGGAGATTGGTTTATTTTAAAATTTATGGCAAAGAAGTGGATTAAAAGGGGCAGGTATTCATTGGCCGATACAGCCTTGAGGTTTCTGATAGTAGGAATAAGTATCTATCTCCTTTTGGGTTTAAACATAAGCAGCGTTGGAATTCTCATCGGCATATCCTCTATTCCGCTTTCTTTGACCATAGTCGCAATTCTTTCGGTATTATTTAAAGAGAAAATTGAGGTTTAAAGGGGGTTATAAATGGAAGCTCCAACCTTTCTGGATTTCATCATTAAAGCTACTGGCTTGCCGGGCTATCTTGTTTTCAGCTGGTTTATAATAGCAGTCATTATAGTTCTTGCTGTCTTAGTAAAATCATCACTCAAACTTATACCCGAGGGAATTCAAAATGTGGCTGAAACAGTTGTTCACGGTATATACACATTTGTAGAGGATATCCTCGGAAAAGAAGAAACACCAAAACACTTCCCTTTGATTGTAACACTCGCAATATATATATTTTTCTGCAACATCACAGAGCTTATTCCATACTTTACACCTCCAACGAGCAACTTAAACACCACGCTATCCATGGCGATCCTTGTTTTTATCTATTACCAATACCTGGGCATAAGAAAACACGGGTTTAAATACATAAAACACTTCATGGGGCCTGTATGGTGGCTTGTGCCACTTATGTTTCCTGTTGAAGTAATAGGGCACTTTGCAAGAATCATATCACTCTCCGTCAGGTTGTTTGGAAATATCTTTGGCGACGATCTTTTACTTGCAATTATATTCTTCCTCGCACCATGGCTCGTTCCCCTACCTATAATGGGACTTGTGCTCTTTGCAGCCACGCTCCAAGCGTTTATATTTTTCCTTCTGACTACACTGTACATCGCAGATGCTGTAAGCGAACCACATGTTTAAAAAGCGTTTAATTTTTTGATTTTTTGTGAGGAGGTAGAGTTATGAAGGTTAAGGTTCTGTTAATGACACTGCTTGCTTTAGTTGTTGCACTACCAGCACTTGCTGCAGGTGATGCAAACACGGCTTCCCAGGCTGCATCCCTCGTTTTGAAAAAATACTACATGTTTGTCGCCATGGGTGGTGCAATCGGACTGGGTCTTGCGGCAGGCGGTGGAGGAATTGGTCAGGGACATGCTGTAAACGGAACTGTCCTTGGCACAGCAAGGAATCCAGCGCTCTCAGGTAAGCTTCTTACCACCATGATGATAGGTCTTGCAATGATTGAATCTCTCGTTATCTACATGCTTGTTATTGTTCTGATTATCTTCTACACAAACCCATTCCACATCTAAAAAACAAGGGGGGGCTTTCAAGCCCCTTGTTCTTCACAATATCCACATCCATTGTTCGCACAACACCATTTACCTTTCTTTTTTACAAAGAGTGTATAGCCGCATACGGGGCAGGTCTGATTTTTAATCTCTCCCCTTATTGTAAACTTACACTCTGGGTAGTTTGAACATCCGTAAAACTTACCCTTTTTGGACACACGCTCCACAAGCTCACCACCACAAACGGGGCACTTTAAACCTGTAGGATAGGGTCTTGTGTTTTTACATGTTGGGTAGTTGGAACATGCTAAGAATTTTGTTCCCTTTCTTGTATGCTTAACAACCATCGGTGCGCCACATTTATCACACTTTATATCGGTAAGCTCCTCCTCCAAAGGCTTTGTAAACCTGCATTTTGGATAATTTGAACAGGCTAAAAACTTCCCAAATCTTCCGTGCCTAATAACAAGTTTCGCTCCACAAACTGGACAGATCTCTTCAGTTGGCTCATCTTCTGGCTTTATCCTCTCCATATTTTCATACGCATTATCCAAAAGCTTTTTGAATCTCTCGTAAAAGTCTTTGAGAAGTTCAACCTTGTCAAGCTTTCTGTTTGCTATCTTATCAAGGCCATCCTCCATCTGGGCAGTGAACTTTACATTGATAATATCCTTAAAAAACTTCTCAAGCATCTTACTTGTGATTATACCAATCTCCTGGGGATAGAATTTTTTATCTTTCAATACAACATACCCACGCTTCAATAGTGTGTCTATTATTGTTGCATAGGTAGAAGGCCTGCCTATACCATGTTTTTCAAGCTCTTTAATAAGACTTGCCTCCGTATATCTCGGAGGAGGCTCAGTGAAGTGCTGCTTTGTAATCACATCTGTAAGTTTCACAGGCTGGTTCTTTTTTAACTTGGGAACCTTTTGCTCATTAACTTTGGTAAAACTCCATATTCTTAAATAACCATCAAACACGAGCTCTTTAAAAGAGGCTTTAGCCTCAAAGTTTTCTGATGTAAATGTTATCTTTGTGTTTCTAAACTCAGCAGGTTTCATCTGAGAGGCAATAAACCTTCTCCAGATTAAATCGTAAAGTTTAAACTGCTCATCTGTTAAATATGGCTTAACCATCTCAGGCAACAGTGAGGGATTTGTAGGTCTTATTGCCTCATGGGCTTCCTGTGCAAGCTTGGACTTTGTTTTGTAAACATTGGGCTTTTCAGGAAGATAGTCATCACCAAGAAGCTCCTTTATCGTCTTTCTTGCATTATCCAGTGCTTCTTTTGCAATATTAAAAGAGTCTGTTCTCATATAGGTAATCAAGCCGACCCTCTCTTTTCCAATATCTACACCCTCATAGAGGCTCTGGGCTACTCTCATAGTCCTCTGCGCTGAAAATCCAAGTATATTTGAGGCAGCCATCTGCATGGTACTTGTTATAAACGGAGGCTCAGGCTTTTTCTCGGTTTTTGTTTTCGTAATTGTAGAAACAACAAAAGACTCTTTTTTTATGTTCTGTTTTAACTTCTCAACTTTTTCCCTATCCTTATCGCTCTTTACAAAAAACTTATCGAACTTTTCTCCAAATGCCTTTGAAAGATTGGCTTCTATGCTGTCCTCAAAGATCAAGTGAATAGTCCAATACTCTTCAGGTTTAAAATTCTTTATCTCCTCTTCCCTATCGACAATTAGCTTGAGTGCCACAGACTGCACCCTGCCTGCCGACAATCCCCTCTGTATCTTTTTCGCAAGGAGAGGAGATAGTTTATAGCCCACAATTCTATCAAGGATTCTTCTGGCTTCCTGAGAGTTAACCATATCCATATCTATCTCTCTTGGCGACTTTAAAGCCTCAAGTATCGCCCTTTTTGTTATCTCATGAAACGCTATTCTTTTAACTTTATTCTTATCAACTTTGGTTGCCTGAGTAATATGCCAGCCAATGGCTTCACCCTCTCTATCCTCATCTGTTGCTATGTAAACCGTATCAGAGCTCTTCACAAGTTTTTTCAAAGTATCCACTACAGGCTTCTTCTCTTTCGGAACAACATACTTGGGTTTAAAGTTATTCTCAATATCCACACCAAAGGAGCTTTTTGGCAAATCCCTAATGTGGCCATAGGAGGCAACGACATCGTATTTCTTGCCCAAAAATTTGCTTATAGTCTTGGCTTTTGCAGGCGATTCCACAACTACAAGATCCATTACAGCACACACCCCTATTTTTTAAGTTTTTTGAAAACCAGCAGTAGTTCTCTTTACTAAACCTTTAATCTCAAGATCAAACAGAACATCGTTAATCTCGTCAATATTAAGCCCTGTCTCAAGCATAAGCTCATCCTCGCTCATCTCACCAACAAGCTTCTCCATAACAAGCTTCTCTTTGTCATTCAAACTATGCTTCTCTTTCGAAATAGCATCAAGCTCTTTCTTCAGTTCAATATAAAAGTAGGACAATACCGTGTTAACATCCAACAGGGGAATGGCACCCTCACTAATAAGTTTATTAGTTCCTCTACTCCTCTTGGAAAAAATCTCACCTGGCACGGAAAAAACGGGCTTACCCTGCTCAGCAGTCAATCTTGCCGTTATCAACGAACCACTTTTAATGTCAGCCTCTATAACAACCGTACCCATCGAAAGACCTGCTATAATCCTATTTCTTGCTGGAAAGTTGTATCTGTGTGGCGGTGTGGAGATAGGAAATTCGCTTACTATACAACCATCTTTAGCTATTCTTTTGTACAAATCTCTATTCTTTTCTGGATAAACCACATCTATCCCACAACCAAGCACAGCTATAGTATAACCACCTTTATTTAAAGTCCAGGCGTGAGCCATAGCATCAATTCCAAGTGCCAAACCACTAATTATGGAAAAACCCGCCTCAACAAGGTTCTCAACCAGGTACTTCACAACCCTCTCCCCATAACCTGTGGGATACCGTGTACCCACAAAAGCCAGAGAGGGATCGATTTCATCTCTCAATTCCCCCTTTACATAGAGAACAAGGGGAGGGTAGGGTATTTTTCGCAAAGAGTTAGGATAGTTTTTATCATAGAAACTCAACACCTTTATTCCGTTTTTCTCAATATAATCAAACTCCTTTGTTAAATCTCTCTTTTTAACTTTATCTTTAAGTTTATGGTAAACCTCATCCAAACCACTGAACTGAGAAGGGTCTTTTATGGAAACTCCAGAAAGCAAAAGGGCAAGCTCACTTATATGCAACAAGCAACCTCACAATCTCAGAGTAATAAAGATGCTCTTCAAACTTTAGAAATCCAAAGCTTCTCAACTTCTCTTTCAAATCAATCCTTATAAATTCACTCGCCAGTGGGCATTCACCGTACTTAAAAACAGTACGAACAAAAATGTTTTTCTCCTCCAAATTAAACTCATTGTAATCGAGAATGCAGAACCTCCCGCCCTTTTTAAGTGAGTTAAATGCATTATTAATAATTTTGTCCCTATCGCTATCGACAAAACCATGCAAAACAAACGATATAAAAACTATATCAAACTGCTCAATAAAAGGATTTGGCTTTCTTATATCGTGGTAGAAAATCTTTGCATTCCTTCCTCTGCACTTTGCCTTAGCCTGCTTTATCATCATTTTACTTGTATCAAATCCAACCAACAACCCTTGAGTGTAGTTTCCCATAATGCACAAGTTTTTCCCTGTGCCACAGCCAAAGTCTAAAATATCGTCGGAAACGCCTATATTGATTTTACTTATAGCGTCTTTTATGAACCTGTTATATGTGAAGCCACTCATCAGAAGTGTAAGTTCGTCATAAAATATAGCTTCAAGACCGTCAATTTCTACCTTTGAAATCTTTTTCTCCATTTTAAGCTCCCAAAGCTTTATTTCAGACGCTACTTTAATTATTTAAGAGGTGTTTTTCAAGTCGAAAGTTATATTCAAAACACAAATTTTCCATTAAGAACAGGTGCAAGAAAATGAATCGACCTTTAACTTTGAATATCTGTACCTCTTTGTTTTTAGGGAAAAATCTAGACATGCATTAATATTTTTCCTATAAATTTAGCATGTTACTAACTTTTATTTTGGGAACACTATTCGGTGCTATACTTCAATACGCTCATGTAAACAGATACGATGTCATAAGTGGCTTGGC
>WFQQ01000170.1 GCA_015486965.1 Desulfurellaceae bacterium
GTGCATAAAGTGTGATGAGTGTAGAAGGCTCTGTCGCTTTGATGCTATACATATAAATGAAAATGGTGAGTACTATGTTGATGAGCTGAAGTGTGATTCGTGTGAGTTATGTAAAATTGCGTGTCCTGTTGATGCTGTTCGTATGAAAGAGGTTTATAGTGGCGAGTGGTATGAGTCAGAAACGCCGTATGGCGTTATGGTTCACGCCAAGCTATATCCCGGTGCCGAAAACTCTGGCAACTTAGTTACGATGGTTAAACACAGGGCAAAACTGATAGCAGAAGAGAAGGGCATAAAGTACGTTTTGGTTGATGGTTCTCCTGGGATCGGCTGTCCTGTAATTTCCACTATTTCGGGCGCACATTTTGTTGTTATTGTGGCTGAGCCAACACCTGCAGGCATACATGACCTAAAAAGGGTGAAGGAGTTGTGTGACTCTTTTAAAGTGAAATCCGGTGTTGTGGTTAATAAATACGATTTGAACATGGAAAAGACAGAAGAGATAGAGGACTTTGCAGACAAGCAAGGTATGCCTGTATTGGGCAAAATTCCTTTTGATATATGTGTTAATAGGGCAATTACAAATTTGAGCATACCCTATAGTGAGTGTGAGTCGGTGAAAGAGAGTGTGGATAGTATCTTCAAGGGTATTATGGAGTGGATATGAGTTTGAAAGAGAAGGTTATGGAGAAGTTAAAAACCGTTTATGACCCTGAGTTGCGTGAGGATGTTGTAAAGCTTAAGCTTGTTTATGACCTTGATGTAGATGAAGAAAATGGCGTTGTGAATATCAAGTTTAGACCTACAGTTGAAAATTGCCCCGTTGGTTTACAGCTTGCAATAGCCATAAAGAAAGCCATTCTTTCAATTGATGGTGTTAAGAAGGTAAATGTGAAGGTTGAGAATTTTATCTGGGCAAAAGAGACGGAGAAGTTTCTAAAGGCGTTAGATGAATAATCTAAAGCTTTTTTAGTTCAGCTATCTTCATACTTTCTATCTGCATCTCAAGTAAGTATATTATTTTCTCTGCGTTATTTATGCCAGAGGAATTTATAAAACCTATGTAGAATTCAGGTTTGTAATCATTAAAAGATAAAGAGCCAAGCTTCTCTTCCAATTTTTTCTTTAGTTCCACAGGATTTTTACCTGTATATACAAAAGCAAAAAAGCTTGCCCCTATGCGGGAGTGGAGTTCCGTTTTGTTTAATGATTTTATGACCTTGCTGACTTCCATAATTAAGTCGTTGCCTTTTTCATACCCCAACTCATAATTTACTTTCTTTAGATGTTTTATGTCCACCATGAATAGGTAGAAATCCTCGTTCTTTGATAGTTTGTTTTGCAACTCTTTTATCAAAGATTTTATTCTATATAAGCCTGTTAGCTGGTCTTTCTCAAACAGCTCTATTCGACTTTTCTCTACAGAGTTTAAGATTTCAATGACTTCAATATTGTTTCTTTCTTTGATAAGCAGGTTTCCAAGCTCGCCTTCCACCCTTCTTATTATCTTTTGGTCTAAAGACATCTTTTTCATGAGCTCTATTGCTTCTTCAATTCCGTATGCTTTTCTATATGGTCTTGAAGTTGTTAGGGCATCCAAAACATCTGCTATTGCAAGTATCCTTCCTTCAACGGTTATTTTTTCACAGGGAATTCCATCTGGATAGCCACTCCCATCACACCGTTCGTGATGCTGCTTTACAAATATCGCAAGTTCTTTGAAAAAGCCTATATCTTTTATTATCTCGTAAGAAAACACGGGATGAAGCTTCATTATGTTATATTCGTTTTCACTAAGTTTACCGGGTTTTAATAGTATGCTATCGGGTATGGCGACTTTGCCAAGATCGTGAAGCAGTCCTGCTACAAAGAGGTTATGCTGTCTTTTTTCATCTAAACCTAAAATCTCCGCTATTTTTTGGGAGTAGAAGGCAACCCTCTCCGAATGTCCCCTTGTATATACATCTCTGACTTCCAAAACCTTCACAAAAGCTTTAATAAATTCAATTCTATTTGTTTCTATCTGCTCTGTTTTATCTTTTAGTTCTTTGGAAAATCTATTAAGGGCATTACCGATCAACCTGAATCTAAAGAAATTTAGCTTTGATGTCTCTATGGGTTCTAACTGTTTTCCTAAACTGGGTATGCCCGCTATGATAAGCTCCGTATCCCTACTAACAAGTCTGTTGAAGTGTGTATTTATTAGGTGAACTGTTAGAATTATCAAAAGGAACACGAGAAATAAAAGTATGTGGAAGTACTTTAATCTGTCAAAGAGTTTGTTAGAAATTGAGGCTGCCTCCCTCTTTACGGTCTCTACATAGAATCCAGTACCCACCATCCAGTTCAGAGGTTTGTATAGTTTTCTAAATGATATCTTCTCCTGTGGTTTACTGTTTGTTGGTGATGGATACCAATAAACTGAGTATGTCTCTCCAAATTTTTTCAGTGCTTTTAAATACTTTTTTCTATAATGATTGCCTTTTGCATCAACCACATCTGAAGGTTCAGGTTTTCCTATTAACACGCCTTTTGATGGGTTGTAAATGTTGTATCCGGCTTTTTTACCACCATTAATGTTTAATATCTTTGCAATAAAAAAGTAACTATCTGGGCTTTTGTATTTGAACAACAATCTATTCAACTTAGGTTCTACATCTCTGGCTATTCTGATTTCTATCCTATTCATATTAGTAAATGTGCCTATGGTCATATTGTCTTTTTTGCGTATATATAAGAGAAAACTCTGTGGTATTCCCCTTTTATCAGTTATATTTGTTTTGCACAAATAGGTGTTTTTAAGATTGAAATATGTGTAAGGTTTGCAATTTTTTGGGTTTATATAGGGTGGAACGGAGAGTTTGTTTGAAAAAACAGCGAGTTTGAACATGTGAGAGTTGTTGAATTTTTTTATGAAGGTTCTTAGCTCTGTAGTGTTGTCAAAACATAGATGCGAAAGTTCAGGTTCTGCTTTGCCTAAGATATCTTTTAGTCTGCCGACAGTTTTTTTAATCTCTGTTCTTGCTTCTATATTTATAAATTCACAGGCGGCGTAGGTTTCAAGCTTAATACTCTGCTTATTCCTCTCTATCTCTTTCTTGAAAATGAAATTGTATATTGTTTTCTTCTGAGTCTGTTCAAAGTAGTAGAAGATTCCTACTACAACCAAAAAAACAGCAATCAGAAAGATGTAAATAAAGTAGAAAAATTTCTTTACACTCACCGTGTTTTCTATTATAGATAAGCTGATTTTTTTGTCAAAAAATTTCGCTTTTTAATCCCCTTTTTGGGTATTGACTAAGTATTTCAGGTATGTTAAGTTTTTGTGGTTTTTGGAGAGTGCGGAAGTGATGCTTGAAGTGAGGGTAAAGCCCAACTCAAAAAGGGAGTCTATTAAGTTAGAAAACGGTGTATTGATTGTCAAGATTAAGGAAAAACCCGTTGAGGGTAGAGCCAACAGGGCTGTGGTAGAAAAGTTAGCTAAGAAGTTGAAAATAGCGAAGAGCTGTATTGAAATTGTGGGCGGTGAGAGAGCGAGAAACAAGCGCATCTCCATTGAGTGCTTAGATAAAGATAGGGTTCTTGAACTGCTTAAGGAGGAGTGACGATGCCGATTTACGAGTATGAGTGTCAATTTTGCAACCATAAGTTCCAGCTATTGCAGGGATTTAATGAACCTCCACCTAAAGTTTGCCCAAATTGTGGCAAAGAGGGTGGAGTTAGAAAACTAATTTCTCCAACGATGTTTGAGCTAAAGGGAACAGGTTGGTATGTAACTGATTATAAGGATAGTGGAAAATCTAAAGTAGAGAGTTCGGTAAGTGCCGATAAGAAGGATGATACAAAGAGTGCAAAAACCGAAACTAAGGAGGAGAAAAGTGCTTGAGAGAACTCTTGCGATAATAAAACCCGATGCAGTTGCCTCAAAGTACACAGGGAAAATTATAGAGATGCTCGAGGAGAGCGGTTTTTCCATTATAGGTATGAAAAAAATTAAGTTGAGTAAAGAGGATGCAAAAAAGTTTTATATTGTTCATAAGGATAGACCTTTCTACGACTCTTTAACAACATTCATGTCAGAGGGTCCCATTATTGTGATGGTTTTGGAGAAAGAAAATGCAATTGAGGATTATAGAAAACTTATGGGAGCGACAAATCCAGAGGAAGCTGAAGAGGGAACAATAAGAAAGAGGTTTGGCAAGAATATTGAGAGAAACGCTGTTCACGGTTCCGATTCCAAGGAGTCGGCAAGCTTTGAGATTCCATTTTTCTTTAGCGAAATTGAACTTGTTTAAATAGAAAGGAGTGTAAAGATGGCTCAACCGAAAAGGAAATCATGCCATTCAAGGGCAGCAAAAAGGGCTACGCATAAGAAGTTAAAAAATGTTCCTCTTACCAAATGTCCAAATTGTGGAGAGTATAAGCTTCCCCACAGAGTATGCCCTTCATGTGGTTATTACGGTGATAGAGAGGTCATAACGCCAGAGGAATAGATGCAGTATGTAGCTGTAGATGGTTATGGTGGCGATAATGCCCCTTTTGAAATAGTCAAAGGGGTTAAACAGGCGTTGGAGAGTGTAAAAGACCTATTTGTCTATCTGACTGGATACAAGGATGAGTTGAAGAAACTTATTGCGGATTTTCCCAAGGAGCTTCTTGAGCGTCTGGAGATAGTTGACTCTAAAGAGGTTGTCAAGATGTCTGAAAAGCCATCCAACGCCTTGAGGCTTAAGGATTCATCTATGGCTGTTGGGATTAGGCTTGTTAAAGAGAAAAAAGCCGATGCTTTTGTGACTGCTGGTAATTCTGGTGCAGCTATGGCGCTTGCCATGTTTAAGCTGGGTAGAATAAAAGGTGTCTCACGACCTGCCATAGCTACCCTACTTCCTACCCTTTCCGGTCATATGCTCATGCTGGATGTTGGAGCAAATGTGGACTGTAAACCACAGCATCTACTTGAGTTTTCCATAATGGGCGCTGTGTATGTAAAGTATGTTGTGGGCGTATCTAATCCCAAAATTGGTGTTTTGAGCAACGGCTCGGAGCCCGGCAAAGGCAATCAGGTTACCATAGCAACCTATGACCTTCTTCATAAAAGTAAACTAAATTTTATAGGCAATATAGAGGGCGATGAGATATACCGCGGCAAGGCAGATGTTGTGGTGTGTGATGGGTTCATTGGTAATGTTGTTTTAAAGGTAAGCGAATCAATACCTGATATAATAAGGGAATTTCTAAAAGATGAGATTAAAAAAAGTTTTTGGTATAAGGTTGGTTTTCTTCTGGCAAAGCCAGCCTTTAGGGTTTTAAAGACAAAAACAGACTACTCAGAGTTTGGAGGTGCTCCTCTTTTGGGTGTTAATGGTGCCTGTATTATTAGCCATGGGAGGAGTAATGGCGAGGCTATAAAAAATGCCATTTTGAAGGCAATTAAATTTTCCCGCGAGAAGGTGAACGACAAGATAGAGAAGACTCTGAGTGGTTGCACTGTTTTAAGACAACTAAAGGGGGCGGTGGGGCAATGAGGGCAAAGATTACTGCTACCGGTGCATACCTTCCTGAGAAGGTTCTGACAAACTTTGATTTGGAAAAAATGGTTGATACCTCTGATGAGTGGATAAGGCAGAGAACGGGTATTGAAGTGCGCCATATAGCCGAAGATGAGCCTACCTCTGCTTTGGCTGCTAAAGCTGCAGATGATATATTAAAAAGCAGCCCTTTAAATGCATCTGATGTGGAGCTTATAATAGTGGCAACGGTTACACCTGACCAGCCACTTCCTGCAACTGCACTGTTTGTTCAACAGAATATAGGGGCTGACAACGCCTTTGCTTTCGATATAAATGCAGCCTGCAGTGGATTTATATATGCCCTTTCTGTGGCTGACGCCTACATAAGGGCTGGTATGGTAAAGAATGCCATAGTTATTGGTGCTGAGACATTGAGTAAGATAACTGATTGGACAGATAGATCAACATGTGTAATTTTTGGTGATGGAGCTGCGGGCGTATTGCTTGAGGCTACAGCTGAGGATAGGGGAATTTTGAGTATTGTCTTGCACTCGGATGGTAGGTACACAGACTTGATGAAAGTTCCAGCACCGGGAAGCAGGGAGCCTTGCTCCGAAGAGGCTATTAGAAACAGAGATATATACATAAAGATGAAGGGCAATGAAACATTTAAGATGGCAGTAAGAAACATTGCTTCAGTTAGCAAAGAGGCTTTAGATATAGCTGGGATGGATTTTTCAGATGTTGACTGGATGATTTCCCATCAGGCTAACAAAAGGATTATTGATAGTGTTGCAAAGAGGGTTGGGTTGGAAGATGGAAGGGCTATTATAACTATAGATAAGCATGGCAACACCGCTGCTGCTTCCATTCCACTTGCTCTGGATTGGGCTTACAAAGCTGGAAAAATAAGAGAAGGTGATATAGTTTTGTTGAATAGTTTTGGTGCCAGTTTGACCTGGTCTGCTTCTGTTGTGAGGTGGTAGGAGATGATTAAGACAGAGATTTGTGAGTTGTTGGATATAAAGTATCCCATTATACAGGGAGGGATGGCGTGGGTTGCCGATGCTGAGCTTGCCTCTGCTGTGTCTGAGGCTGGCGGGCTGGGTATTATAGCTGCTGGTAATGCCCCTGCAGATTGGGTGGAAAGAGAGATAGTAAAAGCAAAAGAGATGACCAAAAAGCCGTTCGGTGTTAATATAATGCTTCTTTCACCTTTTGTGGATGATGTGGTGGATGTTGTTGTTAAGCACGAAGTTAAGGTTATAACCACTGGAGCTGGCAGTCCGGGTAAGTATATGGAGAAATTCAAAAGTATTGGTGCCAAGGTAATTCCCGTTGTGGCATCTGTTGCTCTGGCAAAAAGGATGGAGAGTGCAGGCGTTGATGCTGTAATTGCGGAAGGTATGGAATCAGGGGGGCATATTGGTGAACTTACAACCATGGCTTTAGTTCCACAGGTGGTGGATGCCGTTAAAATACCTGTAATCGCTGCTGGTGGTATAGCAGATGGTAGAGGCTTTTTGGCAGCCCTTGCTCTGGGTGCAAAAGGTGTCCAGATGGGAACAAGGTTCGTTGTCTCGGATGAGTGTACAATTTCTCTGGCTTATAAAGAGGCTATCGTTAAGGCAAAAGATAGAGACACTGTAATTACCGGTAGAGCAACCGGTCATCCTGTTAGGATATTGAAGAATAAGCTTGCTCGAGAGTTTTTGAAGATGGAGAGCAGTGGGGCAACCAAAGAAGAGCTTGAGAAGTTTGGTGAGGGCAGGCTGAGGCTTGCAGCAAGAGAGGGTGATGTTGTTAATGGTAGTGTAATGGCGGGTCAGATCTCGGGATTAATTAGGGACATCAAACCAGTCAAAGAGATTATTGAAGATATTATTTCCTCTGCAGAGGCTATGTTAAAGGAAATTAACACATTTTTCGAGGCTTAAAGATGAGATTTTTAATGTTTACAGGTCAGGGCTCCCAGTTTGTTGGTATGGGTAGGGAGCTTTACGATGCTTTTGATATAGTAAAGAGGACATTTGAGAGAGCTGATAAATCATTGGGCTTTGAATTGAGCTCTTTGATGTTTGAAGGACCTCAGGATAGATTGACTCTCACCGAGAATGCACAGCCAGCAATATTGACTGTCTCTTTAGCCATATACAATCTTTTGAAAAGTGAAACAGATTTTGAATTCGATGTTTCCGCAGGGCACTCTTTGGGTGAGTATTCTGCGTTGGTTGCCTCTGGAGCTTTGGATTTTGAGGATGCTGTTTATGCGGTGCACAAAAGGGGTAAGTTCATGCAGGAGGCTGTGCCAGAGGGTGTTGGGGCTATGGCTGCCATTATCACTGATAAGCACAGCAGGGTGGAAGAGCTTTGCATGAAAGCGTCGGAGAAACCAAAGGGCTATTGTCAGATTGCAAACTACAACTCAAAGAGCCAGGTCATAATTTCTGGTTTTAAGGAGGGAGTGGAGCTTGTTTCTGAGTGGGCTAAAGGAGAATCCTTAGGGAAGGTAATCCCTTTGAATGTGTCAGCCCCTTTTCACTGTAAATTGATGGAGCCTGTTAAGGAAAAAATGGCAGTTGTTCTGGATAAAATTGAGTTTAGAAAACCTGAAAAAGCGGTTATAGAGAACACAAAGTCCCATGTGATAACGGATAAAGACAGCATAAAGGGGTATCTAATAGAGCAGATAACAGAGCCAGTAAGGTGGGTGGATAACATAAAGAAGGCTATGGAGCTTGGTTGTAATAACTTTGTGGAGCTGGGGCCAAAAAATGTGCTTGCCTCGATGTTGAAGAGGGACTTCAGGAAGGCAGATATAAACTATGTGGTTGACTTGAAATCCTACAACAGTTATAAGGATAAGGTATGAAGTTTAAAGGAGAGGTAGCCCTGATTACAGGTGCAAGCAGAGGCATAGGCTCCCAAATAGCGTACAAACTTGCGATGAGAGGCATTGTTGTTTTGATAAACTACTCAAGGAGTGAAGAGGCGGCTTTGAAACTTGCCCAGGATATAAGAAGAGAGGGCGGAATTTGCGATGTTGTAAAGTTTGATGTGTCCAACTTCGATGAGGTTGGTTCGGCAGTTGAGGATGTTATTAAAAAACACAAGAGGATAGACTACCTTGTGAACAATGCAGGCATAACGAAGGATAACCTGATTCTCAGAATGAGCAAGGATGAGATAGATACCGTTATTGATATAAACCTGAAAGGGGCTTTAAACTGTTCCCGTCATGTCGGTAAGTATATGGTAAAAAATAAATTTGGTGTTATTGTCAATATTTCAAGTGTTGTGGCTTTAATGGGTAATGCTGGGCAGTCTAACTATTCGGCAAGCAAGGCGGGTCTTATAGGTTTGACGAAATCCCTCGCAAGAGAGCTGGGCTCGAGGAATATAAGGGTCAATGCAGTGGCTCCAGGGTATATAGAGACGGAGATGACAGAGAAGCTGAATGTTCTGCAGAAAAAAGCATTAATGGGAAATCTCGTAATAAAAAGGCTTGGAACACCTGAAGATGTTGCTAATGTGGTGGAGTTTTTGTTGAGTGAAGAGGCTTCGTATATTACAGGAGAGGTCATAAATGTCAGTGGCGGTTTGTATATTTAAAATAACAAAGAGGGGGTTTTAGAAGATGAATGTAGCTGAAGAGGTAAAAAAGATTATTGTGGAACAGTTGGGTGTTGATGAAGAGGAGGTAAAACCTGAGGCTAAGTTTATTGAAGACCTTGGTGCCGACTCTCTTGACACAGTGGAGCTTGTTATGGCTATGGAAGAGAAATTTGGGATCGATATTCCTGACTCAGATGCGAGCAAGATTCAGACTGTTCAGGATGCAATAGATTATGTTGAATCCCACCTAAACCAGTAAAATAAAAAACTATGCGTAGGGTTGTAGTTACAGGGGTAGGTGCTGTAAGCCCCGTTGGATTGACTGCTAAAGAAAGTTTTGATAACGCTTGCAAGGGTGTGAGCGGTATAGGAAAAATCACACGGTTTGATGCTTCAAATTTTTCTGTCAGGATTGCAGGAGAGGTAAAGGGGTTTAATCCTCTCGACTATGTTCCAAAGAAAGATTTAAAAAAGATAGACCTGTTTTCGCTGTATGCTATAGCTGCCTCAGAAGAGGCTATAAAGAACTCTGGCCTTGAGCTTAACAGAGAAGACCCATTTAGGGTTGGGGTTAGCATAGGCAGTGGTATTGGTGGTCTGGCAACCATTGAGAAGTACAATGAGGCACTGATAAAGCGTGGTCAGAAGGGTGTTTCTCCGTTCTTTATTCCTGTTGCTGTTATAAATATGGCGGCAGGCAATGTTTCTATGAGGTTTAATGCAAAGGGACCAAATTTCAGCGATGTCACAGCTTGTGCAACGGGGACGCACTCAGTTGGGTTGGCGGCACGCTGCATAGCTTACGGCGATGCCGATGTTATGATATGCGGTGGGACTGAGTCCACCATAACGCCCCTTGCTGTTAGCGGATTCGCCAATATGAAGGCGCTCTCTACACGGAATGATGAGCCAGAAAAGGCCTCTCGACCATTTGATAGAGATAGGGATGGATTTATTATTGGTGAAGGTGCAGGTGTTTTGATTTTGGAGGAGTATGAGCATGCAAAGGCGAGGGGAGCGGAGATTTTAGCTGAGTTTGCAGGTTTTGGGATGAGTGGTGATGCCTATCACTACACGGCTCCTGATCCAGAAGGAGAGGGCGCCACATACGCAATGAAGATGGCTTTGAAAGATGCGAAACTTAACCCTGAAGATGTAAGTTACCTAAACGCCCACGGCACATCCACCCAGTACAACGACATCATTGAAACAAAGGCTATAAAGAAGGTTTTTGGAGAGTATGCCTACAAGTTAACAATCAGCTCTACCAAGTCTGTCACAGGCCATCTATTGGGTGCTGCAGGTGGTGTTGAAGCTGTTTTTAGTGTGCTTGCGATTAAAGAGGGTATAATTCCACCAACAGTGAACCTTGACAATCCAGATGAGGAGTGTGACCTCTTCTACACACCAAACGAGGCTATAGATAAACAGGTTAATGTAGCCATGTCCAACTCATTTGGATTTGGCGGTACTAATGCAGTTGTAGTATTTAAAAGGGTTTAGGAGGGCTTTAAGCCCTCTTTTTCTGATGAAGTACATTCTCTTTGACCTCGACGGTACCCTTGTAGATTCCAAATTAGATCTTGCCAACGCTTTAAACGAGGCGTTTGAGTATTTTGGATTGAGAAGGCTGCCAAACGAGAAGATATACAGTTTTGTTGGCGGTGGCGTAAGGAAATTAATAGAAGACTCACTTGAATTTGTGGGTGCTTCAGATAAGTTTACACAGGTTTTTGACTACTTTCTCTCTCACTACCATGAGCATCTGCTTGACCATACAAAGCTTTATAAAGGTATGGAGTATGTTTTAAACACCCTGAAAAACATGGGTATAAAAATGTTTGTGGTCAGCAACAAGAGTGAAATTTTTACCGTTAAAATACTTGAAGGTCTTGGGATTATACACTATTTTGATCGAGTTATCGGTGGAGACACCTTTCCATTTAAAAAACCAAGTCCAGAGCCTCTGCTTTTTGTTTTGGAAAAGTATGGGGCTAAAAAAGAAGAATCTTTGATGGTCGGGGACTCAGAGAACGATATTGAGGCAGCAAAAGCGGCAGGTGTGAAGGTTGCTTGGGTGTCATACGGTTTCAGGGGCAGAGAGATTTTAAATAAATACACGGTAGACTTTGTTATAGATAAACCCGAAGATATCCTTAACTGTGTATTATAAGAGTGCATTTTTCTGAGAGTCTTGAGAGGCATCTGCCTATTTTTGTTCTGAACTTTCCATCCTTTAGCTCTGGGTGGAAGAGATTTGATAGGTTGTAGTATCCACTGATAAATATATCTACATCTCCGTAGTATAGAGTGTCTATAAGGTGTGAAAACCTTAGTGCGTCAGATATTTCGTCTTCTGAAAACGGTCTTATGTTTTTTATAAACAGTGCATCCAAGCTGTATGATAATTGATTATACCTGAAGGGGTGAACCTCTCTTAGTTTTGCTAAAAGGTCTTCAAAATCTACTATAAGTTTCGCTTTTTCTTTGGTTTTGTATGACTTGAATGCGGTTTCTATATCTTCATAAAGTGAGTCGAACTCTGTTTTCTTTATACTCATCCTGTAATCTTCCCCATCAATTATGTATGTTTCGAAGCTTTTAATGAGCGAGCCTATCCTATCTTTAAACAGTAGTATATCCAACTTTCTTGCCCCCAACTGGGTGGGCAGTGTGTTGGATGTTGTGACTATAACACTATCTGTTTTGTCCACTTCCCTTATAAAGTTTATTCCCATCATAGCATCCCCTGGGTCGTCCAATTCAAATTCATCTATGAGAATTAAATCAAATTTTTCTGTTATTTTTTCGGCTACACTTTTCAGTTTATAAAAGGCAATTATGTATGTGAGCTCTGAAAAAGAGAGAAACAGGGATTTACCAGAATATCTGTTGGCTAAGGAAGCGAGCAGGTGCGTTTTTCCAACACCGTAAATTCCATCAAGATAAATATTTTTGGGCTTTGGGGATTTGTAAAATCCCCTGAAGAATCTTGGTCTCGATTTTTTAATCCTGAATTGTTCAAGCCTTTTAATAAATTCCATAAGTTGCTCTTTTACGATTTTCTGGGATTTGTATCTTTTATTTGGATAGTAGTTATCAAAAGTACATTGTTTAAATTTTGGAGGAATTGCATTCTGTTTTAAGAGTTTTTCAAAAGATGGAGAAAAGTCTATCTCATCTATGTTTAATATTTTCCTGTTCAAATCTTAATGCCTTTCCTTCGCAAGAACTCAACACAAAAGCTATCAAGCCTTCTCAAACCAGCATCTATTGCATATAGCAGAGCCTCTAAATACTCATCTTCAGTTATGGGTCTTGCTATCTCCTCAAACCTATAGGCGAGGCCAAGTGGCCTATATTGAGCCATGATGTTTACATAGGTGTTCTTGGAAATTTCGTTCGCTATGAAATTTACAATTTCTTTTGTTCCTGCAAGGCCATTTGGAAGTACGAGATGCCTTATTAAAAGTCCCCTTTTTGCAATACCATTTTCTACTAACAGCTCTCCAACCTGCTTATGCATGATTTTTATGGCTTTCCTTGTGATTTCTGGGTAGTCTCTGGCTGAAGAGTAAGCCTCTGCTACCTCGGGACGCCAATATTTAAAATCGGGCATATATATGTCAACCACACCGTCTAAAAGTTTAAGTGTTTTAGGGAGTTCATATCCACTCGTGTTGTAAACAATAGGAATGTTCAATCCCATATTTATGGCAATTTTAAGAGCCTTTAGAAATTGTGGAACTATATGTGTCGGTGTTACTATATTGATATTGTGGCAGCCCATACTTTGGAGTTCAATCATCATCTTTGCAAAATTTTCTACGGTTTCTACATTTCCCTCGCACAGATGGCTTGTTGATGAGTTCTGACAGTAGATGCACAAGAGGTTGCAGCACGATATAAATATTGTTCCTGAGCCCTTTTTTCCTACAAGAACATCCTCTTCACCGAAGTGAGGGAAGTAGTCTGCTATGATTGGCAGCATTTCTGTATTGCAGATTCCTTTTTTATTTTTGGTTCTATCCACTTTACACAGTCTTGGGCAGATGGTGCATCTTTTTAAGTATGTGTATGCCTTTTCTATTTTTTCATCCAATTTGCCCTCTTCGTATGTTTTCAGGTAGATCGGAGTGTACATCAGTATCTTATCCTTGGGTCAACAATTGCATAAGTGATATCTGCAAGCAGGTTTCCTAACAGAGTCAGAAGACTGCTTATGGCAAGAATACCCATAACAGTGGGATAGTCTCTCGCCATTGCTGAGTAGTAAAACAGCTGCCCCATACCCGGGATGGCAAATATCGATTCTATGATAACACTTCCACCTATTAGGGACGGTATAGAAAGCCCCATTATTGTTATAAGGGGCAACAGTGCATTTTTTAAGGCATGTTTGTAGAGTATGGTTTTTTTGTCTATTTTTCTTAAATACATGAGCTTTATAAAGTCTTTATCTAAAACATCTATCATTCCACTCCTGACATAGCGGGCAAAACCCGCCAATGAGCCAAAGACCCCTATGAAAATTGGTATTGCAAGATGTTTGGCCATATCCCAGTAGTAATAAACAGTTCCAGGTCTTACATTGAAGGAGTGGAGCCCCGAGATTGGCAAGATGTGGAGCTTTACACTGAACAAAAGAATTAACAACAGGGCGAGCCAGAATGAAGGCATTGCATATCCGCTGAACACAAAAAATGTAAAGAACTTATCAATAAACGAGTCTTTTTTTGTGGCAGAAATAACACCTATGGGAATCGATATGGCAAGTGAAAGTATAAGCGTTATTATGTTGATGAGCAAAGTAATTGGAAGTCTATCGGCTATCTTTTTTGCCACACTTGTACCATCTACGAGGCTGAAGCCTAAATTAAGCTTGGAAAAGTTTTTGAGCCAGTCTAAGTACTGTATGTAAATGGGTTCGTTTAGATGGTATATCTTCTCCATGTTTTTTAAAGATTCGTATGATACATTTGGATTAAAACCGCCTGTTGAATTTATTGGATTTCCCGGAGCAAGGTGGATTATTAAAAATATGACAAATGTTATGCCTATGAATGTTGGTATCAATTCAATTAATTTTCTAACTGTGTATCTCAGCATAGTATATGTAAGACTCCATCTTCTTTTTCAGATAGCATCTGTATAGCAACTCTTCCGATGTTTTACCATCTTCAGGGTAGTGTGCAAGGGTTATATAACATCCTATGGTTTTTTTAGCCTCTCTATTGTCTATTACACAGTTTTTGTTCTTGACTCTCTCTAAAATCCCTTGCTTCAACTCCTTTTGAATTCTGTCTTTGAAGGTTTCTGCATCTCTGTTTTTATATATGAACATAAATTCATCCGTTCCCACCCTTGCGATTGGTTCTTCTTTTAGGATTCTTTTGAGCTCTTCTGAGACAAAAAGGATTATTCTTTCGGCCACATCTCTTCCATACTTAAAATTTATGTAAGCTGTATTCTTTATGTCAACTAAAAACAGAGTAAACGGTGTTGATTTTTCTATGTTTCTGTCCATTGCTCTGACTATAAACTGTCTTCTTTTTAGTCCAGTTGCAAAATCTAAATCTATAATCTCCTTCCTTAGTTTTTCTATCTGCTCCGGTATGAATGTTGACGGTGGAAGCTCTTTTATGAAACTGTTAACAAGCTCTTTTTCCGCTTTTTTTAAAATCTCCTGGTCTACCTTTTCTTTCTTTAATATTTTTATGGCTTCCTCTGGTTTCAATGCTTTTCTGTAGGGTCTATCTGTTGTTAAGGCATCAAATATATCTGCAATTGCCAGAATTTTTGCGCCCAACTCGATTTTTTCTTCCTTTAACCCATCTGGGTATCCACTTCCATCTACCTTTTCGTGGTGATGCCTTATGCACTGGGCTATGCCTCTGAACTTGGGTATGTTTTTCACAATTTCGTATGATATCAATGGATGGTATTTCATTATTTCATATTCAAAAGGAGTTAACTTTCCGGGTTTTAGCAAAATCATATCAGGGATTCCTATCTTTCCTATGTCGTGCAGAAGCCCAGCGTTATAAATCATCTCCTGCTGTTCTCTATCTAAGTTTAGCCTTTTTGCTATGATTTTTGAGTAGTGGGCTACATGCTCCGAATGCCCTTTTGTGTATATGTCTTTAGCCTCTGTTGTTGAAACAAAAGCTTGAATGAGACCCTCTTCCGTTTCCGAAAGCTCACTTGCCACTATTTTTATGTTTCTGTAGGTGTGGAGCATTGTTATAAAGTGCGTCAGTGCAGTTTTTATATTTTCAAGCTCTATTCTCAATGAGTTTGGTGGCTCATCGTGAAATGCAAGGGCAAATACGGCTATAGTATTGTTTCGATAGACTATGGGAATAAATATCACATGTTTGTATTTTCTATCGGGAGTGCAGATTTCTGTAATCACCGTTGTGTTTGTTCTCCATATATCGTATATGGGTTTGTTTTTGCTTAAATTAATTGAGCCGAAAAGACTATCTTCGTTCAACTCAAGATACAGGTTTTCTGGGGCAAAGAGAAAGCACATCCTCTCAAGGGAGAGAAGGCTTTTTATCTTCTTTAGTGATTCAACCACTGTTTCTTTGGAAACATTTTGACTGAATTTCTGGTCTAAAAATTTTAGCAACTCTATGTGCTTTTCGCTTTTTCCTTTTTCTATCTCAAGTTGCTTTATATAGCTCTGTTTGTCAAGTTCGCTTGCTATTGAGTCCACCATTAGTTTTAGAAGTTTAACCTCTTTAATACCAAACTTCCTGCTTTCAAACAGAAAGAGTACCAAAGAGCCGTATGTGGAGTTTCTTGATTTTATGGGAAAAAGCAAGGTTTTCTTTAACCCCGTCTCAATCAGCCGCTTTGGTACCTTTTTGTATTTTTCTAAGTTTTCCAAAACAAGATAGCTGTTTTCAAGCAGTTTTTCTTTGTGTTCTCTTTTTAACTCAAAATAAAACTCTGAAATATCATTATCTTCGAGCAGGTTTTTCAGCTTTGGCGAGATGTATTTGATTTTTATTTCGCCATCTTTTGAAAAAAGAAGTAAAGCTCCGTCTAACCTGGATGTTTTCTCTAAATTTTCAAGGAAAAGCCCCCAATTTTCGTTGAACTCTCCCTTAATGATTTTGTTGAAGAGTTCCAGTACTTCGATTGAGTTATTCATGGTGTCAAGTTTTACCATAAAGGGAGTTGCCAGTCAATCGGTTGAAAGGAACTGTTTTTGCTAAAAATTCATCTGGAGGTCTGGTATGGCATTTTTAAACGATCCTGTATTTGGGTATTTGAAGAGGGCGTTAGATATTTCTGTTCTGAGACAGGATGTCATAGCGAGTAATATAGCAAACGCTGACACTCCACACTACAGGGCAAAACACATACCTTTTAAAGATGTTCTTGAACTTGAAAACAGGGAGTTGAAGCTAAAGAAGAGTGATCCAAGGCATATTGAAAATAATGAGAGCTTTGGTTATCTGATAAAAAGTGATAAAAGCGACTATCTCATCAAGAACGATTTGAACAATGTAAAACTGGACAGAGAGTTGATGCTGCTTGCAAAGAACACACTTTTGATAAATTCTCTGACAACCTTTGAGAGGTATAAGTTTAACCAGTACAAAGACCTTATAGCTGCAAGCAAGAATCTATAAGGGGGAGCAGTATGAGTATTTTTGATAGTATGAACATAGCAGCTTCTGGTATGGATGCTCAAAGGCTACGCCTCAACATCATCTCGGCGAATATAGCTAATGCTGATAGTGTGAAAACAAAAGAGGGCGGACCTTACAAAAGGAGGGATGTGGTTCTTGAGGCTGTAGGATATGGTAGGTTTTCAGACATCCTGAAAGAGGTCAGGGTTGCCGATGTGGTCAGGGATGATACGCCACCCAAGCTTGTGTATGACCCCAGTAATCCTTTGGCAGATAAGAATGGCTATGTTGCTTATCCCAATATCAACCCTGTTGTTGAGATGACAAACTTAATAGATGCTATGCGAACATATCAGGCAAACGCCTCTGTTGTTGACTCAGCAAAACAGATGATTCAAGCTGCTTTGGGCGTGTTGAGGACTTGAAAATTTATGATAATTGATTTATTATTGAATTGTTATGGATATTAAAGATGTAATCTTAAAGCCGATAGATGATAAAGGTATTAATCAGGATAATAAGAAGGGCAGTGTAGGGGATTCATTTGATGAGCTTTTAAAAAAATCCCTTGATGAGGTTAACAAACTCCAGAACCGTGCAGATGAGTCTATAAAGGCTATAGCGGCAGGAAAGATGGAGAATATTCAAGATGCCGTTATGGCGATTGAAAAGGCAGATGTCTCCCTGAAACTTCTAACCGAGATACGCAACAAAGCCATAGAAGCATACAAAGAAGTTATGAGAATGCAGGTTTAATTTTAACTTCAATTTATTTCTTGCCAAAATAATCAAATTTATTATATTTTGTTTGTATGAATTTTAAGCTTTTTATTGAACAGTTAAAGAAATTCTACAATAGCATGTCCAAGCAGCAGAAGATTATATTGTTTAGCTCAATCGGAGTGCTATTTGCTGGAATATTGTTTATTCTGATTGAATCTAATAAGGTTACATACGCCCCGCTCTTTACAAACCTAAATCCAAAAGATGCCGCAGATATAGTGACCTACCTCAATCAGCATGGAATAAAGTATAAGATAGAAAATGGGGGAAGTGTTATAGAGGTTCCGAGGGATGAGGTCTATAGCTTGAGGTTAGACCTTGTAGCTGCCGGTTTGCCAAAACATGGTGTGGTTGGCTTTGAAATCTTTGATAAACAGAACTTTGGAACCACGCCTTTTGTGGAGAATATTAACTATATACGGGCATTAGAGGGAGAGCTCACGAGAACCATAGAAAGCTTAAATGAGGTGAAGTCGGCAAAAGTTAACATTGCCATTCCAAAGCCAACCATTTTTACTGAGAGACAGCAACCACCCACTGCAAGTATCGTGCTCGACCTTTACAGACCGTTATCGAGAGAGCAGATTCTTGCCATTCAAAAACTTGTTGCTGCGGCTGTACCAGGGCTTTCCTATAAAGATGTAACCATTGTGGATTCTGGAGGTAATCTTTTATCCATAAATCAGCCAAACTCCCAGCTATTAACTGCCAATGAGATTAAATACAAGCAACTCCTTGAACAGCAATATAAGCAGAGAATTAAGAGTATGCTCCAGCCTATTTTGGGCAAGGATAAGTTTGTTGTTAGTGTTAATGTGGACTTGGATTTGAGCAAGGTTAAAAAGAGGTCTGTTGTTTACGATCCGAATAGCGTTGTTGTTAGTGAAGAGGAGGAGGAATCCACATCGACTGCACCTGCACCAAAAGGTGTTCCAGGGGTTATCTCAAATGTTGGTGCAAAGGGTGATAATCAGAGCGGTGCTGTTAGTAAATCGTCCAAGTCCAAAACTATAACCAACTACGATGTTGGAAAGACAGAGACAGAGACCGTAGAGCCTTATATAAAAATTAAGAGAATTTCTGTGGCTGTTATAACAGACGGTATATACAAGCCTGTTAAAAATAAAAAGGGAAAGGTTGTGAGTTACAAATTTGAGCCCCTTCCCGCGACAACAATAAACGATATCCAACAGGCTGTTATGAGTGCCATTGGTTATTCAAAGCAGCGTGGCGATAAGGTTACGGTGACATGTATGAGGTTTGCATCTTTGGGCAAGGGTTTTAAATCTGGGGGTGGAATCTTGAATGGTGGGAATATGGTTGTTAGCATTGCAAGTTATTATAAGTATGCACTGATAGCACTGCTCCTTGCTCTGTTCTACTTCCTCTTTTTGAGAAAGTTTATAAAGAATGTAATGGGTGTGTCTATTGGTAAGAGTGAAGAGGAAAGGGCAAAAGAGGAGGCTAAAGAGACGGTTGAAGAGGGGCTTGAAGAGGAGAAGGTCAAGGGGAGGACAATCAAAGAGATAGAGGAAGAGATTGCATCCAAGCTTGAGGAGGAAGAAGAGGTTGATGAGGAGAAGATTAGAAGTGCAATGATGGAGGATAAAATCAGGGAAGCTGCCCAGCAAAACCCTGAAGAGGTTGCAAATTTGATAAAGAGTATGCTTTTAGCCAAACAGAAGGGGTGATCTATGGTAGCTAAAGCTGCATCTGATATTAAAAGTTCTGAAGATTTAACACCTCATCAGAAGGCTGCTATTTTGACAATTGTGCTTGGAGATGATTTGTCGGCAAGGGTATTGTCATACCTTCCAAAGCAGGATATAGAAGCTATCTCCAAAGAGATAGCTTTTATGAAGACCATAGACCCTAAGATAATAAGGCAGGTGGTAGATGAGTTTTATAAGATGCTTAAGGCGAAGGAGTTTATGAGTGTTGGTGGCCTTGAGTATGCGAAAGAAATTTTGGTAAAAACACTTGGACCTGAAGAGGCTCAAAAAATAATTGATAAGCTTGTTAAAATGATGGAGTCAAGCTATGGATTTGACTATCTTGAGAATATTGACCCAAAGCAGCTTGTGAAGTTTATCCAGAATGAACATCCGCAAACCATAGCAATAATCCTTGCTCACCTTGACCAGTCCACTGCAGCTGAGGTATTGAGTTTGTTGCCAAAGGAGTTGCAGGCTGATGTTACATTGAGAATGGCATCACTTGAAAATGTTTCACCTGCCGTGATAAAACATGTTTCTGAAGTGCTTGAATCCAAGCTTGAAAATGTTAGTGGAACCAATATTGAGCTTGGTGGAATCAGGAAGGTGTCAGAGATCATTAACAGGATGGGAAGGGTGGAGTCAAAGGCTCTGATAGACGCCATTGCAGAACACAACCCAGACCTTGCGAGCCAGATAAGGGATATGATGTTCGTATTTGAGGATATTATTAAGCTCAGTGACCAAGATATCCAAGAGCTTCTCAAACATGTTGATAAGAAAGACCTCATACTTGCACTTAAGGGTGCCTCTGATGAGCTTAAAGAGAAGTTCTTTAAAAATATGTCGTCCCGTGCTGCCGAAACACTTAAAGAGGAGCTTGAGTTTCTTGGTGCTGTTAAGGTTAAGGATGTTGAGAGGGCTCAGAAGGTTATTGTTGATATTGTTAGGAAGCTTGATGAAGAGGGCGTTATCTCTATCGGCGGCGGCGGAGAAGAGGTTGTTGTCTAATGCCATTTGAAGTTGAGGAGTTTGTTTTTGAGGAATTAATAGATGAAGAAAATCTAAAAGAAGAAAATGAAGAGAGGGACGGCGTAAAAGAAAGCTCTGATGGTTCAGATGCCAAAAAAAACAGTCAAAATAGTTCGGAGAGTAGTGAAAAAAGAGTAGAAGATAGCTTTGTCATAGACAAAGAAGCCATAAAAAGAGAGCTTCAGGAAATTATTGAAACGACCAAAAAGCAGGCTCTGGAAGAGGCAAGGCTCATAAAGGAACAGGCAAAGAAAGAGGGCTTTGAGCTTGGATATAGAGAGGGTTATGAGAAGGGATTAAAAGACGCTAAAGGGGTTTTCGATAAGATTATCGAGGAGTATACGCTTAAGATGCAGCAGGCTATAGAGAAACTCGCTGTTACAGCAAGTGAGATATCTAAAAAATATGAGGAACTTGAGAGCGTTGCTACCGATATGGTGCTTGATATAGCAAAGAAGGTTATATCCAATGAGTTGAAGACGAACAGAGAGGCTGTAAGAAGCATGGTTAAAGATGCCTTAGGTCTTGTTGATTCCAAGAAAATCAAAATAAGGATGAACCCGGAAGATGTATCGAAGCTGGATAAAAGTGTCATATCTGAGAGTAAGACTGTAGAGATAGTGGAGGATAAAAACCTGAAAAAGGGTTCTTTGATAATAGAAGAGGATAATGGCAACATAATAGATGCGAGCGTCGATACAAAACTGGAGCAGATAAAGGGAACACTTGTAAATGAGTAAGATATTAAAGCTTAGAGAGGCTTTGAATAGGGAGCTTGTAGTAAAATACGGAAGAATCAAGAAGGTGGCAGGTATTACAATAAAGTCGAGTGGTCCAAAGAATGTAAAGATAGGTGATGTGTGCAAGATTCAAACAGATAAAGGTTGGGTAGAGTCAGAGGTTGTTGGTTTTGATGAAGACGGTGTAGTTTTAATGCCCCTCGGTGTTTTAGATGGTGTAAAATCTCAAAGTTTTGTTCGTTCAGAGGGCAAGGGACTTGAGGTGCCGGTTGGTAAGAAATTACTTGGAAGGGTTATAAATGCTCTGGGCAAGCCTATAGATGGTAAAGGTTCTATACCCATTGAGGATTTTTACCCTGTATACCCCTCCCCAGTTTCACCCCTTGAAAGGAAAATCATTGATAGACCTCTCTATGTTGGCATTAAAGCCATTGATGGTCTTTTGACCCTTGGTAAGGGACAGAGGATAGGCATATTTGCAGGGAGTGGTGTTGGAAAAAGCACTTTAATGGGGATGATTGCAAGAAACAGTTCTGCAGATGTTAATGTAATAGCTTTAATTGGAGAACGCGGTAGAGAGGTTAGGGAATTTATAGAGAGGGATTTAAAAGAGGAGGGTTTAAAAAGGAGCGTGGTTGTTGTTGCGACAAGTGATGAGGCACCTCTATTGAGAAGGGAGGGTGCGTTTGTTGCTGCATCTATTGCAGACTACTTTAAAGATCAGGGGTTGGATGTAATGTTTATGATGGACTCCGTTACACGGTTTGCCATGGCTCAGCGAGAAATAGGGCTTGCCGTGGGTGAACCCCCCACAAGTAAAGGCTACACGCCGAGTGTTTTTAGCCTGTTGCCGAGGTTAATGGAGAGGGCTGGTAGTTTTAGCAAGGGCTCCATTACGGCTGTATATACAGTTTTGGTGGATGGTGATGATTTTATGGAACCTATAGCCGATGCATCCCGTTCCATACTCGATGGGCATATTGTTCTGTCAAGAAAGATAGCAGAGAGGGGCAGGTATCCCGCTGTAGATATTTTGAAGAGTGTGTCAAGGCTGATGAACTCTGTTGCTGGCGAAAGGCATAAAGAGCTTGCTATGAGAATAAGAAAGGTGTTATCGGTTTATTCTGAGGCTGAAGATTTGATTAATATAGGTGCTTATGTTAAAGGTTCTAACAAGGATATAGATGAAGCAATACGCTATATTGGAAAGGTTGAGGAGTTTCTGTCGCAAGGGGTGGATGAATTTTTTTCATTTGATGAAACATTAAGTCTCATGGAGTCTATTTTTGGCTGATGTTTGTATTTAAATTTGACAGGTTGTTGAGCATAAAGTCAAAGCTGCTTGAAGACAAAAAAATGAAGATAGCTTCCATAACGAGGAAGATTGAGAGTCTAAGAGATGAGAGAAACTTGCTGGAGAGAGAGAACAGAAACAGAAGGGATAAAATCTATAGCATTTTAACATCTGACAAGCCTGACAGAAATATGGTACTATTTTTGAGTGAACTTCTTGAAAAAACCGACTTTAGAATAAGGGAACTTGAAAGGGCTATTGAAGATTTAAATACCAAAAGGAATAGGCTTATAGAGGAGGCAAAAGAGCTTCTGAAAGAAAAAAGGAAGTATGAGAAACTCAAAGAAAAGCAGTTTGAAGAGTATAGGTTAGAAGAAAGAAGGTCACAGGTGAGGTTGCTTGATGAAATTACATCTACCAAGGTTGCTTCTCGTTCTGCTCACAGTAGTTAGCTTTAGCACTCCCCTTTACGCTCAAACGAAAAATAGTGAGAGCTTAAGCACCATAGTAGAGAAGATAAATGAGCTGAGAAACCTTGAATCCCTATTGAACAAAAAGATAGCTCAGCTTAACAGGGAGAAAAAGGAGATAGAACGGGAAAGGAAACTGCTTGCAAAGGAGAAAAAAGAGACAGATGAGTATGTAAAAAAGAAAAAAAAGGAAGCCGATGAATACTACGCCTCTGTAAA
>WFQQ01000171.1 GCA_015486965.1 Desulfurellaceae bacterium
CTACTGGAACCTGTGGCAGTAGCAAGCCGCTGTATGCACCACAAACAACATAGAGTCCGTCTCTTCCAACTTTGATCTGCTCCACATAGCTTTTTGATGGATCAAGTCTTATCATCGGTGAAAGAACAGTCACCTCAACAATAACTTTATCTAGTTCAAATGTACTCAAGGGCTGAAATCTCGGGTCTCCAAAAGCTGCAGATACGGCAGATGATATTACACCATCAATCAAAGGTTCGTACCCTATTGGATAGCCTATACATCCCCTTAATGTCTTTGATGGATAGTTGTTTAGCGTTACGAAAACGCCCCTTTTCTCATCGAATACTTTGGGGTAGTTAGCTGGCTTAGGCATCAGTTTTTTGTGCTTAAAATAGTACTCTATGGATTCTCTCGCAAGTTTTACTAAATATCTACCCTCTTCAAGAGTAAGTTCCATCTCTTACTCCCCGTACACTACAGAATAACATCTATGGCAGACATTCTCCCCTTTTTCGTTTTTACCCACACTCTCTGAATACTTCCAGCATCTATCACACTTTTCACCCCTTGCCTTTATTACAAAAACTTCAACACCCGCATCTCCATCATAATACCTGCTTAACGCTTCGTCAAGTTTACCAAATTCAAACTGGGAAACTATACATATATCCGCAAGCTCGCTTTTCTCAAACCCTTCGACAACCCTTTTCATTTCATCACTCTTTATATCAACATAGACGCATGCTTCCAGAGAGTTTCCAATTGTCTTCTCGGAGCGTGCAAGCTCTAAAGCCTTGTCTGTAACAGATTTCAGTTTTCTTAGCTCGCTCCATTTTTTTATCAAAGCAGGGGATTTGTAGGCGTTGTTCAGCGGAACAAACTCCTCCATGTGCACACTCTCCCTCTCTCCATCCATATAAGAATAAGCCTCCTCCGATGTGAATGAGAGTATGGGTGCCATGTAATAGACTATAACCTTCAATATCTCATTCATAGCAGTTTGAGCTGAGCGTCTCTTTTTTGAGTTTTGCTTTTCACAGTACAGTCTATCCTTTAAAATATCAAGATAGAATGAAGACAAAACAAGGATGCAATAGTTTGTCATATTCCTGTATATGACATGATAATCGTAGTTTTCGTAAGCTTTCAATAGTTTCTCTTTCAAAAGCTCCGTTTCGGCTAAAACCCATCTGTCTATCTCTTCCATCTCTTCGTATGGAACAGCATCAGATTGCTTGAAGTCGTGCAAATTACCAAGCAAAAACCTTATTGTGTTTCTGATTTTTCTGTAGTTATCCACAAGCCTCTTCATTATTTCATCGGATAGTCTTACATCCTCTTTATAATCGGTTGCAGACGCCCAGAGTCTCAACAGTTCTGCTCCATATTTGTTTATCATTTTGTCAGGCTTTATTACATTACCAAGAGACTTGCTCATCTTTCTTCCCTTTGAATCCACTACAAAGCCGTGTGTAAGAACAGAGTTGTACGGTGCCCTTCCCCTTGTACCTATGGATTCAAGCAGTGATGAGTGGAACCATCCCCTGTGCTGATCGCTACCTTCTAAATACATATCAGCAGGCCACCTTAGGCCCTCCCAGTTCGTAAGCACTATTGCATGGGAAACTCCAGAATCGAACCACACATCCAAGATATCCATCTCTTTTTCAAACTCATTGCTACCGCACTGGCATGAGTACCCTTCAGGTAGAAAATACTCAGGTTCGTGTTCAAACCAGGTATCAGCGCCTTCTTTCTCCATCTTTTCTGCGACTCTTTCTATTAAATCTTTTTCAAACTGAACTCTACCGCATTTCTTACATTTAAACAGAGCGATAGGAACTCCCCACGCTCTCTGCCTCGATATGCACCAGTCAGGCCTTGTCTCCATCATGGAGTAGATTCTGTTTCTTCCCCAAGATGGTATCCATTGGGTCTCATCTATGGCTTTCAGTGCTTTCTGCCTCAGGTTGTCCTTGTCAACGGAGATAAACCACTGCTCTGTTGACCGAAAGATTATTGGGCTTTTACACCTCCAGCAGTGCGGGTATGAGTGTACAATCTTTTCTTCCTTTACAAGCATATCTTTCTGTTTGAGAAGTTCTATTACTTTAGGGTTTGCCTCAAACACATGCATTCCTGCAAAAAATTCAACATCAGGCAGGAATCTACCATCATCGTCAACGGGAGAGTAGATGGGAATATGGTATTTCTTGGCTACTATGTAGTCCTCTTCACCGTGCCCCGGCGCTGTATGGACAAGCCCTGTTCCTGCGTCGAGCGTAACATGATCACCCAAAATAATCCTCGACTCTCTATCATAGAATGGATGTGCAAGAATCTTACCCTCTAACTCTTTGCCCTTTACAACTTTGATGATTTTGTAGTCTTCTATGCCGAACTTTTCCATCAGAGAGTCCACAAGCTTCTCTGCAATAAGGTATATGTGTCTTGGTTCTACCTGCACAAAGGCATAGTCAAACTCTGGATTTACGCAAACTGCAAGGTTAGCTGGGAGTGTCCAAGGTGTAGTTGTCCATATTATTGCAGAGACAGCCTTGCCTAAGAACTGTCTATCCTCAAGACCAAGCTCATCTATAAAATCAAACCTGACATATATTGATTCACTTTCATCGTCCTGATATTCAACTTCAGCCAGAGCCAGAGCTGTCTTACACGAAGAACACCAATAAACAGGCTTTTTCTGCTTGTAAACAAGACCTTTCTCAACAAACTTACCAAGCTCTCTTAGTGTTTCAGCTTCATATTTGAAGTCCATTGTCAGGTAGGGGTTCTCCCACTCACCAAAAACGCCGAGCCTTTTAAACTCTCCCTTTTGTATCTCTATATACTTTTTTGCGTATTCCCTGCACATCTGTCTGAACTGAGACTTAGGAATCTGCTCTTTCTTCTTCTTACCTATCTCCTTCTCTATGTTGTGCTCTATGGGGAGACCATGACAATCCCACCCAGGAACATAGGGGCATTTATACCCCATCATCGTTTTTGATTTTATAACAATATCTTTTAGAACCTTATTCAAAACATGACCCATATGAATGTGGCCATTTGCATAGGGTGGTCCATCGTGCAGTATGAAAAGCTCTCTATCCTCTCTACTTTTGAGTATTTTGTGGTATATATCCTTTTTCTCCCACTCTTCTAACATCAAAGGCTCTTTTTTTACAAGGTTTGCCTTCATGGGAAAATCGGTTTTTGGTAGGAGCAAAGTGTCTTTATAGTTCATCATTCCCCCCTGAGTTTTGCATTAAATTTTGCCTTCAATCTGCCATAAATCTCTCCTATAACCCTTTCTATCTCCTCTTCTGTGAAGGTTTTGTCGTCTCTTTTAAGGACAACCCTGAAAGCTAAGCTTACTTTATCCTTATCATCCAGTTTGTCATATACATCGAAAAGAGCCACCTTATACACATAATCTACTCTTTTAATCTCTGTCTCTATATCAGCCCACTTAACGCTTCTTCTAACAACTATAGCAAGGTCTCTCCAAACAGTTGGTAAAGTCGGGAGCTTTTCATAAAGAATGTCTATTTTCTTTATGGAGCTTGCAATGGTTAAATTTACTTCTCCTATTAACACCCTGTTTTTCTTATCGAACTTGATATCATACTCTTTATAGAGGTCTGGATGCAGCTCACCCAAATACCCAACCTTATCACCATTCATTAAAATATCGGCGCTCCGAGTAGGGTGTAAAAATTCCTCTTCGGATATGGTGTAATCTGGCTCAATTCCAACCATACCGCCTATTGCCCGCGTAAAACCTTTTAAATCGTAAAAGTCGAAATACTCTCCCTTCTCGTGCCAGTTAAAACTCCTCATGCCATAAAGCAGTATCCCTACCTTTACGAACTCTTTTGCAAAATCACCGTCTTTGAAGAAAACCCTTCCAATTTCAAAGATAGGTATGCTCCTCGCTCCCTTTGATAGATTAAACAACAAAGCTTCCATAAGACTTACAGCAAGATTGGTTCTCATTACATTCTGTGTGTCCACAAGCGGATTTTTCAAATATACAAAGTGTTCTACATTTTTATCGAACAACTTTAGTTTTCTATCATCGACAAAAGAGTAGTTTTTAGTTTCAAAAAGCCCCAAATCGGCAAGGGTTCTGGCAATTTCATCGGAGAGCTTTTCCGTTTCATCTTTCACCTTGAACCTTGCCTCAACGGTTGGATATGTGGGTTCAATGGTATCGTACCCCTTTATTCTTGCCACCTCTTCTGCAATATCGGCTTCGTTTTCTATGTCAAATCTGTATGTTGGAACATAAATTTTTACTCTATCTGAGCCTTCTTTTTCTATATCCATATTGAGGTTGGTTAACACTTCGACTATTTCACCAGATGTGTAATCACTACCCAAAAGTCGATTTATTCCACCAAAACTCACACTCAAGCTTTTTCTTTTAAATTCCTGTTTTTTCCTGTCTATAAATCCACTGTATATCTTTCCATCAGCGTATTTCTCAATAAGAGTTAGCGCAAACTTTGACGCTTCCAGACAGAGATTTGGGTCAACGCCCCTTTCAAATCTATGTGAAGACTCTGTATGGAGCTTCAGTTTCCTTGCCGTTAGCCTTACGCTGACGGGGTTAAAGAATGCACTTTCCAGTGCTATTGTTTTTGTATTTTCATCCACACTTGAGAACTCGCCACCCATAACACCAGCAATTGCTACTGGACATCTTTCATCGGCAATTACAAGCATGCTAGCATCAAGTATGTACTCTTTTCCATCAAGTGCCGTTATTTTTTCTCCACTTTTTGCCTTTCTAACAATAATATTTCCGTTCAGCTTTTTTAAATCAAATGCGTGCATGGGCTGTCCCAGAGCCATCATCACATAATTTGTTATATCAACTATGTTGTTTATCGCTCTGATTCCGCTCTTTATCAACCTCATTCTGATAAAAAATGGAGCAGGTTTGACCTCTACTTCGCTAACTGCGAGTGTATACCGTGGGCAGTTTTCGTAATCAAGGATGTCAACATCTATCGTGTCGGATATTTTTTTATCTAAAGTGGAGAATTTTATTTCAGGGAGTGTAATACTCCTGCCAGATAGAGCCTTCACATCCCTTGCAATACCTAAAACACTCAGAGCGTCTGCTCTGTTTGGGGTCAGTTCAAGCTCTATGATAAAATCGTCAAACTCATCTATAGTTTCAAGCGGGGTTCCATTTTTGAACGAACTGTCCAATCTAAAAAGCTCACTGGAACTCTCCTCAAGCTCAAGCTCTTCCAAGGAGAGGAACATACCCTCGCTTATATATTCACCAAATCTCTTTTTTTCCAATGTTTTACCTTTAAAATCACTTCCAGCAAGCACTACAGGCAGCTTCTCGCCCTTCTTAACTGATAGGTCTGCCGTTATAATATCAATCACCCTATCACCGACATCTGTTTTGCAGGCTGCTAAGTTGTTAAGCCTTTTAACATCTACTATCTCCCCCACTATGCTGCCGAATGTTTCTATTTTTTCAACACTATCAACCTCAAGGCCTGCCATTGTCAGTTTGTCAGCAATCTCATGGGCTGACCAGCCCACATCTATAAACTCCTTTAACCACCTATACGATAGCCTCATAGCAACCTTCCTTTATGGTATGAAAACTGCTCAAGAAACCTTAAATCGTTTTCAAAAAACAGCTTAATGTTGTCTATACC
>WFQQ01000172.1 GCA_015486965.1 Desulfurellaceae bacterium
GTGTATACCTGTCAAAGGTGTTTTTGAAATTCTGCAAGTCCTGAGGCATACCCAGATCCTCTTCCAATGTTCCCGGGGTGCTTTCTATGTGATGGTGAATCTTTTGTATCATCTGACGGACTGAGTTTTCATCCTGTTTTGACTCCCTCAGTAAGTAATCTTTGGTGCATAAGTCTAATCTGAAAACAAGGTCTTTTAACCTTACCTGGTCATTAAACACAACTTTGGAGTTTTCAATCTTTCTAACTCCCAGGAAAACAACCACAAAAACAACCAGGAACGTGGCTATAATCACTCCAAATCCCAGGCTGAACTTTTTTATTAGGTTCATACTTGCACCTCCGGTTCATTTTTTCTCTAAGGTAGAGAAGGTAAGCTTTTTTTCAGAAAAATCAATAGTAAAAATCTTTATAGAGATTTCTATTGCTCTATCACACTCTTTATCCCCTCAATTATCAAAGGACACACGAAAAGTTTAAACTCCTTCAATCTGGCTCTTTTCAAAAGAACAGAACATACATCCTAAGTGACAAAAGCAGAGATAAAAACATCCGTATCAAGCACCACTTTCAAGATATATATTCAAATACATCTTCTTCCACAACAACACCAGCCTTCTTGGCAAGGGGTTTTATCTTGCCTTTAGCTCTATCAAACCTCTCTTACCAGATGTAAAGATTAATAGATTCCCTTACCACATCACTTTCGTCTCTCTCCGTTTCTTTGGCAAAAGAACCCAGTTTCCTATAAAGGCCTTCTGGTGAATGTATGGATAAAACCGTTCTAATATTTAACTCCAACTTACATACTACAATTCACTAAATACTATACCCTGCTTTAAGAAAATTAATCTCTATTCCATAATAACTTGTTCTTTTTCAAATATAAAACTCAGCCCAAGTTAATCTATATCTTAAACCTGCTTACAAGCCTTCCCACATTATCGGCTATTGTATTTAACTCCTCAGATTAACAATTAAATATACCCGACTAACTCCCCTAAAACAGATGGAGCAATCCCTTTGGAACCTTAATAGTCTTTTCAAGCTTATTCTTCAGCCCCTTCTTGAGCTTCTTTTTCAATCTACTTTTAATATAACCCTTAATGTTAAGTTTCACCTCTGGCTTGTTAAGATTGCCTTTTATTAAAACTTTAAGAGGTTTATGAGCAATCATCACATCCAGAGTAGCATCTATTTTGTTTGTGTTAAGATTAACATAGGCATTTTTAGATGTAATCTCCGTCAATCTGCTTTTCATAAACAAATTTGAGACTATCACCATATTGTTTATTTCGCTGTCAATGGTAGATAGCCTGTAAAGTTCCCTTGTAATATCAAAACCTGCAAGGGTGTTTATTAGATAGGACATTCTGTTCGGGAGAAAGTGTCCATTTATCAGCTTGATATGTGATTCACCCTTTTTGGTGTTCAAACTATAAACAAGGTTCAAGTCTACCAAAGAGTCGAAAACCTTTGGATATTCGAGCATATCAAGTATTTTTACCAATTTCCCGTTTTTGTAGATTATCTTTACATTCCCGTTAAAAAAGTTCAGCTTTAAAACACCACCAGCAAGGTTTTTTGAAACTGCATTTATTACTAAATTTTTGTCCTTCTTGAAATCTCCATTTGCTAAAATACCACCTTTCATGTGTCTTTTTGTCAAAAAGTAGAGGCTATCCAGATTGGGAATAGAGAGACTAAATAACCCTTTTGAAGAAAAACTATTTAAGTTTATATCGGATTTTAAAAGCTTAGCCCTCCCAATTGTGCTCTTTAGGTCAGCTTTAACATGAAGGAGCTTACCTTTAGCAGTGGCATAAGCTATAAGAGAAAAGGGAACCTTAACATTTTCAATATTGAACTGTTTCTTTATAACAGATGGATTTGTCAAGCCCCTACTCAATCTTAAAATTGCCCTACCCTTTGCACTACCACCTGCGAGGTTGACAAATTTTGCACGAATTGAAACGACACCCCTCGCATAAACTGGCAAATTGAACATTGAAAGCGCCTGTTCCAACTTCAAACCCTTGCCATCTAAAACCAGGTCGTAAGGTTTTTTATTCACCATTTTTACCGAATAATCAATTACACCACCAAAAGCTTGCGCCTTTCCAACCACATCAAATGAGTTAAAGCTACCAAACACCCTTCCTTTGGTATTCAGGCTTCCTCTAATCTTGCTATTCCCCGTAAAATCGCTTATCTCCGGTATGAAAACGGAATAGTTTAAATCCATTGTTCTTGAGAAAATACTCAACTTTCCATTTATGACTAAAAACTTCCTGCCCTTGAATGAGCAAACAAGCTTGAGTGTAGATGGCCTTAAACTAAACTCTTCCACCTTAATATTCTTCTTCAAAGCAAAAGAAAGCTTTTTCTGAATGGTGGGTTTCAGGATATTATTGCCAATCTGAGTAAACAAAATAACATAAGCACCCAAAACAATAGCTGAAACAAAAACAATAAAGCCTATAACAACTTTTTTCATGGCACGCTCTCTCCCCCACTATATAAATTTGGCAAAAAGCCCTGTTTTCTCCAGAGTCTTAACAAGCCTAAACAGTGTTTCGTTCACAGGCACATCTATATTGAACCTTTTCCCCAGCTTAACAACATAACCATTCAAGTAGTCAATCTCTGTTTTCTTGCCCTTCCTTAAATCAACACCCACGCTTGCGTTCCACACATCTGGCTTAAACTCCATACAAAAATCAAAGGTTTCCTTGGCAAGTAGTTCCACATCAAAATCAAGCTCCATATTAAGACCAACTGCCGCAATCTCTTCAAGTGCCCTCTTAACAATCCATCTTGTGTGTTCGTATGATAGGTCACGCGTTGCGGTTAGGGCATTTATAGTTGCAGATGAACAGTAAAACATGAACTTCTGCCACTTATCCCTCATTATATTATCGGATTTTTCAACCCTTATATTACTCTCACTCAAGAGCTTTAAAAGTTCCTCTAAAAATTCACTATCCCCCAAACTTCCGACCTTCATACCGTAGTCGAAGAACTGTTCCAATCTACTTATGCCTATAAATTTTGAACCTATTAAAACAGATGCTGGAAACAGTTGCTCCCTTTTGAAAATCTCAAGCGCTTTGTATTCTGTGTAAATCCCATTCTGTATTGTCATTATCCTGGTTTCTGGCCAGTGTTCTTTAATTATCTTCAGATTTTCATCACTATCATAACTTTTACATGCAAGAATAACCAGCTCAGGGTAAAACTCAACTTCGTCTGCCGACTCCACCATTTTGAGCATCTTCTTCTCGTTTCCTCCCCCAAATTTAACCTCAAGTCCGTCTTTAGAAACGACATCGACAAGCCTCTTTCTCGACACACATACAACATCGTTTTTATCATGTAAAAACCACGCAATTAAAAGCCCTAAAGCTCCAGCAGCCTGAACTACAACCTTCATTTGCTCACCTCTTTTTTCCTTTTTTTCCTTTAACTTTAACAAATTTTGGTAGAAAATTAAATGTAAATTTGTATAATTTCAAAAAACTAATAGGAGGCTTAAGATGTATGAAAATATCATCGTAGAAGTGGAAAACTACATTGGCACAATCACTCTAAACAGACCTGAGACTTTAAATGTATTTACAACACCGCTTGCAAAGGAGCTTAATAAGGCATTGGCAGAGTTAGATGAAAACAGCGATGTCAGGGTTATCGTTATTAGAGCAAATGGAAAAGGGTTTTCAGCAGGAATTGATGTAAACGAGCTTAAAGGGAAAACACCTTTAGAGCTATACGAAACAACGAGTTTGATGGAGCAGATGAACTTGACCATGACAAACTTGAAAAAACCGACTATAGCGTCTGTGCATGGATTTGCGGTGGCAAATGGGTTCGGTCTTGTTGCGCTTTGCGATATGGCTATAGCAGCAGAGGGCACAAAATTCGGGGCAACGGCAATAAATGTTGGTCTATCCTGCATAGGTCCGGCTGTAGCAATATCAAAAATTATTGGAAGGAAGAGAATGTTGGAGCTTCTTTTAACTGGAAGAATTATTCTGGCGGAAGAGGCTCTTGAATGGGGTTTAATAAACAGGGTTGTCCCGAAAGAAAAACTCGAGGAGGAAACAAAAAAACTTGCAAATGAACTTGCCCAGAAAAGTCCTCTTGCCCTTCAGATTACAAAAAAAGCTTTCTACAAAATGGCAGACCTTCCGCTTGAAAAGGCAATAGAGATAGCCAATCACGCATTTACTCAGATATGCACACTAAAAGATGCAGAAGAAGGTATTAACGCTTTCTTGGAGAAGAGGAGACCCAACTGGCAGATGAAATAAAGTTTGAAAATGGGCTAAACTCATATATAATTTACACCGAGTTCGGGGCGTAGCGCAGTTTGGTAGCGCACCAGTTTCGGGTACTGGGGGTCGGCGGTTCGAGTCCGCCCGCCCCGACCACTACATAGCCTCCACAAATGGCGTAAAGGCTATAACCTCAACATCATTTTCCTTAACAAGAACCATATGCTCAAGCCTTATTCCAAGCTTACCAGGTATGTAAATACCGGGCTCTATCGTAAAAATCATATTAGGTCTGAGAACAACATTACTCTCTACATTGAGATATGGAAACTCATGAACCTCGAGACCCACACCATGCCCAAGACCGTGGATAAAGTATTTATCAACTCCCCCTCTTTTGGCAAGTTCGCTCTTAGCCCTTTTATAAACCTCACTCGCTTTTGTTCGGTTGGGTGCAATCATCTCTGTTGCAAAAAGCTGTGCGTAGAACACTGCATTAAAAAGCTCTTTCTTCTCATCACTCTTTTCACCCATTAGAAATGTGTATGTCATATCAGAATTATAACCATTCACAGATGCTCCAAAATCTATAACAACAAATTCACCTTCCTCAATAGGTTTCTCGGTGGGTATATGGTGTGGATATGCAGCATTTGCACCACTTGCAACAATTGTCTGGAACGCCTCTTTCTCTCCACCGTTTTTTCTAATCTGATATGATAACTCATCTGCAAGCTCTTTCTCCGTAATACCGGGCTTTAACATGGGATAAACTTTCATAAATGCGTTCCTTGCAATATAGGCAGCCCTCTTAATCTGATTAATCTCATCCCTCTCCTTTATCATCCTCAACTCAAGTGTCTTATTGGAAAAATCTATCAATTGAAAGTCGGAAAGAGACTCAATCTGCCTGTGTGTGGAGCGGCCAAAATCCACCCCCAATTTTCTTACACCCCTTTTTTTCAAAAAATTTACGACATCATCAAGGTCTTTGGACAAAACAACATTACCTCCCAAAACATCTGATGCCCTCTGGTAATATAGAGAGCTTACAAGAACATTTGCCTCATACCTATCAACAACAAGCACTCCCTCTATGTCTGCACCCGTAAAATATCTCAAATCGGCGTTATTAAAAATATTAAAAATTACGACACCATCGCAGTCAAATTCTGTCATTTTTTCTCTAAGCTTTTCTATCCTGTTTTTTATCATAAATCTGTCTCCTTAACAGTGCGATTTCTCTTCTCTTTAGCTTTGTAAAGCGCTGCATCTGCCCTCTTAATGAGAGATTCAACAGTATCTCCCTCTCTATATGTAGCCACACCGAAGCTTGATGTAATTGAGAATATCTTATCCTTATATTTAAACTTCAACTTGGAAACGGCGTTTCTAAGTTTTTCAGCTACCTGATAAGCATTCTCTAAATCTGTATTTGGAAGAATAACGATAAACTCCTCACCTCCATACCTCGCAGCAATGTCAGAAGCCCTTATTATAGACTTAACAATTTTACAAAAGCCCTTTAAAACCATATCTCCTGCAAGATGTCCATAGGTATTGTTCACATTGCTAAAGTGATCTAAATCTGCCATTATTATTGAAAGAGGCTGTTTATATCTCTCAGCCCTACTAATCTCAACCCTTAAAAAGTGAAACAACCCTCTTCTGTTGTAAACACCTGTTAGTGGGTCAATTATTAGGTTTTCCTGAGCCTTTCTCAGCTTCTCTTTCAAATCCTCTATTATTTGCTGCGACTCTTTTAGCTTTTTAGAGTACTCCTCAATCTCGCTTTTCATACTTATTGTTGTATCTTTAATCTTGACCGCAATCCCAATCAGCCTTTTGCTCAACTCATCCACATCTATATCCTTGCTGTTAATGGCACTGTTGATTTCATCTATATGTCCCTGAAAAGCACTTACATAGTTGTTGGAGGAAGTTGTAAAGGTTGTAATTGTGTAAATGAGAGCTTTTAAAGCCTTACTGAGTTTGGTCTGAAGGGAATCAATATACTCCTCTTCTATCCTCTCCTTCTCTTCAACCAACTGCTTTATCTGTTCCCTTATCTCTTTCTCGTCAAGTTTATAAGGAGAGGACATCAACTTACTTTTGAGTTGTTCTACCTTTTCTATATAAGCTTTGGCCTTTTCGTCATCGCTTTCAATATCAAGAAGGTTGAATAGAATCTGAAGAATATCCCTATAAACCACATCTTTGGAATCCTTGGATGATGTTCCAAGCTTAAACAGTATCTCCTTGGTTTTCTTAAGGGAGTCAATATCTATTTTCTGTTTAAGAATCTCTTTAATTTGCTCAAGGTTATTTCTCCACCTCTCATCTGCCTCAGCGCTCTTAGCAATTGCAATAAGCAGGCTTATATTATTCAAAAGAAGCGTATTAAACTCCTCTCTCTTTTTCTGGACAAACTCATCGTGCTCAATAACAAAATCTGCTATGGCATCCCTGAAAGCTATGAGCTTTGAGGTATCCTCCTCATACTTAATCTTCTTAACCTGCTCCTTAAACTTGTCTATTTTTCTATCTATCTCTTTATCGCCCACCTTGAGGGAAATCAAAAGGTAGATAATAGCCGCTGATAGATTCTCAATATAAACAGAGCAGTTAACCCTACCCTTGCTTGCGCTTCTTCTGATTACCATACTAACCTCTCACTCAAACAATTTGACAAATAAATTCTTTAAAACTAATCTATGATACAACAAAATGTTGTTCTCTGTCCAATTTTTGGGTGTTTTTTAATGGTAAAAACCAAGCAGTTCTTAGATATTACAAAAACAAACCTTTTAATTCTTTCAGTCAGACTGTTATCTGTAGCAGGGGCAATTCTGTGGGTAACAAATCCAAATCTCTACATCGCCACGATAAACAAAGAACATCTTATTTTCATATACAATGGAATCATATTTACATATGTAATTTTCTTCATATTGAGATTTATAATACCAAAGCTCACAAGAAAGTGTGAATACTTCTGCCTGTTCACCTTCATATTCGACCAGATGGTAATATCTTACTTCACTTACAACACAGGTGGATTCTCAAGCCCATTTTATTCAGGATACTTTGTTGTCATAACATTTTCAGCTTTTGTTTTGGGAACAAGAATGGCAGTTATTACAGCTCTTTCTGGTGCAATGTTCTATATAGCCTTTAACTTTTCCTACGGGATTGGCCTGTACAATTTAGCAGAAATTTCATACAGGGTGATACCGTTTTTTATAATAGCCTACCCAACAGGAGTTTTAAGTGATAGAATTGAAAACCACCTGATTGAAATAAAAAAGTTGAACGAAGAGCTAAAAGTAAAAAACAGAAAACTCGAAGAGACACTTAATGAGATAGAGGTGATGCAGAAACAACTCATAAAAAGGGAGAAAGAGAAAGCCATGCTTGACCTTGCAGAAAGCGTGGCGCACAGGCTAAGAAATCCTATGATGAGTATTGGCGGGATTGCAACGATTCTTGACAGGAAGATAAAAAAGGGAGCGGATAAGCAGGAAATACTAAAATATGTAGAGTATATCAAAAACGAGAGCAAGCAGATGAGTGAACTTTTGAACAACCTCCTTGAGATGAGCAGAACCGAACTTGAGCTTAGCTTTATCTCTGTGGAAAAGTTAATTAAAAGCTTACTTGAGGAGTTCAAAGATAGAATTGAAGAAAATTTAATAGATATAAAATTAGAGATAGAGAGTCAAATCCCACCAGTAAGAACAGACAAAAAAAAGCTGACAATAAGCTTGAGAAATATAATAGACAACTGTATAAAAGCAATGAAACATGGAGGGGAACTTTACATTGGTGTGAAAAGGTCTGAAACAATAGAAAATGCAATTGAGATAATAATAAGAGACACAGGACCCGGTATCCCAAAGGATATATTGAACAACATATTTAAACCGTTTGAGTCTGGTGGCGCCGTAAAAAAAGGAATAGGTTTACCCCTTGCTAAACACTCCATTGAACTTCTTGGCGGGGAACTCTACATTGAAAGCGAAATAGGAATTGGAACTACTTTTAAAATAATTTTGCCGATGTGAGGTAAGCAATGAAAAAAACAGTTTTAAGTGGAATGAGACCAACTGGAAATCTACACCTTGGAAACCTTTATGGGGCATTGAAAAACTGGATAGCGCTTGAAAAGGAAAATTATAACAGATTCTACTTCGTTGCAGATTGGCACGCCCTTACAACGGGGTTTGACAACTCTAAAGAGATCCCAGAAAACACCATAAATATGGTCATAGACTGGCTTGCCTTTGGGCTTAGTCCCGAAAAAAACACACTGTTTGTTCAATCTTTAGTAAAAGAGCATGCTGAATTATTTCTCTTGCTGTCCATGATTACACCTGTAGGCTGGCTTGAAAGGGTACCCTCATACAAAGACCAAATCGCACAGCTCGGGAAAGCTAAAACATCTAACTATGGATTTTTAGGTTACCCTGTGCTCATGGCAGCAGATATAATCATATACAAGGCTCACTATGTGCCAGTTGGACTCGATCAGGTAGCCCACTTAGAGTTTACACGGGAGCTTGTAAGGCACTTCAACAACATAACCAAAGCAAGGGTATTTATTGAGCCACAGCCCCTTCTCACCGAGGTTCCAAAAATCCTTGGTATTGATGGTAGAAAGATGAGCAAATCCTACGACAATGCCATCTATCTTTCTGATAGTGAAGAAGAGACCGCAAAAAAAATTAAGATTATGTTTACAGACCCAAGAAGAAAAAGAAAAACAGACCCTGGTGTAGCTGAGGAGTGTGGCGTTTTTATGCTGCACAAAATATTCAGCCCAAAACAGCTTCAGGATGAGGTAAAGGAGGCATGTGCGAAAGCCACAATAGGATGTGTTGAGTGCAAGAAAAAGCTTACAGAAAACCTGAACAAATCATTAAAACCTGTAAGAGAAAAAAGGGAATTGTTAATAAACAAAAAAGAAGATGTCAAAGAGATTCTTGTTGAAGGCTCAAAAAAAGCCTCTAAAGAGGCATCAAAAACGCTTGAAGAGGTGAGAGATGCAATTTTTTCAACAAACAGACTTAGATAAACTAAAAAAAGATTTAATAGACGGAGAAACGGGGCTATACAACAAAGAAGCTTTGTACCTCCTTATGAACCACATACTTGCTCAACACGAAAGGTATGAAGAGAATTACAGTTTCATAATTATGGACTGTAAAGCAGAAGAAAGCGTAAGATCTAACTGCAAATCAATCCCCCAAAAAATAGTGGACAGAGTGATAGCAGAAAAGCTGAAAAGCATATGCAGGAAAAGCGATATACTATTTCACTGCGATAACGGTGTATTTTGCATTTTAGCCCGTGTTTTTGAGGGTGATGACACTGTGATGTTCTGCGAAAAGCTAACGAGACATTTGATGGAGCTTGAAGCAGGTGAGTGCACAATAGAGGTAAAGCCCAAATATGGAATAACATTTTCCAAGATTAACGACACACCTGAAAGGTTTGCAGAAAGAAGCTACACTGCCTTAAGAAAGGCCAAAGAAAAAGGAAATTATATCGTCATTGAAACTTAACCTTTGCCCAGAAACTTTTTATCTATGAAATTGGTATCGTAATCGTTGTTTATAAACTCACCAGAGACAAGGATCTCCTTAAAAAACGGTATGGATGTCTTGATTCCATCTACCATGAATTCATCTAAAGACCTCAACATCCTTATTCTTGCCTCTTCCCTACTGTTGCCTCTCACAATCAACTTGGCAATCATGGAGTCGTAATACGGAGAAACCTTGCTGTTGCACCTTATGGCAGTATCCACCCTAACACCAGGTCCCCCGGGTAAATAAAGGTCTTTTACCACACCTGGTGAGGGGTAAAACCTGACAGGGTCTTCTGCATTGATTCTGCACTCCATAACATGGAATTTGGGAGAAAGTGCAGATTGAGTAAAGCTAAGCTCTTTACCTTCGGATACCCTAATTTGTTCTTTTATCAAATCTACACCGTAGCACATCTCACTCACGGGATGCTCAACCTGAATCCGTGTGTTTATCTCTATAAAATAGAAATCCTCACCATCGAAAAGAAACTCAAGTGTACCAGCGTTTTTATAGTTCAATACCTTTGCAGCCCGAACTGCAGTCTCATGCAACCTCTTTCTTGTAAACTCCTTTAACACTGGAGACGGAGACTCTTCGAGGAGTTTCTGATGTCTTCTCTGAAGTGTGCAATCTCTCTCTCCTATATGCACAACATTACCAAATTCATCAGCAATAATCTGCACCTCAATATGTCTGGGATGCTCTATAAACTTTTCTACATATATGTCATCTCTACCAAAAGCCGCCTTTGCCTCAAGCTTTGCAGCCCTATAGGCGTCTATAAGTTCACTCTCTTCTCTAACAACCCTCATACCCTTACCACCGCCACCCCAAGCGGCTTTCAATAAAACTGGGTATCCAATCCTATCCACCACTTTAATGAGGCTTTCCTCTGAGTCTACAGAGCCTCTGCTTCCTGGAACTGTAGGTATGCCATGTTCCTCAAGGATGGCTTTTACATGGGATTTGTCAGCAAGTTTCTCCATTGTTTCAGCATCTGGACCTATAAATTTAACCCCAAGGTCATCGCAAACCCTAACGAAATTGGGGTTCTCAGAAAGAAATCCATAACCCGGGTGAACAGCATCACACTTTGAGTTAAATATAGCCTGGGCAAGGTTAAAAAGGTGCAAGTAGCTCTTTTTTGCCTCAGGGGGACCTATACAGATAGACTGGTCTGCAAGCTTAACATGAACTGAATCTCTGTCCTCTGTTGAATAAACAGCTACAGTCTCAATCCCGAGCTCCCTACAAGCCCGTATAACTCTAACGGCTATCTCCCCCCTATTGGCAATAAGAACCCTTTTAAACATCAATCCAACCTCTTAACAAGGAAAAGTGGCTGATCGTATTCGACCTTCTGACCATTTTCCACAAGGATTTTCTCAATTCTGCATGGGAACTCCGCCTCTAACTCATTCATAATTTTCATAGCCTCAAGAATACAGAGCACATCGCCTTTCTTAACCTCATCGCCAACCTCAACATAGGGTGGAGATGTTGGTGATGGAGCCCTGTAAAATGTAGCTACCATGGGAGATCTAATCTCAACAAGCCCTTCATCACGCTTCTCTTCTTCCTGTTTTGTTTCCTCTTTTTTCTCCTCTTGTTTTGCAGTGGGTTGTTCTACCACAACTGGCTGTGGAGCCTGCGTTATAATACTTTCACCTACAAAAGCCTCTTTCTTTTTCAGAATAATATGCATCTCATCATCTTTGTATTCAAACTCAACAAACTGACTTTTTTCCACAAAACGCATCAAGTCTTTAAGAGACTTTAAATCCATCTTAAACCTCCCCTTTATTATCAAAGAAACTATAACAAAAAAC
>WFQQ01000173.1 GCA_015486965.1 Desulfurellaceae bacterium
GGGTGAGCATAACGAGTTTCTCTTAAAACTTGAGCAATCAGTCAATAAGCTTGGGAGAGCTTTTGAAAATGACAATTTAAAAGAGGTCGTTGAGGCGGTAAGAAGTAGCTCAACAAGGATTGAAAAGTTTTTAGAGCCTTTTGACACCCTAAAAAGAGCCGTGGTGTTTGCTCTAAAAAGGTTAACTCCTAAAGACACTATAAGTAATTTTGAGTTTGCTGAAACCTCTGTTTTAGGGAAAGTAGAAGAAAAAATGGGAGTGTCGAGAGAAAAAGAAGTAGCATTATCAAAAAACTTAGAGAATGGGTTTGGGTCTATTTATAAAGATATGGATGCAAAACCTGAGAATGAAACACTGAATTTCGATAAACCTTTTTCAAAGTGGATAAAGCCCAAGCCTGAAATTATAGCAAAAATTATTCAAGCTGTTATAAAGTCGGCTGATGAACAGGATTTAATTGAAAATTTTGGCACATCGAGGATTGAAAAAATAGAGAGTGATTTAAAGAGCAGTTTGTCTTTGATTTTACCCATTATTGCCAGTTCAGGTAATAATGTTAAAGATAGCACTGAGGTTTTAAGTGAAAATAAAAGCTTTATTGGTATGCTCGAGAGAATTGCCGAGCAGGTAGACTTAATCCTAAAAAGCGGAAAAACCTTTAACGATAGTTTGCTAAGGTTAGTTGCAGTCTCAGAAGGTAGCAAAAAAAGTGAGATTAAAGCTTTAGAGAATCTTGTTAAGGAAAAGGGTGCTGAGTTTTCTAAGGTTTTGAAAGAAATTTCCACAAAAAGTGCATCAGGGATAGATGTGGATACTATTAAGAACGCTATAAAGCATGCCCACGGTAAGTTTGCTGAGCCGTCACTTTTTATTCAGATTCCGCTAATCTTGAATAACAGAGAGGAAAATATTTTTGTCAGAGGCAAAAAGGAAAATGAGGGGGGAAATAATTCTCACACTAAAAAAAGATTTAGTGTAAAAATAGTGTCAAATTCTAAAAAAGTAGGGTTTTTTCAAATTGACGCTCTTTATCTGGATGGCAAAATTGCATGTTCTGTAGGTTTTGAAAAGGAGAATGTGCTTGAGAGTTTTAAAAATGGAATTGATGATTTAAAGGTTTCTCTTGGAAGTAATGTGAGCCTGGATATTTACTTAATAAAAAAAGCACCCAAAATTGTAAAAAAACAGCTCGATATAAAGACTTAACCGCTAATAATCTTAAGGATTTCTTCCTTTAGCTTTTTGTCTAACTTATCAAGAGAACCAAGGATATTCTCTATTTCATCGCTGTAGGTGTTTTTTGATGCTTTTGCCACAAAAATTTTTTTGTGTGATGTCTGTTTAACCCCTTCATCTTTTGTTATGAGCTCTTCGTATAGCTTTTCTCCAGGTCGAGTTCCCGTAAAGATTATGTTTATATCTTTATAAGGCTCCAAACCCTCCAGTTTTATCAACCTTTCCGCAAGCTCAACAATCTTTATTGGCTCACCCATATCCAAGACAAACACCTCACCACCCTCTCCCATATATGCAGCCTGTAAAACCAAAGATACAGCCTCTGGAATGCTCATAAAATATCGCTTCATCTCGGGATGCGTAACGGTTATAGGACCGCCTCTCTTTATCTGCTCAATGAATATGGGTATTACTGAGCCTCTACTACCTAAAACATTGCCGAATCTCACAGAGACAAATTTGGTACTTCCCCTTTCGTTGTACACCTTGCATAGAATCTCTGCAATTCTCTTTGTTGCACCCATAACACTCTTGGGGTTTACAGCCTTGTCTGTTGATATATTGATGAACTTTTCAACACCTGAATTTAGAGACGCTTCTATCATATTTAGAGTACCAAACACATTTGTTTTTACAGCCTCTTCAGGGTGCATCTCCATCATTGGTACATGCTTATACGCTGCAGCATGAAATACTATCGATGGTTTGTAGTTTTTAAAAATATATTCAACCCTTTTTCTATCTCTAATATCCCCAACTACAGGCAAGAACTGCCTGCCTTTATGTTTCATTGAAAGCTCGTGTAGCTCTGTTTCATCTATTTCAAAACCAATTACATTTTTCGGGTTGTATTTAAGTAGTTGGTTGACTATTTCTGAACCTATTGAACCTCCGGCCCCGCTCACAAGTAGGGTTTTTTTCTCTATAAAAGACCTTATACCGGGCGTGTCTATTTCAACAACCTCTCTGGCCAGAATATCTTCTATCGAAAGCTCTTTCAGGTCTTTAAGCGATATATCTCTGCTTGGCAACTTGTTTAAACTCGGTACAATTTTTATATCTTTAATTCCCGCTCTGTTGAGCCTATCAAATAGCTCCTTAATTTTTGAATGGTGCAGGGTTGTAATGGCTATAACGGCACTTTCTATATTTTGCTCTTTAACGACGCTTTCAATTTCGTCCAAGCTTCCTACTATTTTGACTCCGTGAATCATAGAACCGTGTTTGCTTCTATCATCGTCTAAAATAGCAACGGGTTTATAGCCACTGTTTGTCATTCTCATTTCCCTTATAATTCTCTCGCCCGTATAACCTCCGCCAATTATTAAGGTGTTTTTACTGCCGTCTCTTGTTGGGGGGTTTATTATTTCTAAATACACCCTTCTCAATGCCCTTAAGGTTAAAACAAGAAAACTCGATATGAGAAAATCTATGATAATCGAAGAGCGTGGCAGTGAAAGTTGTGTATAAAATTTCTGTATAGCTGAGTTTGTTATGAACAGTATAACGAAAGAGAGAAAAAGGGCTTTTAAGATTTTATAAAACTCTCCTATACTTACAAATCTCCAGTTCAGTCTGTATATATCTGCAAACCAGAGAAATAGTATTTTTACTATTATAAACGGTAAAATCCAATAGGGATACCTTTGAAGAAAAAGTTCAGGAATTGAGAAGTTAAACCTTAAAAGCAGTGATAGATAGAGACTTAATGCAAAGATCAGGGTGTCACTGATTAGAAAGAAAAGCAATCTTTTGGTCTGTGTAGGTTTTAAGATTTCCACTTTACCCCTTTATTATTCCACATATTTCTTTAATCTCACTATTTTTTAGTGATGTTCCACTCGGCAAACATATGCCTTTTTCAAACAGCCTCTCGCTAACGCCAGAAATGTATGACTTTGCGTTTTTAAATAAAGGCTGTAGGTGCATCGGTTTCCAAAGTGGCCTTGCTTCAATATTGCGTTTTTCAAGTATTTTTATTACTTCAAAAGGATTTCTTTCTTTAAAGGTTAGGGTTGTGAGCCACCTGTTACCTTTTGAGTTTTCTATCTCTGGCATGAAATCGGCTATGTCTTCAAGCTCTCCTTTATAAATTTCAAAAATCTCCCTTTTTCGCATTACCCTGTCGCCTAAAACCTCCATCTGTGCGACACCGATTGCAGCCAGGACATTGCTCATCCTGTAATTATAACCAAAGGTTTTATGCTCATACCACGGGTAATCTTCCTTTGCCTGTGTTGATAAAAATTTTGCCTGTTTTATCCATTCTTCATTAGAGCTTACAAGCATTCCACCTGAGCTTGTCGTAATAATTTTATTTCCATTAAAGCTATACACTCCAAAATCGCCAAATGTGCCTGCATGTTTTCCTTTGAATATTGCACCAAGTGCTTCTGCAGCATCCTCTATCAGATAAAAGCCGTATTTTTTTGATAGAAACAGCAAATCCTCAATTTTTGCCATCTGACCATATAGATGCGTAACGATCAAAGCCTTTGGTTTCTCTTTCTTTGCAGCTTCTTCCACAAGATTTGGATCTATATTCCAGCTTTCATCGCTGTCGATAAAAACAGGCTCGGCATTTTGAAAGAGTATGGGAGCTACAGAGCCTATAAATGTGAATGTTGAGGTTAAAACCTTATCCCCATTTTTTACCCCTAAAATTCTTAACGCAAGGTGAATTGCACTCGTTCCGTTAACCAAAGCGCAGGCGTATTTTGCCTTCGTAAAATCACAAACGGCTCTCTCAAACCTTTCTATAAACTCACCAACCGGTGCAATGTAATTACTATCAAAAACCTCTTTTATATAATCAAGTTCTTTTCCTGACATGTGAGGAGGAGAGAGAAAGATTTTGCTATTCATTTTTCCTTAAAATCTTAGCAGGATTGCCTACCACAACAACATTGTCCGGTATATTTTTCACGATAACCGAGCCAGCTCCAACGATAACATTATTTCCGATAGAAATATTCTCTCTTACGCAGGCTCCTATACCTATTTGAGTATAATTGCCAACTGTAACACCACCAGCCAATGCAGCATTGGGTGATATA
>WFQQ01000174.1 GCA_015486965.1 Desulfurellaceae bacterium
GGATGAGCTATAAAGAGTTTAAAGAGGAAACAGATAGGGTAGCCAGAGGCTTGATGGCTCTTGGTATAAAGAAGGGTGACAGAGTTGGTATATGGTCAACAAACAATGTGGAGTGGGTGTTGATTCAATTTGCAACGGCAAAGATTGGTGCTATACTTGTTAATATTAATCCAGCCTATAGAACAACGGAGCTTGAGTATGCTATGAAACAGTCGGAGCTCAGTACCCTGATTTTGATTGAGAGTTTTAAAAGCTCTGACTATATAAAGATGGTTTATGAGGTTGAGCCGTCTATAAGGGAGTCAAGAGCGGGAGAGATAAGTTCTGATAAACTCCCAAACCTCAGAAATGTTATCTGTATAAGCGACAATGACCATCCGGGTATGTTTAAGTGGAAAGATTTACTTCAAATGGCTAAAAAAGTGGACAAAAGCGATCTTGAGAAAGCTCAAAAAGAGCTTGAGTTTGATGATGCTATAAATATTCAATACACCTCTGGAACCACAGGTTTTCCAAAAGGCGTAACCCTTTCACACTTTAATATACTAAACAATGCTTACTTCATAGCCGAAAGGATGAAGTTTACGGATAAAGATAGGCTCTGTATCCCTGTTCCTTTCTACCACTGTTTTGGTATGGTTCTTGCAAACCTTGCTTGTGTAACGCATGGTGCTACGATGGTTCTACCCAATGAGTATTTCGATGCTGAATCTGTTTTGAAGACGGTGGAAAAGGAGAGGTGCACCGCCCTTCACGGTGTTCCTACAATGTTTATCGCAGAACTTGAGCACCCGAATTTTAATAAATATGACCTGACAAGCCTAAGAACGGGCATTATGGCTGGTTCTCCTTGCCCCATAGAGGTTATGAAGAGGGTGAACAACGAGATGCACATGAATGAGGTTACTATAGCTTACGGATTAACTGAGGCAAGCCCTGTTATAACACAGACTTTAGCTGATGATACATTGGAGCACAGAACGGAAACGGTTGGAACACCCCTTCCATTTGTTGAGGTTAAAATCGTAGACCCACAGACAGGCAAAATTGTTCCTGTTGGTGAGCAGGGTGAGCTTTGCACGAGGGGTTATCATGTAATGAAGTATTACTACAACAACCCTGAGGCTACAAGAGAGGCGATTGATGAGAATAAATGGCTTCACTCAGGTGATCTCGCTACAATGGACGAAAATGGATATTTCAAGATAACCGGTAGAATTAAGGATATGATAATCAGGGGCGGTGAGAATATATATCCTCGAGAGATAGAGGAGTTCTTATATACCCATCCAAAAATAGCCGATGTTCAGGTTATAGGGGTGCCTGATAGAAAGTATGGGGAAGAGGTGTGTGCCTGGATCAAGCTTAAAGAGGGAGAGAGTGCAACCGCTGAGGAGATTATTGAGTTCTGTAAAGGCAAAATTGCCCATTACAAAGTGCCGAGATATATAAAATTTGTTGATTCATTCCCAATGACTGTGACTGGAAAAATAAGAAAGGTAGAAATGAGGGAGATTTCAACAAAAGAGCTCGGTCTTGAAGATGCTGCAAACATAGAAACAGCCTGAAACCTTATCTTTTGAAATGGAGGAAGCTTTAAGCCGACCTTTGTGTCGGCTTTTTTTGTTTTTTTGAAATTTCAAAAAAGTGGCGCGCCTGGAGGGACTCGAACCCCCAACCCGCAGATCCGAAGTCTGCTGCTCTATCCAATTAAGCTACAGGCGCAAGAACTACTGTTTCTTATATCAAAACGAGATATTTTTCAAGATTGATAAGAAAGAAGCCCCGCGGAGGGGCTCCATGATTGCCTAATATGTTTCGACCTCTTTGTCTTCGAGGTCTTCCTTTTTAATGGCTTCCTTGAAGAGTAGATTTGCCCAGATTTGATATGCTATTACGATAGGAACAAATATTACAGCCACAATGAGCATCACTTTCAATGTGTATTGGCTGGATGATGAGTTGAATATCGTTAGGTTATAGCTTGGATCGATACTTGATGGTATTAGGTTTGGATATAGTCCTATAACTCCTGTGAACACAACGGTAACTATCATTACACATGATGCGAAGAATGCTTTTACGAAAGATGTGTTCATAAATACCCTCATAAGAAGCAGGCTTAAAACTGCAATCAGGGGAACTATGAACCAGATTGGATGATTGAAGTAGTTGTTGTAAAGGTTTGTTGCAAATTTGGTGTAGATAAGGAATATTACTGCAACTATAAGAAGGATAGGCCATATCTTTTTGGCTGTTGCTTGAGCTCTCTCTGCAACGCTGTTTGAAGCTTTAAAGGAAAGCCACAGTGCTCCGTGCTCAAGGAACATAAGTAGGAAGAAAACTCCGGTCAGTAGGCCATAGGGGTTTAAAAGTGAAAACAGCGTTCCATGATATCCGCTTGCATCAAATGGTAGTCCTTCAAATATGTTTCCAAAAGCAACGCCAAATAGGACAGCTGGTATGAGAGAGAAAAGGAAAATCACAAAATCCCAGAACTTTTTCCAACCTTCGGATTCTATTTTTCCCCTGAATTCAAAGGATACGCCCCTCAGGATTAATGATGCGAGTATCAAAAACAGAGGTGTGTAGAGGTAGCTAAACATGTATGCGTATGTTGTTGGAAATGCTGCAAATGTTGCTCCACCAGCGGTGATTAGCCAAACCTCGTTTCCATCCCAAACGGGACCTATAGTGTTTATAACCATTCTCCTTTCTAAATCATCTTTGGCTATAAACGGATGCAGGATGCCAACTCCAAAGTCATAGCCGTCAAGCATGAAGTAGACTGCCCATAAAAGACCCCATAAAGCAAACCATATTGTATTTAGCATTTTAATAACCTCCTTCCGTTGTGGCGGATTCAGGAAGTTTTCTTGCGTACTTGAAAAGCAGATAGATATCTATTATACCCAAAACTCCATACAGGAAAATGAAGCCAATGAGGGTCATGATTATCTGGGCTGAGTTAACTGCTGTTGATGTTGCCTGAGATGTTCTTAAAAGTCCGTATACAATCCACGGTTGCCTTCCAACCTCTGCCACTATCCATCCGAGTTCGCAGGCAAGGTAGGGCAGGGGTATTGCATATACCATCAGTTTCAGAAATCCTTTTTTCTCAAAGACTTTATCTGTTTTTACAAGGTAAAATGCGTAAAGAGCAAGCAGAATGAATAGTGTTCCTAAACCAACCATTGTTCTAAAGGATACAAAGGTTATGGTCACGGGTGGTCTATCTTTTTTCGGGAAGGATTTTAAACCCTTAATTGTTGAGTTGGGGTTGTGATACGCTAAGATGCTTAACATCTTAGGAATACCTAAGATTTGAACCACATTCCTTTCGTGTGCTTCGTCGGGAATGAGGAAAAGATACATTGGTGCACCCTTTTCAGTTTCCCACACAGATTCCATGGCAGCCAATTTTGTAGGTTGTGTTCTTGCAACCTCTGAGGCGTGTAGGTCTCCTATTATGAAGACAACTATTGCAGCATAAAGACCAAAATAAGCACCGATTTTGAAAGCCTTTTTGAATAGTCTAACATCGTGGTTTTTAAGAAGGTGATAGGCAGATATCCCCATAACAAAGAAAGAGCCTACGACAAATCCAGCATGGATAGTGTGTAAAAATTTAAGAATTGCATAGGGCTGTAAAACTGCTGCCCAAAAGTTCACAAACTCTGCCCTGCCGTGCCTTATTACATAGCCAACAGGGTGTTGCATCCAAGCGTTTGCAATAAGTATCCAAAGGGCTGATATGTTTGTTCCAAAGGCGACAAGCCAAGCAGATAGGGCATGAACCTTTTTTGAGACCTTTTTCCAGCCGAATATCCAGACACCCAAAAATGTAGATTCAAGGAAGAATGCCAGTGTTGCCTCAATTGCGAGGGGTGAACCAAAGATATCACCAACAAATTTGGAGTACCTCGCCCAGTTCATACCGAACTCGAATTCCAGGGTAATTCCCGTAACCAATCCCAAAGCAAAGTTAATGAGGAACAGCTTACCAAAAAACTTGGTCATTCTCAGGTAATCCTCATCCCCAGTTTTTACATAAGCTGTTTCCATAATGGCAACCAGGAATGAAAGACCAAGTGTGAGCGGAACAAAGATAAAGTGGAACAGAGCTGTCATTGCAAACTGCCAACGGGCAAGTAATACGGTATCCATTCGCCTCCTCCTCTCAAAACAGTATTTTTCAACTTATATTAGCCTATGGTTGTAATGTTGTCAAGGGAAAGTAAAAGAATTTTCAAAGAGAAAAATTATTTGAATTACTGAATTATACAGTAAAAATCTTTTGAGTTACAGTCCCCAATCCCTCAAGTATCTAAAGTCGATATTTACAGTCCTTTTACTGATTTTTGCTATTATTGGTGGTAGTCTTTTAAACTGGTTTCTCTTAACCCTTTCGAAGATTCCCTTTACGAGCTCTTCTTTGAAGCCCAATTTGATAACTTCCTCTGTTGAATAGTGCAAATCAAAAAGGTGATATAGTATAACATCTGCTTCATCGTAGGAAAATCCAAGCTCCTCTTCATCCGACTGCCCAACCCAGAGGTCTGCAGAGGGTTTCTTTTTTATTATACTTTCTGGCACATTGAAAAATCTGGCAAGCTGGTATATCTGGTTTTTGTATAGGTCTCCTATTGGGTTCAAAGACGATGCCATATCTCCATACCATGTTCCGTACCCCAATAGTAGCTCTGTTTTGTTGCTTGTACCTACAACTAAGGCTTGATATAGTTGTGAGTGGTCGAAAAGGGTTATCATTCTCATTCTTGCGAGGACATTACCCCTTCTGACCTTATCCATCTCTTCAAATTTGCTGAAGTATGCGTCTGCTGGTTCTGTTATTTCAACAATCTTGTGGTTAATTCCTGTCTCTTTAACAACCTTTAGGGCATCTTCAATACTATCTTTGCTTGAAAGTTTATAAGGCATGAGGATTCCATAGACATTTTCCTTACCCAGAGCCTCTTTTGCAATGTATGCTGAAACAGTTGAGTCTATACCGCCAGAAAGCCCTATAACAGCCCTTTTTAAACCCGTTTTTGTTATTTCCTGCCTGACAAACTCTACAAGGTAGGATGAGATGAAATCACAGTCTATCTTCAGCTTTTCCAAAAGTTTCATTGCAAACCTCGTTTTTCATAATTGGCATGAACAGCCTTGCCCTTTCTACATCCCTTAAGTCCATTTCAGTTATAAAGAGCACCTCTTTTAAAAACGGAGCTTCATCCATAACATGCCCGTTAGGATTAACTATGAACGATTTGCCAAAAAACCCAACTCCATCTTCAAAGCCAACCCTGTTTGAAAATATAACAAAGTAGCCATTGAGCTGGGCAGATGTACGGCAGACATTCTCCCACATCTCCCACTTCATGCTTGTGTGGTCTGACCAGAATGGACTTGCAGATAGGATTATTAAAATCTCAGTCTGGTTTTTGAAAGCTATGTGGTGAGAAGATATGTGAAAAGCGTCTTCACAGATGAGCATTGTGGTTTTCCCAAACCTTGTGTTGAAGGATTTTATTGATTGTCCCGGAGAGAAGTATCTCTGCTCCTCAAACATTCCGTAATCTGGTAAGAATTTCTTTCTATGGATGTGGAGTATCTCTCCCCCCGATAGGTACATTGAGCTGTTGTAAAAGTAACCTCTCTCTTTCTCTGCAAAACCAAAAGCTATGTCTATGAAGTTGCTCTTTTCTTTTAAACTGTTAAAGATACCGTTTTCAGACTCTCTGGTTGCCGTATATACAAGGTCTCTCAGTCCGTAGCCTGTTGTAGCAAGCTCTGGAAAAACAATTAGGTCGCACTTCTCAGAGATGGCTTTGTCTGTGTAGTGTTCTATCTTTCTTATATTTTTATCTACCTCTCCTAATATTGTGTCTATCTGACCAATTGCAATTTTCATGTTTTACTCCAACTTCATATTAATATCTACCCAACATGCGTGGTGGGTCAGACTGCCCAATGATATAAAATCAACACCCGTTTTAGCCACATTTACAATATTTTTTTCGTTTATATTTCCACTTGCCTCAAATATTGCCTTTCCTTTGTACTTTTCTACAATTTTTTTCATTTCATTTATGGGCATATTATCCAGCATAACTATATCTGCACCGCCTTCTATTGCTTCTGAGACCATCTCTTCACTCTCGCACTCAACCTCTATTTTCGTGGTGAAGGAAGAGTTGCCTTTTGCCAGCTCTATTGCGTTTTTTATTGAACCTGCCACTTTTATATGGTTATCTTTAATTAATACGGCGTCAAACAAGCCATACCTGTGGTTTACTCCACCTCCAACTCTAACTGCGTATTTTTCAAAGAACCTAAAACCCGGGGTTGTCTTTCTTGTATCAACAATTTTGGCTTTGTAATCCTTTATTAAAACACTCAATTTATACGCTTTTGTAGCAATGCCGCTTAGCCTCTGTAGCATGTTTAAACAAATCCTTTCTACTGTCAAGATTACTCTGTCTTCTGTCTCAATTTTTGCTACTGTTTCACCATTCTTTACCCTTTCACCTTCATTTTTGTAAATTTCAACGGAAAACGGCTTTACAAAGATTTCAAGCAACGGCTTGATAAATACAGAACCTGCAAGGATAAAATCATCCTTTGCTTTGATTATTCCAACAACCGTTTTGCCATGTCCAATGGCTTCAGTTGTTATGTCTGAGAAAAAAGAGTCCTCTAACACATATAGCTCTAATACCTTCTTCAGAAACAAGCTGTTCATCAACTTCTCTTTATTGAAATCATCCTCTCAATGGGTTTTTTAGCAAGCTCTATTGTACTTTTATCTAACGAGATTTCGTAAACTTCCTCTTTTAATGCTTTATACAGCGATTCAAGTGTTATCTTTTTCATGTTGGTACATACCGAGCTGTTGCCAATGATATAGAATCTTTTGTCAGGGTTATTTAATCTCAGTTCGTACAGTATGCCCTCTTCTGTTCCTATAATAAACTCACCTGCATCTGTATTGTTAACATAGTTTATAATTCCACTTGTTGAACCGATAAAGTCTGCTGCATCCCTGACGGCTTTGGGTGATTCTGGATGAACAGCTATCTTTGCTTCGGGATGTTCTTTTTTTAGTTTTTCTAACTTTTCTATTGAGTACTCCTCATGAACGGGGCAGTAGCCATCCCACAGTATAACCTCTTTTTCAGGGAGCTGCTCCTTTACATAACTACCGAGGTTTCTATCCGGCACAAACAGCACCCGTTTTTCTTCCACGCTTCTAACCACATTGACTGCATTGGCTGAGGTGCAGCAAATATCAGAAACAGTTTTTACATCAACATTGGTATTAACATAGGAAACAACAACGGGGTTTCCCAACTTTTCTTTTTTCTTTAGCACCTCTTCTTTTGTTGCCATATCTGCAAGGGGACAGACAGATTCTATCTCTGGTATAAGAACCTTTCTGTCAGGACACAGAACCTTAGCTGTTTCAGCCATGAACTTAACTCCGCAAAATACAATTATTTCTGTGTCCAGCTTAGCTGCCTCAATGGCCAGTGCAAGGGAGTCACCCCTTATATCTGCTATTTCCTGTATATCATCTATTTGATAGTAGTGGGCAAGTATAGCCGCATTTTTCTCCCTTTTTAGATTCAAAATTTCTCTTTTCAGTTCCTCTTTATCCATGAAATCCCTCCAAAAATTACTTGGAAAGGATATTACACCACATATTCAAAATCAAGGTTAAAACGGTTTTGGTTGAATAGAGAGAAAATTTTTTATATATAATTTAAGCCTTTGAAAATTAGTTACTTTTGGGGTGATTTGAATGAGTGAGTTGCATACTTATAAAGTTTTGGCTCTTGTAATATACAGAGACGAAAGGAAGCTTGTAACGACAAACATAATTAGAGCTAAAGATAAAAAAGAGGCTAAAAAGAAGGTGGAGAAAAGGTATTTAAGACTTCCCAATGCAAGTGAGGTTATTATAAACGAAGAGGTTGATATAATAAAACTGGTTTAAGCTGGAGGTAGAAATGAGTGGCAAGATTTACGGTTATATACAGTACGATAACGAAGCTGAGAAAGTTTTGCAGAAAGCGGCTATAGACAAGTTTGTAAAAGATAAATACAAAAAAACCCCGGATGAAGTTGAGTATTTAGTTGAAAATGTGAAGCCCTATGTGAGCTGGAAGAATAGAAAGTTAGGCAGGGAGCTTCTACCAAAACTGAAAGAGGGAGATGTACTTATAGTCTCTGAGGCAAAAAGACTTGGTAGTTCGTCTCCAGAGATCGATGTTTTTTTGATGTATGCTACAGATAAAGGTGCTGAGGTGTATGAGGCACGCCTCGATACTAAAATTTCGGGTTATTAGATTAATGTTTATTAGTACCTGAATTTAATTTACCCTTATATTTATAACTTGTTTATCCAGAATTTCCAATACTAAGTAGCACTGATTTAGCTTTGGTAAAAAATTATATTTGTAAAAAAGTAGTGTTAAGTAAAAGATTATTATGTATTTAATAAATTAAAAAAATTCTTGACATTCGACTTAAAAGAGATTAATATACAA
>WFQQ01000175.1 GCA_015486965.1 Desulfurellaceae bacterium
AATCCACTTATTATCATTTAATATACATCATAAACTTTTTTCTATAATTGGTCAATATTTGTATCAAATTTTTATCTAATGAAAACTAACTTCTTTCACTTAAAATGTAAAAATTTAAAGAGATTATAAACATTAAAGCGATGTTGACAGTTGCATCAACAAAGTTATTTTCAAAAAAACCTATAACTAAGAAAGCAATATAGCCACAGTTCATAGAGATGAAAAACAAACCATTTTCGCCTTTTGCCGCCTTAAAATTTATATAAAGGAGATAAATCCAAAAAATAAGAAACCCAAGCAATCCCACAATGCCTGTCTCTCCCAAATACCTTAGATAGATATTATGGGAAGCACCACCAAAGAAATGATTTTTTAGTACTTTTAAACTGACTCTTTTCCCAACGACCTTTTCGTAACAATATTTAAAATTTTGCCATATAAGTTTTCTTGTCCTTGAACCTGCACCAAATAATTTTTGTTTAGCATCATACTGTTTGAATGTTTTGATGTAATCAAGCCATAACGCCACCCTCTCAAAATTGCTAGGTAAAGCGTAAACTTTAAAAGAGTATAAAAACCTTTCTCTAAATTGTTGATTTGAATAAATTATAAAGCTAAACAACAAAGCTAAAGCAAAAATTGTGTAAACATAGCTTCTTCCTTTTTTTAGAGAAAAGACTACAAACAAAGCGGATGCAAAAAGAAACCCCAGCCAACTTGACCTGCTTTGGGTCAAAATTAAACTGAATAAAGAAAGTATGGAAACCAAAAGATAAAATGCTCTTTTAGGTTTTTTTGTTGAAAGAAAAAGGCCTAAGTAGAAAAATAACAGTAAAGTTACAACACTGGAAGTGGTCAGAGCATTTGAGAATAGGCCTCTTGCTCTAATTAGATAATGGTGATGAAATGACAGCCTGTGGAAATTCACATGCACAATATTCTGCCAGGTCAATGTCTCAAACAAAAGAGCCAAAAATAGAACAATGGAAGCAACCCCTAAGATAGTTATCACCGAGTCAAAAATCTTTTTCTCTTTAAGGGTTTTATAGGGAATAAAATAGGCAAGTAGATGTTGTTTAATTGAACTCATTCTCAAAAAACCAAGACTGAATTGGCTCAGCATAGTTAGAATATCTGGAATAATTATAGGCAGGAGTATTCTGTAATCTGGATAATTCTTGTAATCTTTAGCCACAAGAAGCAAAAGAATACCAGCTGCCCCTATGCCTATAGCTGTGTTTCCGAGGGCAATAGATGTTGGAACGGCTATAGACAGAAGATAGGTTGAAATGGTTAATAAAAATATTCCTATTCTTTTTACTTTTAATTTTTCCATGGGTTTTGCTTCTTCATAACTTCTTTTTAATAAAACTCTCTCAAAAAACATTAGAAAACAGTATACTACATAAAAAACACTTCACACAACCAGACTTAAATTTACAAAAATTTGACAAAAAAGCAAATAAGTTTAGTATTTTGACAAATGGATGAAATAGTAAGGGTGAGTTTCAGTGTTGAGTGGGGTATATTAAAAGAGTTTGATAGATATATTGCTAAAAAAGGTTATAACAGCAGATCCATGGCTTTGAGGCAGCTAATCGAAGATTTTGTATTATCAGAAAAAGAGAAAGAGAACAGAGCAAATAAAAGCAGCAAAAATAGTTTTCTTATCATCCTTGCATCGGAAACACCTTTAACGATTAGAAATTACTTCCACATAACGATACCAACCAAGAATGAAGGCTTCCTCACACTAATTATTCTTGAAAACTCCACCTATTCCGATGCTGAGTCGAAACTGATATCTTTAAAGAGAGAAAATGGGGTTAGCTTCTGCAAACTCATTCAAATTGAAAAATGCTCAGAAGACTAATTTTTAATAAGAGCTAAAAATAAAACCCCAGATGAAAGCATATATAATGGAGATAAAAGGAGTTGTCCAGTCAGTTGGCTTTAGACCGACTATTTTTCGTATATTTGAACATGAAACGGGCTGGGTTAAAAACACACAAAAAGGTGTGAAAATATACCTTGAGACAGAAGTCGACCAAAAGACAGTTGTAAACCTAATCCTAAGCAACAAACCGCCAAACGCCCAAATAGAAAAATTATCAATAAAAAGCCATCCTATTAAAAAAAGGGCATTTAATCGATTTTTCATAAAACAGACAGAAAGCGCAATCGGGGATGTCTCTATTCCGCCTGATTTGGGAATTTGTGATGAATGTGCAAAAGAACTGCTTGACCTAAACAACAGAAGATACCTGCATCCATTTATAAACTGCACGAACTGTGGACCGCGATACTCGATCATCTCGGGATCGCCCTATGACCGAGAGAAAACAACCATGAAATATTTTCCAATGTGCAAGCATTGTCGAGCAGAGTTTGAAGATCCAAAAAGCAGGAGATTCCACGCCCAGCCCATCTGTTGCAACAACTGTGGGCCTGATTACTTTTTAGTTGATAACAGAAAACCGTTGTATAAAAACCAGGAAGCAATAAAAGCGCTGGCAGGGTATTTAGAAAGTGGAGGCGTTGCCTTAGTCAAAGGCATTGGTGGATACCACTTGGTTTGTGATGCAAAAAATGAAGATGCTGTTGAAAAAACCCTGAAACTAAAACACAGAACAAGCAAGCCATTTGCCACAATTGCTAAGAGCTTAGAAATTGTTGAAAAATACTGTTACTTAAACGAAAAGGAAGGGGAACTCTTGACAAGCCAGATAAAGCCAATTGTTTTTTTAAAGCCAAAAAAACATAATTTTTTAAAAAGTATTCGAATGGATAGCCCATACTTAGGAGTAATGTTGCCGTATGCACCTCTGCATTTGCTCATTTTTTACTTTTCAAACTTAGAGTTCATTGTAGCAACAAGTGCAAACGAAACGGAGAGACCGTTGATTTACAGAGATCAAGATGCAATTCAGTTTCAAGGAGTAGACAAAGTTTTAACAAACAACAGAAAGATTTTAAGGCCTCTTGAGGATTCCATTGTGCAGGTGGTAAACGACAAGCAGCTAACAATTAGATACGCAAGAGGATTTGCACCCGGTGTGTTTTTAAAGAAAACCAAAAAAAGAATTCTGGCTTTGGGTGCAGATATGAAAAACAACATTGCCATAGCCTTGAAAAATAGGGTTATACTTTCACAATATACAGGCGATCTTTCAGAATTCGAAAACTTAAAGAGATTTGAGGAAAAGGTGGATGACCTGCTAAGATTTTTTAACTTCGAGCCAGAATTGGTAGTATGCGACAAACACCCGGAGTATTTTTCTACCGAGTTTGGAGAAAAGCGTTTCGGTAATATCCTAAAGAAGGTTCAGCACCACAAAGCGCACTTTGGAAGTGTACTGTTTGAACACAGCATCGATGGAGAGGTAATTGGTGTTATACTTGACGGGACGGGATACGGTGATGACGGTAATATCTGGGGAGGGGAATTTTTCTTAAAAGTGGATAAAGCAATTGAAAGGATTGGCCATATAGAGTATCTTCCCTTTGGTTTTGGTGATCTGGGCGTGAAGGAACCCTACAGACTTGCATGTCTGTGGCTATACGAAATTATGGGAGAAAATGCCTTTAATCATGGTCTATTTGAAAAATACCCATTCATGAAGAAAGCCGTAAAAATCAAAAGCAATTTACAAACAAGCAGTGCGGGTAGGCTCTTTGATGTGGTAAGCGCCTTGCTTGGTGTAAAAACTGTTATCACCTTTGAAGCAGAAGCAGCCATAAGTCTCACAAACGAAGCCTTCAAAAGCAACGCAGAGGATAGATTTGATTATTCCTTGAACGGATACAACATAGATTTCAAACCAACTTTAGAACAGATTGCACTCATAAAAGA
>WFQQ01000176.1 GCA_015486965.1 Desulfurellaceae bacterium
AATGTTATGATGTCAGGAGTTATTCCTCAGATTTCGGTTATAATGGGGCCTACTGCTGGTGGTGCTGTCTATTCACCTGCTGTAACAGATTTTACAATAATGGTTAAAAATACAAGTTTCATGTTTATCACAGGACCCGATGTTATTGAAGCGGTAACTGGAGAGAAGATAACAAAAGAGGATTTGGGGGGCGCAGAGGTTCACACCACCAAAACCAATGTGGCTCACTTTGCAGCAGAGAGCGATGAGGATGCTTTGATGTTGGTGCGAGAGCTTTTGCAGTTCATCCCTCAAAACAACATGGAAGACCCCCCATTTAAACCCACAGATGATCCACCAAATAGAAGGGAAGAGTCCATATACGACCTCGTGCCGTCAGACCCAATGAAACCATACAATATGAAAGACCTTATTAAAAAGGTCGTTGATGATGGATACTTCTTCGAGGTTCAGGAAAACTATGCAAAGAATATGGTTGTGGGTTTTGCCCGTTTAGGTGGAAGAAGTGTCGGTATAGTTGCCAATAACCCACAGTATTTTGCAGGTGCACTGGACTACAAAGCTGCAATTAAGGCGGCAAGGTTTATTAGGTTCTGCGATGCTTTCAATATTCCCATTATCACTTTGGAGGATCAACCAGGGTACATGCCTGGTGTAGCTCAGGAACACAACGGCGTTATCGTGCACGGAGCAAAGCTACTCTATGCCTATGCAGAGGCAACCGTCCCCAAGATTACGATAATAGTTAGAAAAGCGTATGGTGGAGCTTACGATGTTATGGCATCAAAACATTTCAGAGCCGATGTTAACTACGCATATCCAATAGCAGAGATTGCAGTTATGGGTCCTGATGGTGCTGTTAACATCCTATACAGAAAAGAGCTTGCTCAGGCTGAAAATCCTGCCCAGAAGAAAGCTGAACTGGTTCAAATGTACAGAGAGAAATTTGCAAATCCATATATAGCAGCTGGACTTGGATACTTGGATGAAATTATAGACCCAGCGGATACAAGGTTGAAATTGATACAGGCACTGGAGTTAACAAAAAACAAGAGGGAGTCCAATCCTCCAAAGAAACATGGAAATATTCCTCTATAATTAGGGAGGCTGATAATGGTTAAAGTTAAAGAGTTTAAAAAGGTATTGATAGCAAACAGGGGTGAGATAGCGATAAGGGTTGCCAGAGCATGCAGAAAGATGGGTATTGGAACGGTGGCTGTATACTCAGAGGCTGATAGAAATGCACTTCATGTTAGGTATGCAGATGAGGCGTACTATATAGGTCCTTCCCCTGCTAATGAATCATACTTAAGGATAGATAAAATAGTTGAAGTTGCTGTTAAGAGTGGATGCGATGCAGTTCATCCAGGGTATGGATTTCTGGCAGAAAACTCTGAATTTGTTAAGGCTTGCGAAGAGGCTGGTATAACATTTATAGGACCGAACACTGAATCTATGTACATACTGGGTGATAAAACAAGGGCAAGACAGAAGATGATAGATGCAGGTGTTCCCGTAGTTCCGGGGACTAAAGACCCTGTGGAGAGCCTGGAACACGCTTTAAAGGTGGCAGAAGAGGTTGGATACCCAATAATGTTCAAAGCTTCCGCAGGTGGTGGTGGAAAGGGAATGAGGCTGATAAGTTCACCTGAAGAGTTCAAAGAGGTATATGACCTTGCCAAAGGTGAGGCTTTGAGCGCCTTTGGTGATGATAGGATGTATATAGAAAAGGCTATTGTTAAACCACGCCATGTGGAGATACAGATTGCAAGGGATAAACATGGAAACGCAATACATATGTTCGAAAGGGAGTGTTCCATCCAGAGGCGACATCAGAAAGTTATAGAGGAATCTCCCTCTCTGGCTATAAACGATGAAGTAAGGCATAAGATGGGTGAGGCAGCCATTAAAGCTGTTGCTGCGGCTAACTACGACAGTGTTGGCACCGTTGAATTCCTTGTGGATAAGGATATGAATTTTTACTTCCTTGAGGTAAATACAAGACTTCAAGTTGAGCATCCGGTAACTGAGATGGTGACAGGTATAGATATTGTAAAACTTCAGATTGAGATTGCAGAAGGCAAACCCATACCTTATAAGCAGGAAGAGATAAAGCAGGTTGGACATGCGATAGAGTGCAGAATTTACGCTGAAGACCCAGATAACAATTTCATGCCATCACCGGGATTTATAACAGGTTTAAGGTTGCCGGGAGGTCCCGGGGTCAGGGTGGACAGTGGCGTATATTCAAGGGGAGAGGTTCCTCTATACTACGACCCCATGGTGGCTAAATTGGTTGTATGGGATGAAACAAGAGAGGACGCCATAGCCAGAATGAAGAGGGCTTTGGAAGAGTTTGTCGTAAAAGGTATTAAGACAACCATCCCATTCCATCAAAAGGTTATGAGAAATGAGGACTTTATCAAGGGCAACATCTCTACAGAGTTTATAGATAAAGAGGTTCTTGTTGAACCGCAAAAGAGGGAGGGCTCTAAGGAGGCAGCTTTAGCAGCAGCAGCCATTAAAGAGTTTTTGAGGGAGAAGGAGCTTGCAAGAAAACTGCTTGAGTTTAAAGAGACATGCGGCTATGGCAGTCCGTGGAAAGAGGCTGGTAGAAGGGCAGCGATATTTGGAACGAGCTTTGGCGATGTTTATAAATACTCAACATAAAAGGAAGGAGAGTGGTTATGTATATAGCAACATTAGATAATATTGAGTATAAAATAGAGGTTAAAGAGTTGGGCGACAATAAATTTGAGGTAAGAATTGATGATACGCCTTACATAGTGGACGCCCAGTTAACGGAGTATTCCGTTTACTCCTTGATAATAAATGGTAAGTCCTACGAAATAGACCTGGATTATAAGGATGGAGTGTACCATATTTACAACGAGGGAGACCTGTTTAAGATAGAGGTTATGGATGAGCTGAAGAAAAAAATGCTTGAAAAGAGGGGTGGTGCAGGTGGACTTGAAGGCGCATACACAGTTAAAAGTGAGATGCCCGGAAAGATTGTTGATGTCAAGGTTAATGTTGATGATGAGGTTAAAGAGGGTGATGTGCTTGTTATCCTTGAGTCTATGAAGATGCAAAATGAGATTAAATCACCCAAGGATGGAAAGGTTACGGAGGTGTTTGTAAAAGCTGGAGATACAATCGAGGCGGATGCAAAACTGGTAACAATAGAGTAGTTTATCAAGGGGGCTTTTCAGCCCCCCTTTTTTATGGCTCATAAAGAGCAACAGGAATGAACCTACCGTGTTCCACCTTTCTTAACACTACTGTTCTATTTACTGAGCCATTTTTAATTACGATTTTACCTGTTATGCCATAAAATGTCGTGTTTCTTACAAAATGGGCAACAGCCTGTGGCTTAAAGCCAGCCTTTTCAAAACCTTTCATCAGAAGCAGGTAGGCATCTCCAGCCAGTGCTTCTGGTGAGTCTGGTAATCTGTGATAGGTTTTTTTGAAGAGCTCTATAAACCTTTTAGAGAGTTTACCCTGTGGTATTAAAGGGTCAAAATCATCTGCAAAAATTAGGCCATTAGCGTATTTTCCAGCTATTTTGAGCAGAGCATAGGACGATGCTGCAGAGCCTGCAAAAACTTTCTGTTTAAGCCCCATCTCTCTCATTTGCCTTAAAAACAGGGCTATTGTGTTGTAGTAATTTGTGAAAAATATAAAATCGGGATTAACCTTTTTTATGTCGGTGACTATAGGCGTAAAATCTTTTTGGTCTGAGTGTATATCATAAATTCTAATAATAGCGCCGCCCTCTTTTTCAAAATCGTTTTTGAACCGCTTAGCTAAGTCTAAAGAGTACTCTGTACATGTATCTCTGATTATGACGCCTCTCTTTAACCTGTCTGAATAGATATAGTCTGCAAGTATCTTAGCCTGAATCCTGTTCGTAAAGCAAACTCTCGAAGCAAAGGGTCTTTTTTCTACAAGCCCGACACTGTTAGCTGTAGGGATTACATCGACAATCCTGTTTTTTTCAAGTATAGGAAGAGCTGCAAGTGCCATTGGAGTAGCAACAGGACCAATTACAAATTTCACGCCTTTATACGCAAACCTTTCAGCCACCAAGGCTGCACCCTCTGGCTTGCTTCCCACATCTGAAATAAATAGTTTAACTTGGTTTCCTTTTACAGAGGGCTTTATCATCTTTGCAACCCTTATGCCTTGAAGCTCTATCCTTCCCCATGCAGCTATAGGTCCTGTCAGGGATAGATAAACACCAACAGTTATCTGCTTACCAAATGATAAAGAACCAAAGATAAGAATAAAAACAGGAACCAACAATAAACGCCTCATGGCAAACTCCTTGTTAAACTGCTAAATAAACATGAGTTAACATATAAAAATTATTTAAAACTGTCAAGAGTAAAATGGCGGAGAGGGCGGGATTCGAACCCGCGGTACGCTTAATGCGTACAGCTGATTTCGAGTCAGCCGCCTTCGACCGCTCGGCCACCTCTCCAGAGATGACTTATAACAAATTATTTTTTCACCTTCAATAAAATGCTTGCAAAACATTTTTAGCTTTGATATAAGGCTAACATTATGAGGGTTGAGGTGGCCTCGATTTTAGGGAATAACTTTTACTTTTATACATATTATTGGTTTAAAAAAGGGGGAGGATAACCGCACAGCGTGGGCTTTGGTTTTCAAGCCGCTCGGATGGGTTATCTTCCCGATGGATAGCCAATCTGAGCGGCTTTTTTTATTTATTTTAAAAAAATTTAGGAGGTGTTCTTATGATTATTGTTATGAAACCTACCTCAAGAGAGGATGATGTGGAAAGGGTAAGCTCAAAGATTGAGGAGCTGGGTTTAAAAGCACACATATCCAAAGGAAGTCGTAAAACCATCATAGGTGTCATTGGAGATATAGACTCAAAGGCAAAGAATTTAGACCCGATTGCCCTTTTTTCGTTAGACCCAGCCGTTGACAGTGTGTATAGGGTAACAAAACCGTTTAAGCTTGCAGCAAGGGAGAGTAGAGCAGAAGATACCATTATAGATGTTAAAGGTGTAAAGATAGGTGGAGGTACTTTTACAATAATTGCGGGTCCTTGCTCTGTTGAGAATAGAGAACAACTTCTTACTACTGCTCGTGGTATAAAAAAATGCTCAGCTCACATGTTGAGGGGGGGTGCTTTCAAGCCAAGAACCTCACCTTACAGTTTCCAGGGGTTGGGTGAAGAGGGGCTTAAACTTCTAAAAGAAGCCTCATTGGAGACAGGAATGCCTGTGGTTACAGAGGTTATGAACCCAAGAGACCTCGATATAGTTTTAAAGTATGCTGATGTTTTACAGATAGGGGCAAGAAATATACAAAACTTTGCCCTCTTGAGAGAGGTGGGAAGGACAGACAAACCTGTACTGTTAAAGAGAGGCATGGCAACAACCATACAGGAATTTCTGATGAGTGCAGAGTATATTATGAGTGAGGGAAACGCAGATGTCATTCTGTGTGAAAGGGGTATAAGGACATTTGAAACAGCTACAAGAAACACACTTGATATATCGGCAGTTCCGGTTTTGAAGAAGGAGTCACACCTGCCCGTCATAATAGACCCATCACATGCAGCAGGAAAAAGGGATTATGTGCCTGCGCTTTCAAGGGCAGCAATAGCAGCAGGGGCAGATGGTCTGTTGATAGAGGTTCACTACAATCCACAGATAGCTGTATCTGACGCTGCTCAACAGTTGACAATTGAGGAGTTTTGCTCTCTTGTAAAAGATTTAAGGAAGATCGGTGAGGTTGTAGGAAAAACTATCCAATAACAAATTTGACATAGGCAATATTTATGATTTATATTAAACCAGATAAAACAGAAAGGTGGGTATTATGGAATCGGTCAAGGTTGGATTGTTGGGTGTTGGGACCGTTGGGAGTGGTGTTGTAAAGATTCTCCATGATAATGCCGAGATAATAAGAAACAGACTTGGTTTCGACATAGAACTCAAAAAGGTCTATGCACTGTCTTTTAAGGATGATGTAAAGGAGCTTCTCAAGGGAAAGATAGCGTCAACCGCTGAGGAGCTATTCTCCGACGAGATCGACATAGTGGTTGAGTTGATAGGTGGAACGACCTACGCTAAGGAATTCATACTTAAAGCTATAGAAAAGAAAAAGAGTGTGGTTACTGCAAACAAAGCTTTACTTGCAGAGTACGGATATGAGATTTTTTCAAAAGCTTTTGAAAATAGGGTTGATGTTGGCTATGAGGCAAGCGTGGCGGGTGGAATCCCGATCGTTAAGGCTATTAAAGAGTCCCTTGCGGCTAATAACATAAAATCTATTAAAGCAATTGTTAACGGTACCTGTAACTATATTTTAACGGAGATGCTTTACAATCAGATGAGTTTTGATGAAGCCCTGAAAGATGCACAGAAGAAGGGGTTTGCAGAAGCTGATCCAACTTTCGACATAGAAGGTATAGACTCTGCCCATAAAATGGCGATACTTGCATCCATCTCGTTTGGAGATAATGTAAAGGCAAAAGAGGTTCACACGGAGGGTATCACAAGAATAACACTTTTGGATATAAAGTTTGCAGAGGAGCTTGGCTATAGAATTAAACTGCTTGGAATAGCACGGCTTTTGGATGGGAAGGTTGATGTTAGAGTCCATCCTACCATGGTTAAAAAGGATGATGTGTTAGCCAAAACCGATGGTGAGTTTAACGCTATAAAAGTACAGACAGATATGGATGATGAAACTGTATATATTGGAAAAGGTGCAGGGAGTCTGCCAACCGCAAGTGCTGTAGTTGCAGATATTATGGATATAGCAAGGAACATTAAGTATAACTCCCATCTAAGGGTTCCACTGATGGCTTTTCCATTTAATTTTGTTAAAAAGAGGGAAATTTTGAGTATAGACGAACTCGATATGTCATACTATCTAAGGTTCACCGTTAAAGATCAGGCTGGTGTTTTATCAAGGATTGCAGGTGTTCTGGGTGATTACAACATAAGCATTAAAAGCGTGATTCAGCTTAACAAAGGTGAATACTGGGTTCCACTCATTGTGTTTACACACAGGGCAAAAGAAAAAGATGTAAAACAGGCTCTTGCAATCATTGAAAAGATGGATGTAATAAAAGAGAAAGTTCTTATGATTAGGGTGGACAACGATGAATAAAAAGTTGTGGGGTGGTAGGTTTCAAAAACCCACAGACGATATAATGGAGAGGTTCTCAGAATCCATAAGTTTCGATAAGAGGTTGTATGAATACGACATAGAAGGCTCAATTGTACATGCTCAGATGCTTGCCAAACAGGGAATTATAACCGATGAAGAAGCCGACAAAATAATCGAAGGGCTAAGAAAGATTAAGCACATGATAGATGAGGGGGAATTTGAATTTAGGATAGAAGATGAAGATATCCACATGAACATCGAGCGCAAACTGATAGAGATAATAGGTAAGGTTGGTGGCAAGCTCCATACAGCAAGGAGTAGAAACGACCAGATAGCGCTGGATATAAGATTGCTTCTTAGGGATGAGGCTCTGAATATTATAAACAAAATAGACGAACTGCTGAAGGCTATAGTGGAAGTTGCAAAGAAGTATATAGATGTTGTTATGCCAGGATTCACACATCTACAACACGCTCAACCCGTCCTCTTCTCGCACTACATGCTTGCTTACTATGAAAAGTTTAAAAGGGATAAAGAGAGGTTCAGGGAAACGATTAAACGAATAGATGTGCTTCCCCTCGGTAGTGGGGCACTGGCTGGTACAAGTTTTCCCATTGATAGGAGGTATGTGGCAGAAAAACTAAAGTTTTCGTCCATCTCAAGAAACTCTATGGATGCTGTGTCTGACAGGGATTTTGCCATAGAGTTTTTGAGCGATGTGGCAATTTTTGCCATGCACGCATCGAGGTTTGCTGAGGAGATGGTAATTTTTTCATCTCAGGAGTTTGACTTTGTTGAGCTCCCAGATGAGTTTTGCACGGGCTCAAGCATAATGCCACAGAAAAAAAATCCTGACGCTATGGAACTTATAAGGGGCAAAAGTGCAAGGACATTCGGGAATTTGATACAACTGCTTGTTTTGATGAAAGCACTTCCACTAACCTACAACAGGGATATGCAGGAGGATAAGGAGTCACTATTCGATTCTATAGATACAATCAACAGCGTTCTGGATGTGTTGATTAATTTGATACCAAAAATTAAACCCAAAGAAGAGTCTTTAAAAAGAGCACTTGAAAAGGGGTATATAACGGCTACAGATGTTGCAGATTACCTTACAAAGAAAGGTTTACCTTTTAGAGAAGCTCACAAAATAGTTGGTGAGATAGTTGCTTATGCGGAGAAAAACAACAAAAAGCTCAACGAATTAACGATAGAGGAGCTGAAGAGCTTTTCTGAGTTGATAGAGAGCGATATTCTAAATGTACTGCATTACGAAAAAGCTGTTAACTCAAAAACAAGCTACGGTGGCACAGCAAAAAGTAATGTGCTAAATATTATCAGTGAGATAGAAAGAGAGCTCTCTATAAGAAGTGATGGAAATAGTGTTGAGTGCCCGAGGTGTTCATACCCTGTTAAAGTTTACAGGAATCCTATACCGACTGTGGATATAATTATCAAAATTGATAACAAGGTAGTTTTAGTTAGAAGGAAAAATAAGCCGTACGGATGGGCACTTCCTGGTGGCTATATAGACTACGGTGAGTCTGCAGAAGATGCCGCCATCAGGGAAGCAAAAGAGGAAACATCTATGGATATTGAACTCGAAGGACTGCTAGGCGTATATTCAAACCCGGATAGAGACCCCCGTTCCCACACTATTACAACAGTATTCATAGCAAAAGGTAAAGGTAGTCCAAAAGCCAACGACGATGCAGAAGAGATTGGTCTCTTTGATAGAGACAACCTGCCAGAGCCCATAGTGTTTGACCATAAAAAAATCCTACAGGATTTTTTTGAAAGACAGAAAGATGTCAACAGAGCTTGAGCTTGAAAGCGTAGATGGCTTGAAGAAACTGCTTCTCATTAAAGAGACATGCTTTCATAATCGTGTAATAAAATTTGGCGGACTCAAGCTATTTGATGCAACAAAAAAGATTCTTAACAACAGAGGCATAAAAACCACCCAGGAGATAAAAGAGTTTCTGTATCCTTCTCTCTCCCAACTATATAACCCTTTTTTATTAAAGGATATGGATATTGCTGTATCAAGGGTAGTCAGAGCCATAGAGAGAAGAGAAAAGATTTTTATAGTAGGAGATTATGATACAGACGGTGTTACAGCAACGAGTCTCCTCTTAAGGTTTTTCAGGGAAATCGGTGTTAAAGCGTCGTTTTATATACCTACAAGGGATGACGGGTATGGATTGAGCAGTGAAGCAATAAAAAGGGCAGTAGAAAGCGGTGCTTCTCTTATTATTACTGTTGATAACGGTATTACAAGCCTTGATGAGGTCGAGTTTGCAAAAAGTGTTGGCATCGATGTTATCATAACAGACCATCACGAGCCACAGGAAGAGCTCCCTTCAGCATTTGCGGTTATAAACCCAAAGCGGAAAGACTCTAAATTTCCATTCAAGGAGCTTTCAGGTGTGGGTGTTGCATTCAACCTCGTAATGGCTTTAAGAAATCACTTAAGAAAACGGGGGTTCTTTGAAAACAGAGTGGAGCCCAATCTAAAGAAGTACCTTGACCTTGTTGCATTGGGCACACTTGCCGACATTGTGCCCCTGTTGGATGAAAATAGGGTGTGCGTTAAAGTGGGCTTGTTTGCCAACCAGCACTCCACCGTTGGACTTGAAACCCTAAAAAAGGTGTCTGGAATTGAGGGGAATTTAACATCAAAACATATAGGTTTTGTTCTGGCACCGCGTATAAATGCAGCAGGTAGGCTTTCGGATGCCTCCATGGTTGTTGATATGTTTATGAAAGAGACGGCTGAAGAGGCTGAAATAATAGCAAGGAAACTTGAGGAGATAAACCGAGAACGGAGAAAACTGCAGATGCAAATCATAAACGAGGTTGAGCATATCGCAAAAAACACAGAAGAACCTGTTATTATTGCCGCAAAAGAGGGGTGGCACAAGGGCGTTATAGGAATTGTAGCGAACGCAATAGCGTACAGATATAAGAAACCCACGATAATCATAACGAAGGGTGATAGTGTTAGCATAGGAAGCGGTAGAAGTGTAGGAGATATAGACCTTTTCTCTGTAATAAAAAGAACATCCCATCTACTTGAAAAGTTCGGTGGGCATAAGATGGCGATTGGCATAACAATAAAAAACAAGTATATGGAAAATTTTAAAGAGCTTGTATGTGAAATAATCAAGGAGGAGTATCAAGACTACAGACCAACCCTCAAATATGAGATAGATTGTGAGGCTTCATTTTCCATATTTACAAGGCAGTTTCTTGAAGAGTTAGCTCTACTTGAACCACATGGACCCTTAAACGAAGAACCCCTTTTCTTTTCAAAGAATGCAATAGTAAAAGAGAAAACCTATATTTTAGATAAATACCCAAAATACCTGTTGGATGATGGCACTTCAAGTTTATGGATGGTGAGTTTTGATAAATTACAGCTTAACATCGGTTATATGTACGATGTGGTTTTCACGGCAACCATGAAAAATGGATATCCAACATTTACTTTAAAGGATGTCTTTTTTATTAAAGAGGGAGGTTAGTTGTGGTCCTGTCCGATAATGCTTTGGTTGTTTTAAAAAGTAGGTATTTAAAAAAAGACCAAGAGGGAAATGTTATTGAGACACCTGAAGAGCTTTTTGAAAGAGTTGCAAAAGCGATAGCATCGGCTGATAGAAATTACGGTGCAAGCGAAGAGGAGATAGAAAAAACCTCGGAAAAGTTTTACGAATTAATGACCCAACTTAGATTTTTACCAAACACTCCAACCCTTGTGAATGCAGGAAGACCATTGGGTCAGCTTTCAGCCTGCTTCGTGCTGCCCGTTGAAGACTCGATGGAGAGTATTTTTGATGCTGTAAAGGCAACGGCTCTTATTCACAAATCGGGTGGAGGAACAGGTTTTTCCTTTTCAAGACTCAGACCAAAGAACGATATAGTATCGTCAACAATGGGTGTTTCGAGTGGCCCTGTCTCTTTTATGAAGGTCTTTGACTGTGCAACGGAGGCAATAAAACAGGGTGGAGTTAGACGGGGAGCCAACATGGGAATCTTAAGGGTGGATCACCCCGATATTCTGGAGTTTATCCACTGCAAAGAAAAAGAGGGTGAGTTTAAAAATTTCAATATTTCAGTAGCGATTACAGATAAATTTTTAGAAGCTTTAGAGAATGATGATGAATACGAGCTTATAAATCCAAGAACGAAAGAGCCCACAATGAGATTAAAGGCTTCATTTGTGTGGGAAGAGATAGCAAAGGGTGCACACAAAAACGGAGAGCCGGGTATAATTTTTATAGACAGAATTAACGAGAAACACCCGCTTTCAAAAGAGGTTGGCAAGATTGAATCGACAAATCCGTGCGGAGAACAGCCCCTGTTGCCTTATGAGAGTTGCAATCTCGGTTCCATAAACCTTGGAAAGTTTGTCATAGAAGATAAAAAAAATCTGTGGCTTCATGAGAAAGAGAAGTTTAACCCTGATGAGGCTATTGACTGGGATAGCTTAAAAGATGCGGTTTTCACTGCGGTTCACTTCCTTGATAATGTTATAGATGTAAATAAGTATCCCTTGAAAGAGATAGAAGAAAACACAAAGAAAAACAGGAAAATTGGTTTGGGTGTAATGGGCTTTGCGGATCTTTTAATAGACCTCGGAATACCTTACGATTCAGATAAAGCTGTGGAAATGGCGGAAAAGCTTATGAAGTTTGTAGAAGACTCATCAAAAGAGGCTTCCAGTGAACTTGCTAAAAATAGGGGTAATTTCCCGAATTACAAATATAGCATATATGCAAAAGAGAATCTTCCCATGAGAAACGCAACAACAACCACAATTGCTCCAACAGGCTCTATATCCATGATTGCCGATGCTTCAAGCGGTATTGAACCCATATTTGCCCTTGCATACTACAAACAGGTTCTGGACGGAAAGAGGCTCCCCTATGTCTATGAGCGCCTGTTCAATGTGCTTAAGGATAAAAGGATCTATACAGAGCAGCTTGCCCAGAAGATAATCGACAACAGGGGGAGCTTAAAAGGCATAGAGGATATACCTGGAGAGATAAAAAATGTTTTTGTTACAGCAATGGATATATCATACAAGGCACATATAGATATTCAAGCTGCATTTCAAAAATATACCGATAATGCTGTCTCAAAAACGATTAACATGGCAAACTCAACGACAGTTGATGATGTAAAAGAGGCCTATAACTATGCATACAGGAAGGGGCTTAAGGGCATAACGGTTTACAGAGACGGCTCAAGACAGGAGCAGGTTCTTGTTGTTCCCAAGAAGGATGAAAAACAGCCAACTGAGGAGTTCCAGAGGCCTGTTGTACTACACGGATTTACTGAGAAGGTTAAAACTTCAAGAGGAACTCTTTATGTAACCGTGAACACAATTGATGGCAAACCCATAGAGGTTTTTGCAAATATCGGAAAATCGGGTGGTGATATATCTGCTCTATCTGAAGCTATAGGAAGGCTAATATCCATAGCGCTACAAAATGGGGTGCATGTGAAAAGCATAATAAACACGCTTATCAGTATAACTGGCGCTCAGCCAATATGGAACAATGGAAGGCTGATTAAGTCTGTTCCAGATGCGATTGCACAGATTCTTAGGGATCACTTTTTAAACAACGGTGGGGTTAAACAACAAGAACCGAAGAAAGTTGTTGGCGAGGAGTGCCCTGAGTGCGGTTCTCCTCTTGAAATAGTTGAAGGGTGTGCAGTTTGTAGAAACTGCGGATACTCAAGGTGTGGTTAGGAGGGGTAATGGAGTTAGAGAAAGAGGTTAAAAGGCAATTCGATTTAATAAAGAGAGGGACTGTCGAAATAATTGATGAAGATGAGCTGAAAGAAAAGTTGAGAGAAAGCATTAAAACCGAAAAACCTTTGAAAGTTAAGGCGGGGTTTGATCCAACAGCGCCAGACCTCCATCTTGGACACACAGTCTTAATCCAGAAACTCAAGCACTTTCAGGATCTCGGCCATGAGGTATATTTCCTGATTGGTGATTTCACTGGGATGATAGGAGACCCAACTGGAAAGAGCGAAACGAGAAAGCCTTTGAGCAGAGAGGAGCTTGAAAGAAACGCAAAGACATACAAAGAGCAGATATTTAAGATACTCGATGAAAAGAAAACAAAGGTTGTATATAACTCTGAGTGGTGTTCAAAGCTAACAGCCGTTGATATGATAAAACTGGCGTCAACAATGACAGTAGCACGGATGCTTGAAAGGGATGATTTCTCAAAAAGGTTTAATTCCAACAAACCAATCTCAATCCATGAGTTTTTATATCCACTCCTTCAGGGGTATGACTCCGTGGCGTTAAAAGCAGATGTTGAGCTTGGAGGTACTGATCAGAAGTTTAACCTTCTTGTTGGGAGACATCTGCAGAGGCTCTGGGGACAGAGACCTCAAACAGTTATAATGATGCCAATTCTTGAGGGATTGGATGGTGTTCAAAAGATGAGCAAATCTCTGGGCAACTATGTTGGCATAACAGATGAACCCAATGACATGTATGGCAAGATTATGTCCATTTCGGATGAACTCATGTGGAGATACTATGAGCTTCTGAGTGATATATCTGAGAGTGAGATTAACAGAATGAAAGAGGAAGTTAATAAGGGAAACTTGCACCCGAAAAAGGTTAAAGAGATGCTTGCTTTTGAAATAACAAAGAGATTTCACGATGAGATATCTGCAAGACAGGCAGCCAAACACTTTGAGGAGATGTTCAAAAAGAGGGATATACCAGAAGATTTAGAGACAATAGAATATAAGCTGGACGGCGATAACATCTGGATAGCCCATCTTTTGAAAAACATTAACTTTGTAAAGAGCAGTTCAGAGGCAAGAAGGATGATTAAGTCCAACGCCGTATCGATAAACACACAGAAGGTTAAAGACGAGAACCTAAAACTTGAGAAGGGCGAATACATCATTAGAGTGGGAAAGAGGAAGATTGCCAGGGTGGTACTTAAATAGATGCTTGTGGCAATAGATATAGGAAACACAAACATAGTTATAGGTGTTTTTTTAAAGAACAGGTTTGTGAACTTTAGATTGAGCACAAATCAAAAACTCACCCAGGATGAGTACTGCATAAACTTTTATAATTTGTTTAATCTCTATTCCCTGAACAACGACAGGGTAGAGGGAGCTATAGTGTCATCTGTAGTTCCCCAAATAACGCCAAAAGTGATAAACGCAATAGATACAGTTTTTGGTGTTAAACCTTTAGAGGTTGGTCCAGGTATCAAAACAGGTATGCCGATACGGTACAAAAACCCACAGGAGGTAGGGGCAGACAGGATTGTCAATGCTGTGGGAGCTTACGAGGAATTTAAAGATGCCCTTATAGTGATAGATTCTGGAACAGCCATAACCTTCGATGTCATAAGCAAAAAAGGTGAGTACATTGGCGGAGCCATAGCTCCGGGAATAAACATATCAGCAGATGCGCTGGCAGAAAGGACTGCGAAGCTTCCAAGGGTTCCTTTAAAAGTTCCTGAAGGTGTTATAGGTAAAACAACAACCCACAGTATTCAATCTGGGTTATTCTTTGGCTATCTATCCCTAATGGAAGGAATGATAAAGAGAATAAAAGATGAGATGGACTACAACTGCACTGTTGTGATTACAGGTGGAGATAGCGCTCTGTTTTATAGGTACTTATCAGAGATACAATACTTTAGACCCCACCTTACTCTATTTGGACTTAAGGTGATATATGAAAAAAACATATAGGATTGCTGTTATTGGTGGTGGTAGTTGGGGAACAGCCATAGCCCACTTGCTTGCCAGCAATGGACATGACACCACTCTATGGGTGAGAAATAGAGAACTTCTAAAGGTTTTGGAAGAAAAAAGAGAAAATATTCTATATTTGAAAGGTATCAGGCTAAATAGCCGCATTACTTTTTCAAACGACATAGAGAGCTCCATGGAAAACAGAGACATAGTGACATTTGCTATACCGGTAAGTTTTTTGAGAGGGGTTTTAAGAGGCATAAAGAAAAAACCTGAAGGTATAGTTGTCTCTCTATCCAAGGGTATAGAAATTGAGACTTTTCTAACACCCAGTGAGATAATTAAAGAGTCTTTAGGGGTTGATGAATGCAACCTAACTGCTTTAAGTGGACCAAACTTTGCAAAAGAGGTGGCACAGCTCCTTCCAACAGCTACAGTTGTTGCCTCAAAGAATAAAGATAGCGCAAAAACTATTCAGGATGCGTTCTCATCGTCAACATTCAGGGTTTATACAACAGATGATGTTAGGGGTGTTGAGCTGTGCGGCGCTATGAAAAACATTGTGGCTATAGCCTCAGGTATTAGCGACGGGTTAAAATTAGGATTAAATGCCAGAGCGAGTCTGATAACAAGAGGACTTGCAGAGATAGTGAGACTTGGTAAAAGGTTTGGTGCAAAAAGTGAGACTTTCATGGGTCTTGCAGGGGTTGGCGATCTCATTCTCACATGCACGGGTAATCTGAGCAGAAACAGGAGTGTTGGCTTAAGACTTGCTCAGGGTGAAGCAATTGAAACCATATTAAAGTCTTCCAAGATGATTCCTGAGGGTGTCTCAACGGTTAGAGCGGTTTATGAATATTCCAAGAAAATCTCTGTTGAACTCCCCATTACCCAAGAGGTTTACAAAATAATCTATGAAGGAAAAAGTGCAAAGGAAGCCGTCAAAAGTTTGATGAACAGACCCCTGAAGGAAGAATATTATTTACTTTAGCTTATTTTTTTGATAGTTAAATAGAAAACTGATAGGAGAGCAAAATGGCTAAAGAGAAAAAGGATGCAGGTGAGGCTCAAGAGGGCGGTAAGAAGAAAGGTAAGGGTAAATTATTGTTAATTATAGTTGTTGTTCTTGTTTTGGTTGTTGCAGGTGTCGCTGTTAAGATGTTTGTTTTAGGCGGGAAAAAGAAAGAGAAACCCAAAAAAGCTGCAAAGTCAGAGCAAGCAGCGACACAACAGGAGGCGCCTCCACCGGAACCAGCCTATACCCCTCCAGTGAATGAATCAAATCTAACGCCTGTAGTCGTAGGACCTCTTATTGTTAACCTGGCTGATGTTGGGGGCGATAGATACCTAAAAATTAAGCTTGTTCTCCTTGAAGTTCCATCAGCAGCAAAAAAGGAGAAGAAAGAGGGTGAAAAAGAGGGTATTTCACTACAGGATGCAGTTATAAGGGATACCATTATAACGGTGCTCTCCTCAAAGACTTCGGATGACCTTCTTTCTGTATCTGGAAAAGAGGAGCTAAAAAATGAGCTTATAACTGCAATAAACCAAGCCCTCCATAGAAACCTTGTGAGAAAGATATACTTTTTAGAGTTTATAATTCAGTGAGCGAAAGTAAAAAGATAAAAGAGGAGTTTAAAAAATATTTTGATATACCGTTGAAGATGGTGTTCGACCTTGCATCGACCAAAGTTACTGTTAGAGAGCTGCTCAACTGGAAAGAGGGTGATGTGGTGGAAACAAACAAAATGGCTGGGGAGTATATCAATATAGATTTAGAAGATAGACCGTTGGGTACAGGCGAGGTAATCGTAATTGACAATAAATTTGCTATAAGGATAACGACGATTTTTACCAAAGACGACCTGATGGAACTCAATGTAAAATGACCTTTCTTTTGGTTCTCTTTTTACTGGCTCCCTTAAGCGCCTATGGCGCAGGTTTAAATTACTGGAGTTATACATTTAAAGCCTTTGGAAGTCTCCTTCTCGTATTAGGGTTAATAGTTGTGTTTTTCTTTTTGTTAAAGAAAATCAACTCGATGGGTAAACATACGAGCTCGAGGATAAAGCTCAAAAGCAGATTGTATTTAGACAACAGGCGATATCTTGCCATTGTAGAGGTAGATGGAGAGGAGTTTTTATTGGGCATTAGTGATAATATTACTCTACTCAAGGAGCTTGAAAAAGACCATGAAGAGGATTAGCTTAATTGTCTTCATGTTAATTCTTTTGCCTGCTGTTGCTTTCGGCGCCAGTGTTGTCTCCCCTTCTTTAAATATAACCCTTCCTCCTGTAAACAACCCAAAAACAGTGGCAGAGTCTATAAAGCTTTTAGTTATACTGACAGTTCTTGCTTTGGCTCCTTCAATCCTGATAATGATGACCTCATTTACAAGGATAATAATAGTGCTTGCAATTTTAAGGCAGGCGTTGGGTACTCAACAGATGCCTCCCAACCAAATTTTAATTGGCATTGCGCTGTTTCTTACAATATTCATAATGACACCGCAGATAAATGCGATATACAAACAGGCTTACTTACCGCTTGAAAGAAATCAAATTGGCCTTGAGGATGCATACTACAGAGCTGTCAAGCCACTAAAAGCTTTTATGTTAAAACAAACAAGGCAGAAAGACCTGGCTCTATTCTTGAGAATTGCACACAAAAAAAATCCAAAAAATCCTCAAGAGCTATCGATGGGTATTGTTGTCCCCGCTTTTCTTATCAGCGAACTCAAAACGGCGTTTGAGATAGGTTTTATAATATATATTCCGTTTCTTATAATCGATATGATAGTCTCAAGCATCCTGATGAGTATGGGAATGATGATGCTGCCGCCAATAATGATCTCTCTTCCCTTTAAACTGTTAATTTTTATTTTAGCTGACGGATGGAACCTTGTTGTCATGTCTCTGTTTAAGAGCTTTATGAGGTGAGTTTATGGATATAACAACGGTTGTTGCCATAGGTAAAGAAGCCATGAAGATAACCATGCTACTTTCTATGCCCTTGCTTCTGGTTAGTCTCATTGCGGGATTGATTGTGAGTATTTTTCAGGCTGTGACACAGATTCAAGAGATGACTTTAACCTTCATTCCAAAAATTATAGCTACAGCCGTAGCCCTTATTTTTCTTGCACCCTGGATGACAAAGTTAATGGTTAACTATGTTGTCCAGCTGTATTCAAGTATACCTGTTATTATTAAGTGAATGAGCAATGAATGAACTTTTGCTCTTTTCATCCCATCTCTGGGCAAACTTCATTATATTTCTTATAATCTTGCTCAGAGTGTCCTCAATTGTAGTTTTTGCTCCTGTACTCTCTTCTGCTTCTATACCACCCCAACTGAAAATAGCGATAAGCTTGATTTTCTCTCTGGTTCTTTTTAGCTCTGTAAAAGGTTATATCCATATAAACTCATTAAGCGCTTTGTATATCACAGAAATCGTGATAAGAGAGCTTGCGCTTGCCGTTCTTTTGGCTCTAACAGTCCACTTTATCTGGAGTGGTGTTGAGCTTGGGGCTCAGCTTGTGGGATTCAATATGGGGTTCGCCATTGCAAATGTTTTAAGCCCTCAAGAAAATGTTCAAATCTCAGTCCTGAGCGAGTTTGAGAGTATCTTTGCTATTCTTGTGTTCCTTGCAATAGATGGACACTACGCCTTTATTAAAGCAATGGCTTTTAGCTTTAAAGTGCTTCCCGTGGGGGGTTTTACAGTAAACAGCACTATCTTTGCGATTTTTAACAGGCTTGTATCGATGCTGTTTACTGTTGCATTTAGCGTTTTGGCTCCTGCTATAATGGCTCTTTTTATCACCCAGGTCGTATTTGGGCTCATTGCAAGGACAATGCCACAAATAAACATAATGATTGTTGCCTTTCCGTTGAGTATTGCTATAGGATTTTTGGTACTTGGTGCTTCGTTTATATTTATGGCGGATGCCCTTGTTAAATATTACAACGAGGCATTTCACTATCTATTTGCTATCCTAAAGGCAGGATAACATGCCAGACGAAGACAGAACCGAACCCGCCACCCCTAAGAGGCGACAGGAAGCGAGAGAAGAGGGTAAAGTTGCAAAATCTGTGGAACTAAACACTGCATTTCTGCTACTTGTTAGTTTAGTGTTTTTCTTTTTTACTGCGAGCAGCTTGGGTGAAAAGTACAGAGAGATTTTTACTTATTTCATAAAGCTTGCTGGAAATTTCCATCTGAACATGAACTCTGTTGGTACTCTTTTCAATAGCGTAAACTCTATTATGTTCAAGTTGCTTATACCGTTTTTTATAGTTATAGCAACGGCTGCTTTCCTCATAAATGTTGTTCAGGTTGGGTTTATGATTACCCCAAAAGTCCTTGAGATGAAGTTTGACAAAATAAATCCTGTAAACGGCTTGAAGAACATGTTTTCTCTGAAGTCTTTTGGAGAGCTCATAAAATCCTTTCTGAAAGCAGCAGTAATGGTCTATATTTTATGGATATTTGTAAAAAACAACATACCAAAGTGGCAAGCGCTTACAAAACAGCCAGAAAATGTGATATTTTTAATGCTATTAAAAGATACCTTCTTAATTGTTTTATACACCCTTGTGTTTATTATGTTTGTAGCCATCGTTGACTATCTGTTTCAAAGGTACACTTTTGAGAAAAGTATAAGGATGACCAAACAGGAAGTTAAGGATGAATACAAACAGATGGAAGGTGATCCCAAGGTTAAACAGAAAATTAGAAGCATGCAGATGGAGATAGCACGAAGGAGAATGATGGAAGAGGTTAAGAAGGCAGATGTTGTAATAACAAATCCCACCCACTACGCTGTGGCGTTGAAATATGAGTCGAGTAAGATGAACGCACCAAAGGTTGTTGCAAAAGGTATAAATTTAATTGCAAAGAGAATAAGAGAGATAGCAGAAAAACACGATATACCAATAGTAGAGAGACCAGAGCTTGCAAAAGAGCTATACAAGAAAGTCCCCATAGACAGAGAGATTCCTCATGAACTTTACAAGGCTGTCGCAGAGATACTCGCCTATGTGTACAGCTTAAAAAATAAATTCTAAAGCTAAAGTTTTTCTTCATTAAGCCGACCATAGTATATGAAGGAGGGAGTTATGGATTTGGGTAAATTTACTGTTTTAGGTCTGGGCAGCGGCATGGATCTTCAGGGTATCATAGATAAACTTGTAAAAGCCGACAGCCAACCCCTCGTAATGGCGCAGACACAAAAACTTGAATATCAGAGTTATTTGCAGAATTTCAATACCTTGGAAAGTAAGTTAATGACCCTGGCAAATGATGCAAATAAGATGATTTCTGACTTCACAATGCAGAGCGTATCAGTCAGTGATGACTCTTTAGCAGAGGCAAGGCTTACAGGCACGCCAACGAGTGGCATACACAACATAACAGTAAATACTCTTGCCCAGGGGCAAACATGGATTTCCAACGAGGATGTTTCATCCCAGACAAATTCAATTGTTCAAAATAGCGGTACTTTTACATATAAAATCGGAGATAAAGAGTACTCAATAAATTTAGACAACAATATTCTTTCGTCCACACCAACAACTTTACAGGAGTTTGTCAATGCCATTAACAATAACGGCTCGGGTTTACAGGCGAGTGTTATTTATGACGGGAGTGGCTATAGGGTAATTCTAAAAACACCCGAAGGAACAAATAACGACTTGACCATAGTAAACAACGATACAACACTTACATTTGGTGATGGTAATGGTAATACTACGCCTGCAGTAAATTCTCAGGATGCAGATTTAACGATAGATGGGATTTCTGTAACATCCCATAGCAACACACTTGATGACTACATACCGGGGATTAGTCTAACTTTGAAAAAAACGGGCTCCTTTTCCCTATACATACAAACGGATAAAGGAAAGCTTTTAGAAGATATGAAAAACATTGTAAAAGATTACAACGATATAATGAAGTACATAAAAGATAATTCAAAATACAACGATAAAACAAATGTTTCAGATGCATTTTTCTGTAATGTAGCCATAGAGGGCGCTGAAAATCGTCTATCCAACCTGTTTGTTGATATGTTTGGCGGGTCAAATTCGATGTTTCACTCTCTTGCTGACATTGGATTGATTTTGAAAAAGGATGGAACACTAACTTTTGATTCAGGTAAGTTTCTAAATGCCTTAAACACAGATTTTAAAGGTGTAAAGGAGATGCTTGTTGAATCGAAAGAGGGCAGTGGCAATGGCTTTTTAAGTGAACTGCATACAACGGTGTTGGATATGGTTAGCGCAAATGGTACAATTGAGCTTCAAAAGAACTACATCAACAACAAGATTGATAGCCTTCAAGAACAGATAAACACGATCCAGAAGCAACTTGATGAAGAGAGAAAAATGCTTACTTTGACATTCTCCCAGATGGATGAATACATAGGGATGTTGAAAAGTCAGAGTAATTATATGCAGCAGATATTTGATGGTCTTAGTGGTAATAAGAAAAAGTAATGATTAAGGAGGCAGAAAATGTCTGGTGGCATCAATAAGGTTGCCAGCGGTGGTAATGCGGTTGGTATAAACGCGCAAACAGACAGTGCGCAACAGACACAGAGTAGCCGCCTAACAAAAACAAGCACCCAAGCGAGCGGTGTAAAAATAAACAACCAACAACCTCTATCCCCCAAGGAGATAAAAAGAATAATTAACAAAATCAATGAAAATGTGAGCAGATTAAACAAGGATGTAAGATTCGCCTACAACGATACGATAAAATCGCTTGTTGTTAAGGTAATAGACGCAAAAACGGGTCGTGTGATAAGGGAAATACCACCACAACAGGTTATAAACTTACAGAAGAAGCTTTCAGAAGTTGTTGGAATAATATTTGATAGTAAGGAGGTTGAAAAATGACAGCCAATGAAGCTTACAACACCTACAGGGATATGATGATTAAGACAACGGTTGACAAACTCCAGATAGTGGCGATGCTTTACGAAGGTGCATTGAGTTTTGCCAAAAAGGCAATAGAGTATGCCAAAATAGATGATGAAGAGGCTATTTCAGATAGTTTAAACAGGGTACTTGGTATTCTTCTTGCTTTAAGAGACTCTCTCGATCCAAATGCCGATAGAGAGACAGTCGAGTATTTAACAGCGTTATATAATTTTTTAATAGAGAGAACGATAAAAGCTTTAGAGGAGTTTAACGAAGAGGAGTTCTCAATTGTAGTCAGGTACCTTGCGAAAATGCACGAAATCTGGACAACAGATGTGATGGGTGGGGAGTAGTCTATCCTACTCCCATAAAACCCTCAAGAAACTCAAGCTTACTTTCAGGTGTTTGAGAGGCTGCAAGGCCAGTAAACAGGGTGTTTAGGTATTGCTGAATCAGAATAGGTGAGGGTATATTTGTTGTAGCATAAACTACGCCCTCTAAAAATTTATTGAAAATATTGGAAAGCTCATCACTGTTTGAATTATTTATGATGCTTTCCGTTTCGTTTAAGAACTGCTCACCGTATCCATATGTTGAAGCGTTCTTATAAGCCTCAAGCCAGCCACTTAAATTAAGGCTATTGTTCGTAATTTCGTTCGATAGGGAGAAAAATTTTTCCAAAACTTCAGGATTTGAGTTTAAATTGTAAAGATTGTTTATTGTATCAATCCCAGATAAGCCGT
>WFQQ01000177.1 GCA_015486965.1 Desulfurellaceae bacterium
TAAGGAAACAGGGCTACTCGGTTGATGTTATACATAGAGATATAGACAGGTGAGGTGGTATGAAACACTTGGTTGGTATAAAGAGTTTAAATAGAGAGGATGTTGAAAGAATAATTGATGATGCCTTTAGGTTTAAAGCTTCAAAGGGTGGTTTTGAACAACTCCTTCAGGGAAAAACTATAATAAGTATCTTTTTTGAAAGCAGCACACGAACAAGAACATCATTTGAAATGGCAGCAAAGAGAATGGGTGCCCAGGTGATAAACATAGACTACAATCAATCCAGTCTAAAGAAGGGAGAGACAGACTACGACACCATTATAAATCTATCCGCCATGCACCCAGATGCTTTTGTTATAAGACATTACGAATCTGGATATCCTAAATTTCTAACAGAGTTCACAAACATTCCCATTATAAATGCAGGTGATGGTATAAATGAACATCCTTCACAAGCACTATTGGATGCAGTGACAATGTATGAGGTAAAAAATACACTGGAGAACCTGAAGGTTTGCATAATTGGAGATATAATCCACAGCAGGGTTGCAAAAAGCCACATGTGGCTGGCTAAGCTGTTCAACTGGGAGCTTACCTTTTTTGGTCCGAAAACAATGCTCCCAAAAAATGAGTGGGTTGATGGTGTTAGAATAGAAAGCCAGCTTAAAGATGCACTATCCAACAAAGATTTTATCATGTTTTTAAGGATTCAACTTGAAAGAAAGAGTGGCCAAAACATACCCTCTTTAAAGGAGTTCAACAGGTTTTTTGGCTTAAAAAGAGATAATCTACCCGATACATTTGTAATGCATCCCGGACCTGTAAATAGAAATGTTGAGATAGATTCATGGGTTATGGATCACTTCGACAAAAACCTTATAACAAAACAGGTCGAAAACGGCGTTTACACAAGAATGGCTATATTTAAACACTGCCTGTTGTAAACATGTTGTTAAAGCTTATTTGGAACTCTTAAAATGGCAAAGCACAACATTTACAGGCACACTATTGATTTAGAAAAACTAACAATAAAAAACAGAGAAAGAGGAGAGTTTGTAAAAGAGTTGGAAGAAATTCCATACCGAGGCTACGAAGTTGAGGATATATCCGACGGAAGAAAGATACTTATAGTAAAGCCGGGCGGAAAACAGTCTTTTGGAAGAATCAGAAAAGAAGATTTTTTTGTTTTTATCTACAATCCAGCGGAAAACACCCTCTGGCAGATTACACACAAACAGATATATGAAGACTTGCATTCCAAAGCAGAAAAAGATCCAGAGGAGACAATTAAAATTTTAGAAGCCTTTGAAAGGGTTTACAATGGGGAAGAGCCAGATGATTTTCTCGATCAACTCGATCTAAAAAATCCGTGCGGGGAACTGCCAGAAGCTTTAATTAAAGCATACAAGTGGATTTGGGGGCAAGAGGATGTAAATTACCCAAACGGCAAGGGGAGAGCCATGTCTTGGGAGGGATGGAAAAAAGAAAATAACAAATGGATAAGAACAGGAGAGGGCCTAAAAAATCTGCTTGGGTCTTTAAAAAAGGATGAAACCGATATTTGAAGACAAAGAAACGGGCATCCGACTATATTTTGGTGATGCATTGGAGCTCTTAAAAAAACTTCCAGAGGAGAGTGCGGATTTAATATTTGCAGACCCGCCATATAATCTTTCAAACGATGGATTTACATGCCACGCAGGCAAAAGAGTAAGTGTAAATAAAGGTGAGTGGGATAAAAGCAAGGGTATTGAAGAAGATTTCCTATTTCACTACAAATGGATAGAGGCGTGTAAAAGGGTTTTAAAACCCAACGGAACCATCTGGATATCCGGTACCTACCACTCCATTTATGCTTGTGGATTTGCCCTTCAGAAACAGGGTTGGCACATAATAAACGATATTTGCTGGTTTAAGCCAAATGCATCACCAAATCTATCCTGTAGAATGTTCACGGCAAGCCACGAAACGCTTATCTGGGCAAAAAAAGATAAAAAAGCAAAACACATATTCAACTATGATCTCATGAGGAACGGCGATTGGAACGGCGATTTTCTAAAAAAGCCAAATAAACAGATGAGAAGCGTTTGGGCTATCAATACACCCAAAAATGAAGAGAAAAAGCACGGCAAACATCCCACCCAGAAACCAGAGTCGCTTTTAAAAAGGATTATACTTGCCTCAAGTAAAGAGGGAGATGTAGTGCTTGATCCATTTTGCGGCAGTGGAACAACAGGTGTTGTAGCTTTAAGATACGGTAGAAAATTTATTGGCATTGACTAAGAAAAAGAGTATCTGGAGAAGATTGCTATTCCGAGACTAAAAGAAGAAATACTAAAAAGAAAGAGCGGCCTGTTTAAAGAAAAACACATCGTCCCCAGCAAGAAACAGACCATCACCATTTAAAGTTGATTTAACCTTCATACCCCCTTAGTTTTATACTTGGTATCCAAAACATTTGACAAAGGAGCTTTACATACTATAAAAACCTGAAGAGCAAAAAAAA
>WFQQ01000178.1 GCA_015486965.1 Desulfurellaceae bacterium
CCGTGGCTTCCTTTAGATTGTCTATTGCTTCCTCAATAGTATATCCCTGACTGACTGTTCCTACATCTGGACATTCAGCCACATATATATTGCCCTCTTTATGTATAACAGCAGTGAAGACTTCTTTCATCCCTCACCTCCAATCAAAATGCTCTCCTGCCTCGTGCTCACAAGGGGTCGCATCTCAACATTTGACATTCACTCCATCTACACCAATTTTTGGTCTTTTCTACCACTTCTTGAACGATTTTATCTCTTTTCATTTCTTTTTCAAATCTTTTCACCGCTTTAATGCAGTAAAACAGTCCATTTCTCTCATCGTAGTCTTCTGTCATTCATATATTTTTGTAAACCCAAAAGCGCTTTTTCAAGTTGAATTATGTACTCCTCAAGTTTTGAAAATAGTAGTTCAGCTACTTCTTCTCTATATGTATGAGAAGTTAAGTTTCTGTCATCTATCATTTTAAGGAGAAGAATTGTTTCCTCCTCATTCAAGTAACCTGTAGAGAAAAACTCTCTTATGCAAGATTTAGGGCTTCTACACTCAATCCCTTCAAATTCTCTTAAGTAAGATTTAATGCACTTCCAAAAAATCTCAACAGTAAATTCAAACCTCTGAACAGCACTATCTCTAAAAAAATTGTAATTGTCTTTATCTGAATTTTTAGCCTTTAAGTAAGCCTCTTTCAGTCTTTCTAAGGCCTTTTCAAAATCTTTTACAAGCTTTTCTAAAGCCATCTTTTACCCTCTTTTAAAACAATTTCTAAAAGTTCCTTGTTTTCAGACAGATCCACTAAATCAACTTTATAGGGGAAATTACTTTCTTCCAGAATCTCTTTTAATATAGTCAGTTTGTCCGATATGTCTCTGTTTACCAAAAATCCTATATCAACATCTGAAAAAGGAGTATTATCCCCCCTTGCTCTCGAGCCAAATAGATAAATTCTTACTTTCTCGTTTCTAAAAAAGTCTTTTAAAAATCTTCTCAAATCTTTTAATGTTTTCAACTCTAAATCACTCAAAAATTCACCGTTTATAGCATCTTTAATCATATCTCCACGCCTGTTCTTAAGGCTTCTATATGAATATCTTTTAAATTGGTTTCTGGAGCTATCATAATTAGATCGACTTTTCTTTCAATGCCTTTTAGTTCAAGCCTTGCTAAAGATCTAAGTCTTTCATCCACAGAAATGTTCCTCAGACTTTTAACCAAGATATCAATATCTCACCCTCGTTTATTAGGTTTGCTTTTACTTTCGAAAATATAAATTTTAATATCCGCTCCAAAAATTCCATAAGCTGTACCTTTTATCTTTTTGATTTCTTTTTCCGACAGTCTGATTCTCTTCCGATTGCTATCCATTCATTCTATCTCATTTATGTATCCTAAATACTCAATCGTATATAACCAGTCATTATAGCTTGGGATGATTATGTGAACTTCTTGGAGATTGTCCATTTCATCTGCCGTAAATTTTGTCAATCTTTATCCTTTTATAAGCATTCACTAAACTTCCCTTTGGTTTTGGTAACTATCTTTCAAAATTATACCTTCAATTTGTTTAATATCTTCTCAATTACCTCCACATAAACCTCTTTGATTCTATTGAAAATCTCCTCAGATGTTTTTTCATCGTATATGTGAGAGCTTCTATTTCTATCGTCTATCATATCCAGTAAAATTTCATCATCGTCTATCAATGCATACCTGAAAGCCTTTTTTATACAATCCCTTGGTGAATAGCACTCAACTTTATCGTATTCAAGGGCTATTTTTAAGGTTTTCCAGAGCAGTTCGACTGTAAACTCAAACCTGTGGATGACTCCGTCTTTATCAAGCTCATCTTTAGCTATTTTAACCGCTTGAGTTAGCCTGTCAAAAGCCTTTTCTAATTTTTTTATGGCGAGTTTAACCTCTACCTTTTTCATACAGAACAACTCCTGTGTCTTCTATTAATTTTTGGAAGTCCTCTTCAACTTTATCTGAAAAAACTATATCAACGCTATAGATACCAGCAAGTTCATCGATTTTTTCTCTTAACTTTCTCTCCTCTCGATGAGATAAAGGTTTGCCTTTGTACACAAAAATATCTATGTCATGGTTGGATTTGTGAGCTTTCTTGGCAAGTGAGCCGAATAAAATTATTCTCTCGGGTTGGAGTTCATCAATTATCAATTTCTGGATTTTGTCTATTTTGTTTGTTAGCTTTTTATTCATCTCTCTCTTTTGCCTTTGCCAAAAACTCTAAGAAAAAGGCCAAGAAAATCCCGAGAATCAGTCCACTAATTAAAGCAACAGCTAAGATAAGCTTTTTCTTCGGTTTCACAGGGTAGTCATGGGTATAGATTTTCCCAACAATACTGCTCATGACTAAATATGGAGGTTTCATTGTTAATTGCAAGAATTTTACCTGGTCTTTTAAATGCGGAACTGTGACATTTACAAGCTGTTTAATAGCAGCTTCTTTTAGGGGTATCTGCTTCTTTATGATTTGAAGTTTCTGTTTCTCCAAATCCGGAATAGTCTCCTCAAGAATCCTCTGTTTCTGTTTCTCCAAATCCGGAATAGTCTCCTCAAGAATCCTCTTTATCTGCAAACTGTAATTTATAATTTGCTGTTTTAGACTCTTTATGTCATTCTGTACAGCATTTATACGAAGTGCAACTATAGCTGCAAGAGTTGGGTCTTTTTTTCTAATTTTTTTGAATGTATTGGAGAGTTGTTTTAAGTTTTTTTGTTTCACTATTAATTGTTTTTTCGCTATTGAAATATTTTTCAAAAGAGATGGTTTTTCTATATTTTTTTCGAAATTGATTCTCTCC
>WFQQ01000179.1 GCA_015486965.1 Desulfurellaceae bacterium
GATAAATAGCAGAAAGAAAATGAAATGGATCGATAGATTTATTGGGGCTTTGATATAAGGGTTTAATAGAACAATTGATACTTTGATAGGGATAGAAATTAATATAGCTATATAGAAAGCAGTGTCTTTGAGCCACTCTTTATTGAAAGTTAGCCCGACAAACCTAAAAAAGCTCACTACAAATATTTTTAGCTTTAGGAATAAAAGATAAACAAATTAATCAAGTTAAACACCGTTAGAATTAGGGACAGCTTTACGCCTTTCTTTCTTTTGCAAACTCCTCAAGTACAGACAGTATCGTTGGTAAGAGCTGTTTTTTTCTTGAAAGTACGCCGGGTAGGTAGTATTCGTTTTTCCCTATTCTTTCGAATGGTAACAGAGATTCGCATGGGTGATAAGTGGAAAAAAGTATGCTGTTTGAGCTTATTATATCGCTAATGAGAAGCATTGCCCAGTCAAGCCCTTTTTCTTTTTTTGTTTTATCAAGCTCCTCGAAAATTTCCCTCTTTTTCTCATCAAGTATATTCAGACTCACTGTCTCTGCCTGACCTATACCGAATTTTACACCAAACTCTTCATACACCTTAAAATCGCTGTTTACAATTTCATGGGCTTTTCTTGAGTTTATCGTTCCTGCTGTTTCGAACATCTCCTTACCGTATTGTTCTATGCTGACTCCTGCAAGTTCTGAAAGCTCTTTAGCTATTTTAATATCCTCATCTGTGGTTGTGGGAGATTTCAAAACCACAGTATCAGATAAAAGGCCACTCAATAGAAGAAGTGCTGTTGTCTTATCTGGCTTTATGTTGTTGTGTTTGTAAAGCTGGTATACCAGGCTACAGCTGCTCCCAATGGGTTTGGCATAGAAAAATATTGGGTATGTGGTTTTAATGGTGCCAAGTCTGTGGTGGTCTATAATTTCTAAAATCTCAGCTGTCTCTATGCCGACAACGGCTTGGCTCATTTCGTTGTGATCAACAAGGATTACCTTGTTTGCGAACTTTTTTATTATATCAGAGCGGGTTATAATCCCAACAAGTTTCCCATTGTCGTCAACAACAGGTAGTGCTCTGTATGGTGTCTTGCTTAAAAACTCCCGTGCTTCCATGATATAATCGCTTTCCTTCACAGTTTTTACATCACTATTGAGAATATATGATGCAGGCGAGCTGAGCGATAGCCTTCTTGCAGTTTGCGCAGTATCGAAGGGGGAGACAAATATTGTGCCATTATAATGTTCTAAGTTGAGCTCTTTAAGCTCGTCGTCTGATGATATGCCAGTTAGGACAATACATCTGAAATTTCTCTCGATAGCGTAATTTAATATCTTTGTTCTTTTACCAACTATGAGCACAATCTCTTCTGGGTTCAATCTGCCCACATAATCTTTGAACCTGTCAAAAGGCATTGCTCCTATAACAATTTCTCCCTTAAAAAACCTCTCTGTTGATTTTTTTATGAAATATCCACTGAGAACCTTTTTAAAGTTTTCAAGGTCGAACATATAGACGGGCTTTTTGTCTATTCTGTCTGAGATGAAGAAGTCTGTTAGCTCAAAGACGCTTACAATACCTTTTAGATTGTTTTCTTTATCAACAATGGGGACGAGTCTGATTCCTTTTTCTTTTATCGTGTGCATAACTTCAAAAACAGGGGAGTTTTCATTTAAAGAAATTGGTGGTTTTGTCATTATGTTTGCAACTTTGGGGTAAATATCGTTTAAAAGAAGAGGGGGTTCTACTTTTGTTTTTTTCAATACGAACTCTGTCTGCCTATTTAAGTTTCCACACCGTGCCGCTATGTACACCTTGTCTCTGTCCAGTTTATTTTTTAAGTTTGCGTAAGCTATAGCTGAGCAAATTGCATCTGTGTCAGGGTTTTTGTGTCCTATAACATACACTTTTTCCATAACTTTACCTCAAAAATTTCATAATTATTGAGTTTGCAACAAAAGCCAATATAAAGTTTAGCAGGTAAACCCCAGAGCGCCCAAGTTTAATTCTTACTTTTTTGATATTTGTAAAGGCAACTCCTGTGGTTGATACTGCTACTATTGTGGAAAGTTTTAAAATATTTTCCGTTTTGCCAATTGCGAGAATTGAAGCTGCTATAAAAGTTATAGCATAAAGTATTTCCATGTATCTTTTTGGTTTTACTGTATAGTTTAGGGCAAGTGAAAGAAAAAAGATGGTTATGGATAAACTGAGTTGCTTTGAAATGAGCAAAAGTACCGCAAGTGATAACAGGTTTGCGATAAATAGTTTAATCAAACTGGGTTTTTTTGCTTTCAGGTCAAGGTATAGGCCAAAGAGGAATAGAGGGAGAGAAGCA
>WFQQ01000180.1 GCA_015486965.1 Desulfurellaceae bacterium
AAAAAGAGAGGGTAAAAATCGTACAGTAGTCAACTGATAAGCTTAAGCTCCTTGCGTCTTAAAATGAGAAAAACGATTAAGTTAAGAGAAAAAATTACACCTGTCAGAATATACATTGTAGGAAAACCGAAAGCAAAGCCCAGCTGTATCCCGAAAATTGGTCCTAAAGTACCTCCAATATCACCGAGGAGCTGGTAAACAGAAACAGCCTTTCCCCTGTTAAAGGTTTGTGTAAAATCTCCAAGGATGCTTAAAAGGGTTATGTTGTTCGCACCTATTGCAACACCTAAAACTACCAAAGACAGTATGAGCTCAAGTGAAGAGCTCGAGTAAGAGAGCATAACAAAACCCAAAAAGACTATAATTGTGGCAACTATCCCAAGGGTTGCTCTAAGCTTTAACCTGTCAACAACCCTGCCTGCTACTACTCCACTTATTCCAGAGGAGAGCATCATAAAAGACATGATAACGCCACTTGAGAACTTAGGGTCTGGATAGATGAAGTGTAATTGCCTCTTTTGAATAAAAAGAACTAAAGTTGCCATAACAACACCCTGAAGGGAGAAGAAGGTTAAAAGATTCCCAACACCTATTAGAGCTACCATTCTTTCTTTAAGCATAAACAAAAGCGATTCCTTAAGGGTAATATGCGTTCTAAAAGAGGGTTTCTCTCTCTCCTCAAAAAAGAACATAACAAGAAGAGCACCAAAAAGAGATGCCAAAGAGCTACTTAAAAATGCTATTGAATCGGAAAAAACCGAAGAGATTACGCCTCCAAGGACTAATCCTGCAGGAACCCCTAACGAGAGAGCAATTCTTACCTTTGCAGTTGACTGTCCCCGAGTCTCTCTTATGGACATGTTAAGAGCTATCGTATTGGCTGAAATAAAAACAAATGCCGAGCCCACACCCCAGATAAGTCTTCCAAACAGCATCAATGTTCCATGGTACTTCATATAAATTGAGGCTACATATAGGAAACTTCCCAGGCTTTCTATAATAAGACCCAAAATCAGTGGCCGCTTACCACCAAACATATCTATGGCAATGCCTACAAATTGATTAACAAATATACGGGCAAACTTATTGGCTGATATGATAACACCGATAAAGAAAGCCGACAGGGCGAACTTAAGACCGAGAATTGGTAAAATCGGAAAAACAATCCCTCCACCTATTCCACCCAAGAAAACTGCCAAAGGTATAATAAAACCCACATCCTGTCTTCTATCCATGTTCATGATTAAAATCTAATTCGCTGAAATTTTCAATAAAATAAAATTAATCTTGAAAAATACTTAAATTAATTTTAAAATGAACAAAATTAAAGGGGGGTAAGAAAAGGTGATACATCCACTGGATGCTCTTAAAACAATATTAGGAAACTTAAGACCAAAGGGACAAGAGCTTGTTAGTGTTTTTGAGGCTTCTGGCAGAGTTGTAAGCGGCTCTATATCGGCATTAAGAACACTTCCGCCTTATAACGATGCAGCTATGGATGGTTATGCAGTAAAGCACGACGATATACAAACCATACCAGCCAAGTTAAAGGTAAAGGGAACCATTAAAGCTGGCGATAGGGTGGACGGTTTGAAGGTTGAAAATGGAGAGTGCTTCAGAATTATGACAGGAGCACCCGTGCCTGAAGGCGCTGATACAGTTGTTGAATTTGAAGCGACAAAAGAGGAAAACAGCGTTGTTGAAATACTAAAGCCCAAGAAAAAGGGAGCCAATATCAGGCTGAAGGGTGAAGATATAAAGTATGGAGACACTATAGACTTTAAAGGAGAGGTTATCACACCGTATAGGCTTTCAAGGATAGTGTCAACAGGCAATGTGTTTATACCTGTATATAAAAAACCCTCTGTTTGCGTAATCTCAACGGGTGATGAACTCGTGCACCTTGGAGACCCAAATGATGGCATAGTGGACTCAAACAGCTTCTTTGTAAGGTCTCTACTTAAGCAGTTCGGCATAGAGGCAGGCTATCTTGGTATATCAAAAGACAACAGCGAGGATTTTATTCAAAAGATGAAGTCAGCCATGGAGTATGATATAATAATAACAACTGCTGGCATATCGTTTGGAGATTACGATGTGGTTACAAATTCAGAGAAAGAGCTCAACATTGAGTGGTTCTTCAAGTATGTAAAGCAAAAGCCAGGAAAACCGTTTGCCTTTGGTAAATTGGGTAAAAGCTTTATATTCTCGTTTCCGGGTAACCCTGTATCCACAGCGTTTTGCTCATTCTTCTACCTTATACCTGCTATAAAAAAGATTCTGGGGTATAAAAAATATGAACATCAATACTTCACAGCCACTCTAACAAAACCCATAACAAAAAGAAACGATAGGGTGCACTTTAACCGAGTTAAAGTTGAGCTTAAAGATGGCAAGTTTTATGCAACACCCTTTGAAACCCAAGGCTCTAACATCATTGAATCGATTGCTCACTGCAATGGCTTTACAATGATAGAACAAGAGAGAGTTGGGGTTATCGAGAAAGGGGAGGAGGTCAAGGTATTTTTGTATGATTATGAATTTTTATTTTAAAAAAGGGAGGTGTGTATGAGCAACGACATTCTATCTGTAAAGGCTTTGAGAATTAATCTTTCAACAGGGCAAATCAAGGAAGAAACAATTGATGGGGAACTGGTTAAGAAGTATTTAGGTGGAAGGGGATTAGCAAGTAAAATACTGTTAGATGAGATTGACCCTACAATTGACCCGCTGAGCGAGGAGAATAAGTTAATCTTTGCAAACGGTCTATTAACCGGAACAGCTGTTCCAACAGCAGGCAGATACATGGTCGTAACAAAAGGTCCACTAACAGGAACGATAGCATCAAGCAACTCGGGTGGATTTTTTGGTGCAGAGTTGAGAAAGGCTGGATGGAGCCTATTAATTATCGAAGGAAAAGCAGACAAACCCGTATACATTTCTATTAAAGACAGCGATGTCCAGATAAAGGATGCAACGCACCTGTGGGGCAAAGATACACACGAAACTACAGACATGTTATTGGAAGAATTTGGAGACAGTAAGGCAAGGGTTGCCTGTATAGGTCCTGCCGGTGAAAAGCTGGTCAAGTTTGCAGCAATTATTAACGACAAGGCAAGGGCAGCAGGAAGAACAGGTGTCGGAGCGGTGATGGGCAGCAAAAACCTAAAAGCAGTTGTTGTCAGGGGTTCTGAGAGAATTGAGGTTATGGATAAAGCCACATTCATGGAGGCAATTAAGTCTAAAGTAGATATAATCAGAAAGAACCCAATCACAGGCGAAGGACTTCCAAAGTTAGGAACAAAAGTTTTAGACAGTATCATCAACCAGAGTGGTCTGTATCCAACCAAAAACTTCCAGTTTGGAACATTTGAATACACAGAAGAGGTAAGTGGTGAAGCGTTAGTCAATAAGGGTTATCTAAAAGACAACAAGGCTTGCTATGCATGTCCAATTGGCTGCGGTAGGGATGTTGAACTGCCTACAGGCAAGAAGGGCGAAGGTCCTGAGTATGAGTCTGGCTGGGCATTTGGAGCAGACTGTGGAGTAAAGGACTTGATAGCCGTTACAGAGGCAAACTTCATGTGCAACGAACTTGGCCTTGATACAATATCTGCAGGAACAACACTTGCTGCTGCCATGGAGATGTATGAGAAGGGGTACTTACCAAAAGAGGATTTAGAAAATGGACCAGAGTTGAGATTTGGCAGCAGCGAAGCTATAATCTATTACCTGCACAAAATCGCATATAGAGAGGGTATAGGTGATAAATTGGCAGAAGGCTCATACAGGTTCTGCTCATCATACGGACATCCAGAGATTTCAATGACAGTTAAGAAACAGGAATTGCCCGCTTATGATCCAAGGGGTGCACAGGGTCATGCCCTTGAGTATGCCACAAGCAACAGGGGTGGCTGTCATGTCAGGGGTTACATGATTTCTCCAGAGATATTGGGTGTTCCAGAGAAACTTGACCCACAAACAACCGAAGGAAAGGCTGGGTGGGTTAAAATCTTCCAGGATTTGACAGCCGTAATAGACTCGGCAGGCTTGTGTCTGTTCAGCTCTTTTGCTCTCGGCGCAGATGACTATGCAGAGCTCATCAACGCGGGAACGGGGTTCGGACTTTCTACAGATGAGATAATGAAAATTGGGGAGAGAATCTGGAACCTTGAGAGATATTTCAACTTAAAGGCAGGCATATCACCAGAAGAGGATAAACTGCCAGATAGGTTTAAAGAGCCTCTACCAGATGGTGCACAGAAAGGCTCCTATGCTCACTACGAAGAGCTCTTGCCAGAATACTACAAACTCAGGGGTTGGAACGAGGACGGCACCATTCCAGAGGAAAAACTCAAGGAGCTTGAAATTATATAAAATAAGGGGGCTTTTTGAGCCCCTTCCTTGCATTTAAAAATGGTTAAAGTTAAATTCTTTACCCTTCTAAGGCTTGATCTTGGGATTAGAGAAATTGATATAAATATTGATGGCGAAAAAAGGCTAATAGAAGTCCTAAAAGATGCGGAGAAGAAAACCCCAAAGCCATTCTTACATAAACTAATTGATGAAAAAGGAGAGCTTCTAAACAGCGCCATAATACTTGTAAACGGAAAAAATGTTCACCACTTAGCCAAACTGGATACGATTATCAAAGATGGGGATGAGATAGACATCTTTCCACCGGGTGGTGGAGGCTAATGCAAAAACGCTTAAACATCACAACTCGAAACCTCCAGTTTTACGGAAAATCCAATATGGAAAAGATATCAAAAGCTACAGTTCTGATTGCTGGAGTTGGAGGTTTAGGGTGTATTGTTTCTGAAATCCTTGTTAGGCTTGGTGTAAAAAAGCTCGTGATAGTTGATAAAGGCATAATAGATGAGCCAGATTTAGGGAGACAGGCTCTCTATACAGTTAAAGACATCGGAAAAAGAAAGGTAGATGTTGCAAAAGAAGTTTTAATGAGTATGAGCGGCTTGACAGAGATAGAGGCAACTTTTACGCCTATATCAAATTTAGACAAAGGTAAAGTCCATTCTTGCGACTGTGTCGTAGATTGCCTCGATAACTTCATAAGCAGATTTGAGCTTGAGGAAAAACTAAAAGATACACAACCGCTCATTCACGGCGGCATACAAAACGACTATGGTCAGATTACAACAATCTTAAAAGGCAAAACTCCAACCCTCAAAGAGATTTACGCAAACATAAAAGAAACAGATGTGATACCAGTTTCAACACCAACCGTATTTACAGTGGCAAGCCTGATGGCTCAAGAGGTCGTAAATAACATCCTGAGCACTCCTCAATTGATTGGAAACCTGCTGATTGTTGAGCTTAATGACTTTACATTTACAAAAATAAAACTCAAGGGGTAGAAGAGTGAGAGATGTTTTTAACCTAAAAAACAATCAGATTATCTTAAACGATAGCAATGACATAAAAAGGGTCTATCTTGAGCTTACAAATGCCTGCAACTTTAAGTGTAAGATGTGCTTTAAAAACACATTTGTAGAGCCTGAAGGGTACATGAGTAAAGAGACCATAGAGCAGGTCAAAAAACAGCTTAAAGACCTAACTCAACTAAAAGAGGTCGTGGTTGGAGGCATAGGTGAAAGCCTGCTTCATCCCTATATAAAGGATATTTTGAGCTTCTTAAAAGATGAACTCGATGTCTATGTTATACTCCAGACCAACGGATTTCTACTGAACAAGTTTTCACGCTTCGTGCTGGATAAAAAAATAGATAACATTATTGTGTCAGTTGACAACACAGATGTTGGACACCTTAGCAATGACCTGGTGTACAACACAATAAAATCTATAAACGACAAGCGGCTTGAAGAGAAGAGAGATAAACCAGTTTTCTCAATGGAGGTTGTTATAGACAAACACTCCCTAAAAGGGCTGGATATAACAATAAAGAGATTTATAGAAGCGGGAATAAAAGATGTGATTATATCCAACCTCTTGCCTGTGGACAAATCAATGACAGAGAGAACACTGTATCCCTCGAGTGATAAAGATATCCTAAAAGATGTGATCAAAGTGGCTCAGGGAGTTATCTCTATGACTTTGCCGTATTTTGAAATAAAAACCGAGAGAAAGTGCAATTTCATAGATAAAAAAGCCCTGATCGTTAGGTGGGACGGAGAGGTTGCACCGTGTTATAGATTTTTACACACTGCAAAAGAGTTTGTTATTGGACGAGAAAAAACCATATACGCCCACACATTTGGTAATGTAAACAGAGAACATATACTCGATATATGGAACAAAAGGGATTATAAGTGGTTCAGATTCATAGTTGACAATGCTATCTATCCATCGTGCATTGACTGCAATTTCAACGAATCGTGCGACTTTGTAAAAGACACAACAGTGGACTGCTGGGGCAATGAACCGTCCTGCGCAGACTGCCTCTGGTCGAGGAATATAATAATCTGCCCTTAAGTTTAATTCTACTTGCCACAGAGAAGTTTTATAACTAAAATTTAATAAAACACAAACAAGAGAGGTGTGCCATGAGAGTTCTATCGATAGACATTTCAAAATGCACAGGTTGTAGAGCGTGCGAATATGCATGCTCCTTTGTCCACACAGGAGCATTCAACAGGTGGGATTCAAGGATTACCATAAGTCATTTCTTGGAAGATTTCATTTTTATTCCCTCAGTTTGCACACAGTGTGAAGAGGCATACTGTGTAAAAGTCTGTCCAACACAAGCTTTAAGCAGAAACAGAGAAACTGGGGTGGTGGAGTTTGATCCAAATAAATGTATAGTTTGTAAGCAGTGCGTTATTGCATGCCCCTGGGGCTCAATAAAGCTCAATCATACAGGAAGAGAGATAATAAAGTGTGATCTGTGCGGTGGTGATCCTGAGTGCGTAAAGGTATGCCAGGCAAAGGCACTTGAGTATGTAGAAATAGAAGATATGGTCTTGGATAAAAGGTTCAGAAGTGCTACAAGGTTAAAAAGCTCTGCAATGGAGGTGAAATAATGTTGAAAGGAGGATATACAGGAAAAATACTGAGAGTTAATCTAAGCAGCAATAAGATAGACATTGAAGATACAAATGAAGAGTGGGCAGAAAACTTTATAGGGGGAAGGGGATACGGGACAAGGTTGCTTATCGATGAGATAGACCCAAAAATTGACCCACTGAGCGAAGAAAATAAGCTCATAATAGCCACAGGGCCCATAGGTTCAACATTTGCACCATCATCAGGAAGGGTAATGGTTATAACGAAGGGTGCGTTGAATGGTGCTATAGCCTGCTCAAACGCAGGGGGGCACTTTGCCGCAGAGCTGAAAAGAGCAGGTTTTGACCTTATAATCATTGAAGGAAAAGCCGAAAAACCTGTCTATCTCTGGATTTACAAGGGTAGGGCAGAGCTAAGAGATGCTTCAAAACTAATGGGCAAATCAACAAGGGAAACAGATAAACTTTTAAGGAAATTAACCCATCCTGAGGTTAGCACAATGGAGATTGGCCCAGCTGCAGAGAAGCTCTCGCTGATTGCAAATATTACAGTAGAGGGCTACAGAGCAGCGGGAAGAACAGGTGTCGGAGCAGTGATGGGCAGCAAGAACCTAAAAGCCATAGCTGTCTATGGAGATGGTACAATAAGGGTCGCAGAGCCGGATGCATTTAAAAAGGCTGTCTATGAGTCAAGGAGCATCTTAAGCAAAGACCCGTTTTCAGGTGGAGGTGGAGCCAAGTACGGGACGTCATCCTTGGTGGGATTGATTAACAAGGTGGGTGGATTTCCAACACTGAACGCCCACGATGCCTACTTTGAAAAGGCAAAAAACATAACAGGCAAGGTGTTAACAGAAAAATACCTAATAAAAGCTGAAGCGTGTGATAGCTGCCAGATTTCCTGCGGCAGGGTTACCGAGATTAAGGAAGGAAAGTACAAAGGCATGAAAGGAGCGGGACCTGAATTTGAAACGATATGGGCTTTTGGTGCAAACTGTGGCATAGATGACATGGAATCCATAATTGTTGCTAACTACATCTGCAATGAATATGGACTTGATACAATTTCAGCTGGGGCTACGATAGCATGTGCAATGGATCTGTTTGAGGCAGGATACATACCAGAACAAGATATTGGATTTCCATTGAGGTTTGGCGATAGTGAGGCCATGGTAAGAGCAGTCCAAATGATGGCTGAACAGAGCACAGATTTTGGAAAGCTTCTGGCAAAGGGTTCTTACAGACTTGCAGAACATTACGGTCATCCAGAGTTCTCAATGACAGTCAAAAAACAGGAGTTTCCAGCATACGATCCAAGAGCTATCAAGGGTATAGGTCTTGAGTATGCAACGAGCAACAGGGGTGCATGCCATGTTAGAGGATATACAGTGGGACCAGAGGTTATGGGTGGACTTGATAAAAACACATACGAGGGCAAGGCAAAGTTAACTATAAAGCTTCAGGACTTTACGGCAGCCTTAGATTCCACAGGGATATGTCTTTTCACAACCTATGGGCTTAAGGCCGAGCACATAGCTAAGCTGTTTTCCAAAGCCACGGGGTTTGAGTGCGATGCAAGGGAGTTTGTGAAGAAAGGTGAAAGGATATGGAATTTAGAAAGGATATTCAACATAAAGGCAGGATTCACAAAAGAGGATGACAGGTTACCTGAGAGAATGGAGAAAGAACCCATTAAATCTGGTGCTTCCAAAGGTGAAATAACCGATTTAAGCAAAATGCTTCCTGAATACTACAAACTCAGGGGATGGGATGAATATGGCATTCCTACTGGAGAAAAGCTAAAAGAACTGGGCTTAGAAGGTATGTTATGATAGCAATAGTAGGTGGCTCTATAGCCGCCTATACCGCCTATAAAACAATCAAATCATACGACAGAAATGTTGAAGTAAAGGTGTTTTCTAAAGAGAACACGCAGCCCTATGGCAAAATGCTCCTTCCCTATATGCTGACAGGCAATGTGGAAAACAACATGTTTTACAAGATTCCTAAAGAGGACTTGGTTTTAAACACAGAGATCACGGAGTTAGATAAAACTTCAAAAACCATAATGGAC
>WFQQ01000181.1 GCA_015486965.1 Desulfurellaceae bacterium
ACAGAACAAAGTAGTCATGAGGCTTGAAGTTCTCTACCTGCTCATCCCTCTTCACGACAAGGGCAAGGGTGGGCGTCTGCACCCTGCCAACCGTTATGAGTGTTCCAGCCTTGAGCGTGAAGTAGCGTGTGAAATTCATACCCACAAGCCAGTCGGCATAGCTCCTTGCCTCCGCTGAGAGCTTATACGGCAGGTATTTTTTATTGTCCTTTATGTTTTTCAGGGCTTTCAGAATGTTTTCTCTGTCAAGGGCCTGCAGCCAGATCCTCTTAACTGGCTTTTTCACGTGCAGATACTCTAAAACTTCATCAACCAAAAGCTGCCCTTCTCTGTCGGGATCGCCTGCATTGACTATGGTGTCGGCTTTAGCCACTAAAGATTTGATTGTGTTAAACTGCTGCTTGTCGTCCTTTTTTATGTATTTTACCCACCTATTGGGAATTATGGGCAGATCCTCAAGCTTCCATTTTGGTTTTTTCTCATCGGAGTTTAAGTATTGGTCCGGCTTTGCAAGTTCCAAGATATGGCCGAAGCACCAGGTAACAACGGTGTTGTTTTTACACTCTATATAGCCATTTTTCGTGGCCTTAATGCCTATAACCTCGGCAATGGCCCTGCCGAGAGAGGGCTTCTCGGCAATGAAGAGGGTGGTCATTACTCTTCACCGTTTTCGTTTCTCTCCAAATAAACAAGAACTGAAACTCACAGGTGATCAAGCGCGTCAATGTAGAAATGCGTTCCATATACTTTCACTTCGTCCCATTCGTCGAGCAGGTCGTTAAGCTCCTCTTCGACAGAATCCGCGCGGCCGTCTATCACTTTAAAAGCCTTTTCCACTGCACACCTCCTCACTCCAAATTAGTAAAGAGCATATTTCCTGAAAACATTGAGCAGGAAATTGTAAACCATGTCGTTCTGAACCCTTGAATACACGGTTATTATGTTGTCCCAAAATTTGTCGTAAACGTCCAAAAATTCTTCATCCTCTAACAGATTTCGGGCTCTTCTTTGGGCGTTTTGATTTTTGATTTTCTCCAGCGCATTCTCAAAGTTTCTTCTAAATGGTTCAATTAAAGGCTTTTTACCGGCAGGTATTTCCACCGTCTGCCTAAAGAAGAACAAGTCTTTTACTCTCCCCGTCAGCTTTCCTGAAAAGCCGTTATCCTTGAAGAAGTAAAGCGTACCGCTTTTGCTACTGTAGACTACACTTACCTGCGAATACGCTTTGCTGATGCTGAAAACATCGCCGCCTAAGTCCTGCTTGTGCTTAACCAAATCCAAAAGCGTGTAAAATCTCAACAGTTCTCTGTTTGTAAACTCGTGCGTCTCCATGAACACGGCTTTCTGAATAATTCTTTCCGTCGGATTAATGACCAGCTGAACGCTTCTCAAGTCGTCAGGAGAAGAAATAACCTTCTCTTCGTTTTGATCTGCTTTCAATCTAAAGGACAGCATGGCAAAACCTCCTTAAATAAGTTTTCTGCCGAAAAACGCGGCAACGATTAACAGAGATACAAAAACCGCAAAGGCTTTCTCAGACCACCCGCCTGTCGTATACAGAGGGATCCTCACTCTTTTCTGATACTTTAACCCATATGGGACACCAAGCGGGCTGAATATGTCCGTAACAATGTGAACAGCCGTTCCAACAGCAAAGGCCACCAGAACTGGTTTTGCTGAAATTAAACCCAGCACCGCAAGAAAAACGGGCAGCAGTACATGGTGGGTAATGCCCCTGTGAGATAGAAGTGTGCGGTCTATGAACCTTTCGTGCCTGAATCCCGTCAGAGCTAAGTCTATATCGGGGACAATACTGCCTACAATTACAGCTGCGAGCATTAAGATCTGAGAATGCGTTATTGCGAGATAAGTTGGATCTATGCCCACAGCTCCGAGGCCGAAAAGAGCGCCTACCGCAAGGTGGTTTTTAAGCGTCATTTTCTCCTCTTTCTGCTAAGCACACCTGTACAGTCTTAAGCTTTCCAAGATCCTGTCTTCCGGTACATTGCCAATGATTGTGTCCATGACTGTATTGTTTTTGAGAATGATCAAAGTGGGAGTTGAAGACACGTAGTATCTCATCGCAAGGTTAAAATTCTCCTCACTTTCGTCAATGTTGAGAATTTTACAAGCAACACCCGTTTTCTTTGAGATTTTCTCAATTTTTTTCTTCATGGGCTTACAGGATGGACAGAATGTTGAAGTAAAAAGCACCATCTTAGCCATTTCTCCCTCCTTCAATTTTTTGCATCCTTCTGAAGTTTTCCTTTGCGCGTGCAAATTTACTGTAAACCCATAAACTCACTTTTTTTCTCTCAAAAGCCTTATGAAGCGTACTTCTGTTTATGCTGTATTCTCTGCAGAAATCCCTGAAAAGCTGGCTTTCCTTGAGGTGTTCAATGAACTTTAGATCGTCGTTGCTCAGCTGCACCACGTTGGAGAGTCTGTAATCATGCGACTTTTCTAAAATACCTATGGAAACCCCGTGTTTTCTCTCTATATCACGTATTATTTTGTCGGCCTCCTCTTCAGGTATACCGCAGGCTTCTACGGTTCTCCAGAACAGATCCAATGTTCTATTGCCCACTAACATGACAAGACCTCCTTCAATCCATCTTGAAATTCAAGAAGAACTCAAGAAATCTTTCCGGTTTATCCTGGTTTTCCTCTATGAACTTCCTGAATACCAACGGCAGGTCGTATAAATTCTCACAGAGGACTTTCTGATTGTAGGCATAGTTTCCATATAGGCGGCAGCGGTATATGTCTTTGTATCCGACAATGTAGCCGTGGCTTTCCTTGATCAGCGATATGCCTACTGCAGAATCTTTTGAGGCGGAAAAATAATCCGGAACAACCACGACAAAGAAATAGTGGTCTGAGTATTTCACTTTGTTACGTCTATTTCTGTCTTTCACAAGAAGGATTATGTCCCTAACTCTGTTAAGGTTGTTTCTATCCACATTGAGAATAAAAGTGAAGGCGTATCCGTTGAAGAAAGCTTCCAGAATGCTGTAGGTTTCCTTTCCTGCAACACTTTCCACTGTGATCTGGCTGAGTTCTCTCGAATCTGTGAAAGACTTTACATCGTTCAAACCTACTTCCTTTTGGAATATCTTCGAAAGCATAAATCACCCCCACAAATCCAAGGTAAGGGCGGCAGTCGTAAACCGCCCTTTCACCCGTTGACTTTCTCCTTTAGAACTGCACCGGCCTTAAACAAAGGTGCTTTGTGAGGTTTGATCTGGATCTTTTCACCGGTGCTCGGATTAATGCCTTCCCTGCCAGCCCTGTCCCTGACGTAGAACTTGCCGAATCCAGTTAGAGTAACGTTCCTGCCCTTTGCAAGTGCCTCGGTGATAACCTCTGTGAAAGCGTTGACAAAGGTGCTGGTGTCCTTCAGCGTGAAACCCGTTTTCCTTGAAATCTCCTCGACAAGCTCGGACTTGGTCATAAAAACCTCCTCTTATAGTGTTAGTGGTGGTGTTAGTGATATCACCATCACTAACACCTCTCTATATATAGGGAGTTGTGTTACAGTTTCACAGAAAGGGCAGATCTGATGGACGAGTAAAAATTCTTTTCCAAAGAGTGAGGCTGCTGAGCTTCTGCAGGACGGTGCTGAGACCCTTAGGCTTGATTGAGTGGGTTTTGCACTTCTTATGGTTGATTAGAGAGATGGTTATGTCGTAGTATTCCTTCATCCAGCCCGCGGTATCCTCCCGTTTTACGGTCTTTCTTTCGATTTTCGCCTCTATATAAGGGAATTTTGTAAAGAGCATCTCTTTAAGCTTCTCGAAATTCTCCTTTAAGCTGAAATCGATTTTGTATTCCTGAAAGTCAATGCCGTGCAGGACTGCGCCGCCCGTGTAGTAGAAAAGCACCTTAGCTATGGCAGTTCTGTGGTTGCCCTCTCTTGAGATGTAGATTTTATCGTTGATTTTGGTGTAGTGCATGTCGGGCTCTTTCTTTTTGCTTTCGAAGTAGTAGATAGGATTCTCGGCAAGCAGGCCAAGGTTAAGGGGCATTCTTTTGCCGAGTTTCAGCATGTCTATCCAGGCTGCGCCTACATAGTCAGTCCGAGCCGTGCCTACAACCTGAAAAACGTTTACCGATTCAGAACTGCACCAGTAGTGATAGACGCAGAACGGCTCAAGAGACTTAATGTCGGGAAAGGGCTCAATAGTGTTGTTGAGAATACAGTCGCAGCTTTTGATCTCTGAAATAACTTTGTCCGTGTTTCGGCTTATGCGGTATATGGCTTTCTGGACAGACTCCGTGGGCTTCCAGTTGTGCATTTAACACCTCTTCTATATATAGGGAGTTGTGTTACAGCTTGGCGGGTATTGGGTTTTCGGGTGTTGATTTTTGGTGTGGCGTTTTGGAATTAAGCTACGGAAAAACCAGAGTTTACAATCTCCTCGAATTTACTTTTTGACGATGGAAACAGTGAGGGTTTTATTTTGTCTTTATATTTTCTATAAATCCTTAGAATTTCTTCTTTTATTGTAGACGGTAACTCACCAAATGGAATTTCATCGTACTCGAGCCAATTAATGGACAACCCAGAAGAACATTTAAACTTCAAAAGAGTGCTGCTCTCTTTAGCCGAAGGTATGTGCAGTGTGTCTATGTATATACTGCACTCTGTTAAGCCCTTCTTTTTTGCGTATTTTTTTATTTGCTCTTCTACTATGTCTATATAACTGAAAACATTAGTACCAAAAGGAACTATAACTATATTATCTTCGATGCCGCTCATATAGAAGCCGTTCCAGCTGTAATCCGGGTGCTTTATAAACCTCTCCTTCATAACAAACCTGCCTCGTAAAACTCCTTAATTACATTATACACTTCTGTTAAAACATTTTCAGCATCTTTTTTTGTGATCATTGCGGATTTAATCTCTGCATGTTGCAAAAAGTTCCTTTTATCAGTCATAAAATTATATCCCCTCTCAAAAGCATCTATCTGTTTGTTGTTCATACTTTTTCTGTAGTTTTCCCTAAGTTTGCCATTTCTATCGAAGACCGCCCTAAATCCGTCTTTTCTACTATTAACGATAATATGATAGTTAAGTAAGCAAATCTTTAAAATTCCTTCTACAACTTTCAAAGAAGAAGAGATAGTAGGATAGAAATCCGGTAGATCCTTATGCAAAGCTACAAGATACTCACATATCAACAGCCAATTTTGCTGTTCTCTCTGTAAACCGTGAAACGCATTCCCAATTTTTTCTAATACTCTCTCTTTAAGAATATTATCTGGGAAAACTTCGTCAACTTTTTCTATATCGCTAAATTTAGAGAAAATGAGCTTTACAGCATCTTCTGCTGTTTTCGATTTCTTTTGAGAATACCATAGTATTATTTCAGTATATATTTTATTCTTTTTACCTTGCAGTAATAGTTTTTTGGAATTGCCGTAATAATGCACGGTTAGCTTTTGATTGGAATACCACTCGCAAATTATAGTTTCCTCATTGTTTTTCCTTTCCTCAGAAATGGTAATATCTAAGTTTTGCAGATAATCTTTTAATTCAACAAGCAAATCCTGAGAAACACCATTGAGAGATTGTGCAACATTTTCTAATTCACCAAATTTATGTAATATGTTTCTTGCTATCTCCTCTGACAAGTTTTGGTTTTTTCCTATCTTGTAAAGAATTGTTGCTCCATCAGGCTTAAACCAAAATTTGAGTGAGGCTGGTTTTTCGCCTGGCTTTGTAAATTTTATAGCTAAACCACCGTCTTTATGCATTTCCTTTTCTATCGAAAAGCCTTTTTTCTCCATTTCTGAGATTATATTTTCAAGCTCCTTCTCTGTTATATTAACCTTTTTGAATGTGCTCATTGGCTTACTCTCACTTATACAAATTTTGCTAATAATAAAACGCACTCTCCTGGATGTCAAGTTTTTCCCTGTACACAAGACCAGCTAGGTCCCAACATACTTACCACCTAAAGCAAATAGAGGCAATATATATGTCTGAGAATGAGAATGAGGATAAGGATGGAAAAGGGAGTGGAAGTGACAAGATGGATGTGAAGAGAATAAGAAAGATAGTAGGGGCAGAAAACCTAAAGAGAGGTTTTCTGCCCATTAAATTTTTCTCCTTTTCAAGGGCTGATGCAGCCCACATCCTCTTTGTATATTCAAATCACTGGATTTGGATATACTAAAAAGACCCATACAAACCCTAAAGGGATGGAGGCTGCATCATGGATAGTATATACCACGAATTGAGAAAATCAAACC
>WFQQ01000182.1 GCA_015486965.1 Desulfurellaceae bacterium
TATATCTCCTCTTCGGTTATGCCTTTTGCTGGGATATTCTTGAAAATTTCCATCTCAAACCTTGTGAGCAGCGGCAGCCTCTCTATTGTTTCTGCCATCTTTGCATACATCTTACCGCTCTTTGTCGGTTCTGCTGTTCCAATTAGATTTTGATCCTTTGCCTCTTCTATCCACTCCATTGATGGTGCCGAGAACATCTTTCGCGTCATGGTTATCGACTTTACCGCTGTTGAAGATATGTTTCTTGTGTTAACTTTTTGGTCTTCAAGCACCTTCTTACCATAGTCAGTTATCTCAAAAATCTCTTTTCCTTTGTCATCTTCAACACTTCTTATTAAGTTGAACGATTCGAGACTGTAAAGTTCCTCTCTCAACATAAAATTATCTTCATACCACTGTTTCAGGTCTTTAGCTTTTTCAAACTCCTCGGCAATTTTTCTGTATTTCAAAGGCATTTCGTTTATTCTTCTGCCATATTTCTCAAGGAGTTTCTTATACTGCTCTATCTTTTTGTCTATCATTCTCCTTTTGATATTTTCAAAGTTTGGTAGTTCTGTTTCGCTCTTTGTCTCTTTAAATCTGTTGACAAGCATATCTGTGGTCTGTAGAACCTCTATCTCGTTTTCTGTTATAGCTATTGTCCAGACGCCCTCTCTTGGGCCATCATACCACAGTCTGAATGACTCAAGAGCCCAGAAGCCAGCTTCTATTAGCTCTTTTTCGCTATCAACGAAGCCTAACTCTTGCAGTTTTACAACTGCCTCCTCTGGAATCTCCTCTCCGTCTGCAAGCTGAGCCAGGCTAAACAGTATATCTTCACTTATTACAGTTCCCTTTACAAAACCACCAACAGAGAGCGTTTTCTTGATAGCCTGCCCCAATGCGGTGAATGCGTATGCATCAGATACGGGTACGCTGTAGGCTATCAACCTCATAGCCTCAAGCAGGTGCTCCTCATGGCTTCCCGTGGGTAGTCTGTCAGATGTTGCAGGACCGCTACCAGACTTTCTTATAAACTCTGCAAGCTCATCGTCTATCAGGAGTCTTGGGTGTGCGTGTTTGTATATGTCAAGAACGGTTTGTCCAGCTTCTGAAAGTATTGAATACTCCTTTTTTCTGTTTCTATCCCAAATTTTGACAGCAAGCCCTCTCTGCAGGAGGTGTTGTTCTGCCTTGGGTCCTACCTGACCCGCTTTTTGTGCTGCATCGAGCATGGCAATGACCTCTGAGCCTACCCACCTGTACTTGTCTGGCCACTCCTCTGGGTCTGCCATACCTCTCTGTTCCCTTATAACAATATCCCCTGCCACATCTTCGTCTTTTTCCGAATATACTTCTACTCCCTGTGCGTATAAACCCTTTAAAACCTGGGCGAGGGCTTCTCCTGAGTATGTTAAAATCCATCTGACAGGCGTTTGCTGTCTGACAAGACCCGCTCTCTCAAGTTCATAGATTGTGTTTAGCTCTTCCTCTGTTATCTCTGTGTAGGGTTTATTCTCTTCCTGGTCTTTCAACAGTTTCTTTAGAAGAATTGCATGTTCCTTTTTTATTACCATGGCACCCTCCTATTTATCCAAGAATTGCAAAAGTTTATTTAGGCTTTCTGCAACCTCAACATCGAAAAGATATATCGTTGGAAGAATCCAGCTTGCTATGTACCTGTCTTTTTTATCCTTGTTTTGCCCGAAGTAAGCAAGTGTAAATCTTCCAACCTTTGTTTTCTTTCTAATTAAGTCCCACGCTTCCCTTAAAGCCCTTTTCATCTGAGGAGGTAGCTCCTCATAATCGTAAGCTTTTCCCTGCTCACCGTTCTTTTGTATAAACTCCGTGGTCAAACCAGATGATTGAAAGGCTTTTAACAAATTGTTAAATCCACGCTTTTTGAAGTAAACTAAAAGAAGTTCAGCGGATGGAAGGCTAAACAACAAATCCTCCTGACCCAATTGGGGTCTGTAGTAGGCTTTTATAATTCCCCTTCTGTCTTCTAACTCAACATTGATGATAATTTTTGAGCCCTTAGGTAGTTTGCTTACAACCTCTTTGACCTCAAGCTTCTCTCCGTGCTCCTCATAAATATCGCCCTTTTTCCTTTTGTCGTCCTCATCTGCCACAAACATGTGGCTTTCTCCACCCTTCAAGCCCATTAAAAGGTCAAAACCCCACGCTTTTAAACTTTTTAGTTTGACCTCGAGCTCATTGGGAATCTCGCCCCATTTTTCTCTAACAAAGGTATTTAACATCCTCTGGTGCTGAATCTTTAAATCACGCACTGTCTTTGCATAAGACATAAAAAAACCTCCTTTTAATAGTTCCGCTCATTAATTGCGAATTTTTCTGCCACATCCTTAAGATGACTGTTCAGGCCGGCCACCTGAAAAGTTAATTCATTTACGGCTTTCGTCAAGATTATATCACAGTTTGTGTAAAGATTTTATCTTTTTTTAACAAATCTAAGAGGAAAAGGTATTTTTAGTGTGTTGTATATTTGAGGTGTAGTGTTAAAGTAAAATATAAAGAACTTTACTTTAACTTTACTTTTCTTTCTGAAAATGTAGAATGTCCTTGTCTAATTATTTTTGTGGCGGGGAGGGCTTGAAAAGGAGATGGAGGTTGGATACAAAGATGTTGTGTTAAGATTTATCGAAGAAAATAACCATGTAGGCATTGCCCTCACAGATGGGCGTGAGATTATCAAGGCTACTTCTGGATTTGCAAATATACTCGGCTATAGGAAGGAAGAGCTTGAACATTTTTCCCTCGATAAGCTTTTTTTCGGGGATGCTTTTAAAGAAATTGTAGAGGCTATCAGGTTGAAAGAAGGCTCTGTTTTTGATGGTGTTGAACTGTCTGCGAGTGACGGTTCTGTAAAGCTTGTTAAGTTATACATAGAAAAGCTGGATGAAAGGCTCAACGGATTGAGCGTTTTGAATATTGTTGATACAACAAAAGAGATTGTATTTAACAGCTTTTACAGAATGTTGAGTGGTGTAAACAGAGCTATCATTAAGAGTTCAGACCTTGAGTCTTTTTTCTCAACTGTATGTAATAATTTTGCCAGAACAAAATATGTTGACCTAGCTTGGGTTTTGAAATTAGATGGAGATAGAGCAGAAATTGTAGCTTATTCTGGCATAAGCAAGCATGTGGAATATGCAGTCAAAGCTGTTGAAAATTCCTTGAAGGTGGGAAGACAGGCTCCCATTTACTTATCACTTCAAGATGGAAAAATAAAAATCATCAAGGATGTTAAAAAGGATGATAAGATAAAACCGTTCAGGGAGGAGCTTTTAAAGCAGGGTTTTCGCTCTGCCTGTTATATTCCTGTTAAGGAGGATGAAGCTTATAAATATTCCGTTTGTCTCTACTCCCCAATTCCTTATTTTTTTGATGATTACATAATGCCCGTTCTCTTGGAAATCCAGGAAGATATAAACTTTTTTATATCCAACCTGAACGAGTTGATATTTAAAAATATTTTTTACACAGGTATGCAGTCCACCCCTGATTGGGTGCTTGTAACCGACACTGAAGGCGTTATAGTGTATGCCAATGAGGCTGTTTCAAAAATATCAGGTTATGCTTTAAATGAGATTTTAGGAAGAAAACCCTCTATATTTAAATCTGACAAGTACGATAGTGAGTTTTACAGGTCTTTGTGGGATACATTGCTTCTTGGCAGGGTTTATAAAGGAATTATAGTGAATAAAAAGAAGGATGGTGGGTACTTTCAGCTCTATCACACCATTGTTCCTGTAAAACATAATGGAAAAATTACCCATTTTGTTGCCATATCCAAAGATCTGAGCAGGGAGATATACCTTGAGGAGCAGGTTAGGAAATTTAAGTACTACGACCAGCTTACAGGCCTTCTAAACGCTGAAGGATTTATCAGAGAAAGCGAAAGGATTTTGGAGAACATAAAAGTAGAGGGTTTAAACTACGGTGTTATGGTTATTGATATTTACGATTTCAATAAAATCAATAAAATTTACGGTGTTTACACAGCGGATAGGGTCTTGGTAGAGATAGGTAAAAAACTCCTTTCCAAAAGTAAATTTGTTGGGCGGTTGGGAGATGATGAGTTTGCCATGCTGGTGATGTTTGAAGATAGAAATAAGCTTGAAAATGTTATCCAGGATATGTTATTGTTATTTAAGGAACCATTAACAGTGGATAATCAGGAGATAGATGTTGGAGTGAACATTGGTGTGGCTGTCCATAAGGAGGGAGAAAAGGATGGCGTAAGGAGTCTAATCTCAAATGCCAACACAGCAGTGAACACAGCCAAAAAGATGGGTCGTGGTACATTCAGGGTGTTTGATGAATCTTTGAACCAGCTTATTCAAAAGGATTTTGAGACTCAAAGGCTTATAGCCGAGTCCTTGGAGAAGGAGTATTTCATATTCCACCTTCAGCCCATCTTAAAAACTTCCACCTGCGAGGTGGTTGAGTATGAATCTCTGGTCAGGATTTCGCATCCCAAAAGGGGTTTAATTTTTCCTGGGGAGTTCATCGAGTTTCTTGAAAGGTCTTACTATCTTTCTGATTTTGAGCGTTATATGGTGGGTAAGATTACGGATTACATAGACACAATAAAGGAAAGAAAAGGCTTGTGTGTGCATGTTGGTGTTAATCTCTCTATGGAGAATTTGAGTTCAGGAAGGTCTTTGGAAACTCTTTTAAGCCTCAAGCCTGAATATATACAGTGTTTGAGGCTTGAAATTACAGAAAGGGTATTTTCGGATGATATTGAACGGGCTAAGGAGAGACTGATCTCTTTAAAAGAGAAGGGTTTTAAGGTTATGGTTGATGACTTCGGAACGGGCTATTCGTCTTTAAGCTATATCCATAAGCTACCTGTGGATGCGATAAAGATTGATATCAGTTTTATAAGAAATATGATGGTGGATGAAAGGGTTAGAGAGATTGTAAGGGAGATTGTCAGGATGAGCAAGACCCTGGATATAGAGACCGTTGCCGAGGGCGTGGAAACAAAGGAGCAGTTTAAACTTTTGAGGCAGTTTGGCTGCGACTATGTTCAGGGTTATTACTTTTCAAAACCAAAACCGCTTGGGGATATTTTAATGATGAAAGAGGAGGAGCTGTATGAAAAATGTAAAGATTAGGACGCTTTTTGCCGTTTCTGTAATTATTGTTTTGCTTGTTTCAGTTGTTGTTATAGGAATGAATGTATATTTTTCACTATCTGACACAAAAGAGCTTCAAAGGGTGGTTAGCGTTGAGAAAAGGTCTCTCGAGGACTATAACAGAATAGTTTTCAACACAAATGTCATAGGCTGGGACTATGTAAGGGCAGTTCTTTCTGGAAGAGGGGAAAAGTTAAATGAGATTCCGACGATTGTCAGTCAGACTGAGTCCCTTTTTAGAGAAGCTCTGAGTTTGAACAGAGGCGACCCACGACTGAGTTCTGATATTCAATCGTTGAGGAGAAAGTTTAAGTCTTTCATAAGTTGTGGAGAGGCGGCTTTAGAGGAGTATAGAAAGAGTGGCACCATTTCAAAAGAGAGGCAGAGAAAGTGTTATGCTGCCCTTGATAGGGTGAACGGTTCTTTGGAAGAGTTTGTGAATAAGGCAGATAGCAGGCTTGAGAGTGAGATTCTAAGGGTGAAAAAAAGTGTCAAGGATAGTGCTATTGTAGTAACTCTTGGTCTTTTGTTGATTTTTGCCCTTACTGTTGCGCTCTATTTTGTTGTAAGGGCTTACATTATTGCTCCGTTGCTTTCTGCTGTTGAGAAGACAGAGTATCTTGCAAAGGGTGACTTAACACATAAGTTTGAGATTATCACAGGTAACGAGATAGGCATATTGAAGATGGGCATTAATAAGGTAATAGACGCAATAAGGAACATTGCTATAGAACTGCACAGAAACTCAGAGCAGCTTGCCAGTAATTCCTCGACGCTTTCATCATCTGCTGCTGAGATATCATCCATGAGTGAGGAGTCAGCGAAGAACATGGAAGAGATTGCCAACGCTGTGGAGGATGTTGTTAAGGCTATAGATGACATTGCTAAAGCTTCTGAAAATGTTAACTCGCTTGTGGAAGAGGTCGGTCAGGTCAACAACGACATGCTAAAAAGGATTGAGGACAGGCTTGAAAGGATGGAGAGAAACGCCCATCTTGCTGAGGAGGCTATGGAGCAGATAGGGACTGTCGGACAGGCTTCAAAAGAGATAGGGCAAATTATAGGTGTGATAAGTGAAATAGCAGACCAGACAAACCTGCTTGCCTTAAACGCTGCAATCGAGGCTGCAAGGGCTGGTGAGGCTGGACGGGGCTTTGCCGTTGTTGCAGATGAGGTGAGAAAGCTGGCTGAGAAAACACAGAGGGCTACAGAAGAGATAAGGAGCATGATTAATAAGATACAAAAAGACACAAATACGGCGGTTGAGAAGACTCAGGAAGCTGGCAATATGATACTGTCTGAAAAGGAAGAGGCGGAAAAAGACAAGACCATGATAGAGAATATAGTGGACATGACAAACAATGTTATAGATGAGATTAACTCCACCTCTGCAGCAACAGAGGAGCTCTCATCCACAGCGTCAGAAATAGATGCCCAGGTTAAAGAGGTTGTTCAGGCTGTGGCAGAAAATGCCAAGGCTGTTGAGGATATAGCCAAGATTTCTGAAGGGATAAAGGAAATGTCGGAGAAAATAAGTGAACTTGTGAAGAGGTTTAAGGTTTAGCTAAAAACAGCAGCAAAAGACAGACAAGCCTAAAAGTAGTTGAAATGGTGCGAGCGGGGAGACTCGAACTCCCACGCCTTGCGGCACCAGATCCTAAGTCTGGCGCGTCTACCAATTCCGCCACGCTCGCAATGGGCAGTGGATTTATATAAAACTCCTGTGGATTTGTCAAATTAAGCCTTGAATTTTCTTGACGAACGGTAATTTTTATGTGAAATTTTTTGTATGAAGCTTTTATTAACTTTTTTACTTCTTTTGTTTGTTGCTTCCTGTGTAAACATTAAGCCATACAGTGTTGGAAGTGATTTGGATGCTGAGTGGCATCTTCGCTATCAAAAGAGCGTGGATAAGCAGTTTTTAAGCCTGACAAAAGAGCTCTGTCCTTATGTTAAAAATTCCAAAGTAGCTGTTTTTGATTTTGTTGATGAAAACTCAAATGTTATTGATGAAGATGGGAAGTATGCAGCGTATTTGCTCACTCAAGAATTAAACGCCTACTGCCCCACGATATCGTATTACCTAAGACATCCAGATTGGTTCGATTATAAGCATCTAACTGTTAAAAACTATCCATCCGATAGGTATGAGTTCTTGATCCTTGGTAGTTTTAAGTATGAGAATGGGTGCTATGATATCTTTGTTAGGCTCATTGATTTAAAAGAGGGTTTGTTGTTTAAAACATTTTCACTCGCTATTAATAGCAAAAAGAGAGAGTTTTCCATTGAACCTCTCAATATTCCCAATTATGTTGAATTTCCATGATGTTTTTTGAGCTGTTTCTGTTTACAGTCAATGTTTTAAGGAAAGGGTATAAACCCCACATGTCTGTGTGGTATACAGTTTTTGCAGGCATACTTACCTTTTTGCTTGTTTTCCTTGTTCTGTTCGTTAGATTCAGAATTTCTAAAGAAATGAAAAAGAGAGGCTTGAATGAAAAGGCTTTTAGAAGAAGAAAAAAGACTAACAGAAGATAGGTTTTTAAGAAAAGCCTTAAATCGTTTGAGAGAGAACTACTTTAAAAAGAGAAAGAGAGTCGAGGAATTATTTGACCTTGAGCATTGCAGGTTTGAGGTTAGAAGGATTAAGGAAGCAAATGTAGATATACTGGATGAGAATCTTAAACTTTTTGTGGATAGAGTAAATGATACCACACAAGGTGTTTTTGTATGCGGTGATAAGAAAGAGGCTCTGGAAACTATAGAGAAAATTTTAATCAAAGAAGGCGTTAGAAGGATAATAAAATCCAAATCCCTGACTACAGAGGAGCTTGAGCTTAATAGTTTCCTTATTAATAAAGGTTTTGAGGTTGTGGAGACAGATTTAGGTGAGTGGTTGGTTCAGATAAACGGGGAGAAGCCCACCCACATGACAGCACCCGCCATTCATCTCTCAAGAGAAAAAATCCTGGAGCTTTTGAGTCGCACTTTTGGTGTTGAGCTTCCAGATAACTTGGATGCCATTGTTGAGTTCTGCAAGAAAAAAATTAGAGAGAGCTTTGGGAAGGCTGAGTGTGGAGTAATTGGTGCAAATGTTGCGTCTATTGAGAGCGGAAGCTTTTTTATTTTGAGCAATGAGGGGAATATACAGAATGTTCTCAAGCAGAGGGTTGTCATAGCTGTTCTGGGTGTGGATAAAATTGTAAAGAGTGATGAGGAAGCCTTCAAAATTGTTGAACTTTTACCCAAAGCTGCAACTGGACAGATAACTACAAGCTATCTGGATGTTTTAAGGAAACCCTTTGGTAAATTTTATGTTATTTTGGTGGATAATGGCAGAAGGAAGATAGCCAGAGAGGGTGAGTTTAGAGAGGTTCTTTATTGCATTCACTGTGGAGCCTGTCAAAATGCTTGTCCCATTTATACCACGGTAAGTGGTAGGTTGTTTAGAGGCAAAACATACTCAGGACCCGTTGGAGTTATGCTCTCTTTTGCTTGTGGAGACAGCGAAGGGCTTTTTGAGTTTGCAAATATGTGCATAGGCTGTATGGCTTGCGATGAGATATGTTCGTCCAAGATAGGCATTCAGCATATTATTTTGAAGATTAAAGCCCTTACCTCGAAGGATAGCTTAACACCCAAAAGGTTAATTATAAGGCATCTTGAAAATAGATATGACTTGATGAGAATCTTTGCGTATTTTTTGAGCTTCTTGTTTAAAAATGGGATTAAGACAGGTATAGATATGGTAGATAGGGCTTTGGGTGTTGAATATAGGATGTTGCCTGGCATTAAGCCCTCTTTTGATATCTCCATAATGAGCAAAAAGTCCAAGATTTGTCTGTTTCCTGGGTGCTCCATTAACTTTTTCTATGATAGAGTGGGTAGGGATGCCCTTTCTTTAGCCCATAAACTTAATATTGAGCTATCCATAATCAAACAGAAAAGCTGCTGTGGTGCTCCAGCCTGGTATAACGGCGAGGAGCAATCTTCTGTTGAGGCTGCAAGGATTAATGTGGAGTACCTGCTAAGTTTAAACTGCGACAGGATTTTGTTTTTAGACCCGCATTGTGCACACATGGTTCAGAGGGACTATACGCTGTTTTTGAAAACCGAAAAGGCACAAGAGCTTTCGAGCAAGGTTATCTGTGCTGGGAACTTCTTTCTTGATAGAATGCTAAAAAGAGGTGTTTCGTTTGGAAGGCTTGGTGCAGTTTTGGGTTATCACCATCCCTGCCATCTGAAAAGGGGATTGAATGGCTCCATTGAGCAGGATGAGTTTTTGGCTAAGAATGAACCGAACTATGTTGAGATTAAAGATAAGGACAGGTGTTGCGGCTTTGCGGGTAGCTACTCATTTATGCACCCATATATCTCAAAGTCTCTGCTTAAAGAGAAGCTTTTAAACATACAAAGAGCGTCCTTGCAGGTGCTTATAACAGCATGCCCTGGGTGTATGATGCAGATAGAGGGTGGCATAAGGGCGAGGGGCGAACATATCGAAGTATTGCATTTTGTCAGTTATTTAAATAGAATACTTTAAAAACATGAGGGGAGGCGAAATGGGTTTCTATTATGAAAACGGGGAACTTGTCGCAGATGGTGTCAAGGTCAGAGATATTGTCGAAGAGGTGGGAACACCGGTTTATATATACTCTAAAAAGCACTTTGTTGAACAATTTAAAAGATTTAGTGGTGCTTTTAAAAGAGAACATCTGGTCTGCTTTGCGGTTAAAGCCAACAGCAATTTAGCCGTTATAAATACATTTGCAAAGCTTGGTGCAGGTGCAGATATTGTTTCGAAGGGTGAACTATTCAGGGCTTTAAAAGCTGGGATCGAGCCAAAAAAGATAGTCTTTAGTGGTGTTGCAAAAACTGAGGGTGAGATTGAATACGCTCTTTCCAATGGGATTTTTATGTTTAATGTTGAGTCTAAGGATGAACTTTACACCATTAACAGTGTTGCAAAGAGAGTGGAAAAGAGAGTGGAAAAGAGAGCTCCCATATCGTTTAGGATTAACCCCGATGTTGACCCCAAAACCCATCCATACATCTCAACTGGACTAAAAAAGAACAAGTTTGGGGTGCCCTATAATGAGGCTTTGGAACTCTACCTTGAGGCAGAAAAGCTTGACGGTGTGGAGATTGTAGGCGTTCAGTTTCATATTGGAAGCCAGCTTTTAGATACAACGCCTATATACGATGCTTCCTTGAGAATTGCAGAGTTAATCAGAGAGCTTGAAAAAAGGGGAGTTAGTGTGTCCGTTGTAGATGTGGGTGGTGGAGTTGGCATTGTTTACAATGAAGAGGAGGATAAAGAGCCGTCTTTGGATGAGTATGCCCGACAGGTAGAATCTGCCTTTGAAGGTTTTGATGTAAAGCTTGTTTTTGAGCCGGGAAGATTTCTTGTCGGAAATGGTGGCATTCTGGTTAGCAGGGTTGTTTATCACAAAACCAATGTAAACAAAAAGTTCATGATAGTGGATGCGGGTATGAACGACCTTTTGAGGCCATCACTTTACAACGCTTACCATAAAATAGAGCCTGTTGTGAAAAAGGGCAGGGAGAAGGTGGTCTGTGATATAGTTGGGCCTATCTGTGAGACGGGCGATTTCTTTGCACGGGATTATGAGATTGAAGATGTGGAAAACGGTGAGTGTATAGCTGTTTTTAGTGCTGGAGCTTACGGTTTTACGATGGCAAGCAACTATAACTCAAGACCAAAACCTGCAGAGGTGCTTGTGGAGGATGGCAGTTTCAGAGTTGTAAGAAAGAGAGAGACACTTGATGATTTGATAAGGGGTGAAACATTATGAAGAAGATACCTTTTTTTAAGATGAACGGAAGTGGGAACGATTTTATCATAATAAACAATAGAGAGAACATTATAGAAAATACCGTTGAAATTCCGGTTCAGGAGTTTGTGAGGCGGGTTTGCAAGAGAAGGGAATCTGTGGGTGCCGATGGGTTGATTCTAATAGAAAAAGATGAAAATTACGATTTTAGATGGCGGTTTTTTAATAGTGATGGCAGTGAAGTTGAGATGTGTGGCAACGGTTCAAGGTGTGCAGCCCGATTTGCCTTTTTGAACGGAATTGCGCCACTTAAGATGAAGTTTTCCACGCTTGCAGGTGTTATCGAGGCTGAGATTACAGGGTTAAACACCGTAAAGGTTCAGCTTACGAAACCAAAGGATTACAAAGAAGAGATTCAGTTAGACGGAATAGAGCTTAAAGCGAGTTTTATAGATACTGGCGTCTCACATGTGGTTTACTTTGTTGGCGATGTTGAAAGCGTGGATGTGGTGGGAATTGGAAGGAAAACAAGGTACCATGAATATTTTAAAGATGCAGGGACAAATGCGAACTTCGTGGAGGTTGTTGATAGAAACACACTTAAAATAAGGACATACGAAAGGGGTGTGGAAGACGAGACGCTTGCGTGTGGGACTGGTTCCACGGCGGCGGCTGTTATTGCTGTTCTTAAGGATTTAAGCGATTCACCTGTTCAGGTGATAACAAGGAGCGGTAAGATTTTAAAGGTGTATGTTGAGGTGAATGGAGGAGAAGTCGAGAGGGTTTATTTAGAGGGTGATGCAATGCTAACCTATATAGGAACCATGATTGATGAGGCTTGGAACTATTAAATTTATAAGGGGGGTGTCATGTTCGAGTTAAAGGGGGCAATGACTGCTATCGTTACGCCTTTTAAAGGTGGAAAGGTGGACGAAGAGGCTTTTAGGAAGCTCATTAGAAGACAGATTGAGGCGGGGATTGATGGACTTGTGCCGTGTGGGACAACGGGTGAGGCTGCAACCATGGAGCTTGATGAGTATGAGAAGGTGATTGGGATTACCGTAGAAGAGTGTAAGGGCAAGGTGCCGGTGCTTGCGGGTGCGGGCACGAATAACACAAAAAAGGTTATTGAGCTTGCCAATATAGCAAAGGGTGCTGGAGCTGATGCAATACTGTCTGTTGCACCTTATTACAACAAACCGACCCAGGAGGGATTATACTTGCACTATAAAACCA
>WFQQ01000183.1 GCA_015486965.1 Desulfurellaceae bacterium
AATGCACTCTGGTGAGGATTCTCTCCATATCTTAGATTCATTTTTCTTTTAATGGGAATGCCTACCTCTTTAAAATTTGGGCTGTTTGAGAGTTTTTCAACTATAAGTCCATCGTAGAACGAGGTTTTGGCAAAGACCTTTAGTGCAAACTCCCTTCTCACTTTTTTATCTATACCATCGAAGTTTTCCATGACCCATTTGTAGTCCTCAGGATCGTAAACCACAAGCACATCTTTGTAATTTTTGGCTGCAGCCCTTAAAAGTGCAGGACCGCCAATATCTATGTTTTCAATCAGTTTATCTTCTATATCTGTTTTTAAAGCCACATGCTCGAATGGATACAGGTTAACTACCACCACCTCAATGTTGAGTATCCCCATTTTCTCCACGGTTTTCACATGTTCGGTATTGTCCCTCTGAAATAGGATTCCACCATGTATTTTGGGATGAAGGGTTTTAACCCTGCCTGAAAGCATCTCCTTTACACCTGTGTAGGATTCGACTTCCAAAACATTTAAGCCGTTATCTTTTAAAACCTTTGCCGTTGAACCTGTAGAGATTATGGTGTAGCCTCTGCTTTCTAAAAACTCGGCAAAATCCACAACACCGCTTTTATCATATACACTTATAACAGCTGCCTTTTTCATTCCCCCTCCAACTCGTGATTTGAGCCTATTTTAGCAAAATCTCGTCCACTTGCAAATAAACCATTAATAGCCTTTAGAAACTAAAAAGGCGTTTATATTTATCATGTTTTTTGTTATAATTTGCCATGGTAAAGGGTTTACTTGCGCTTTTTTACTTTTTCTTGTTTTTAAGCTTAGCCCATGCTTTGGATTTAAACTCTATTGCGTTAGAGCTTAAAAGCAAATACTCTGTCCCTGAAAAGTACACTATATATGTACTATCCCACGCTAAGGTTGTTCCTTCTGTTAAGGAGTTTGCTTTAAGGGTGGCTCATGCACCGGAAACGGTAATGCCCTTTGATAAATTTATGCAGTTATTTGTTAATGGTAGAAGGATTTCTGAGGGAATTGAATTTTTCAGGGAGCATAAAAAACTCCTTTTTGAAGTTGATAAGAGGTTTGGTGTGAACCCATGTGTTATAGTGGCTATTTTGAGCATAGAGACGGAGTTTGGAAGGGTTAAGTTGAAAAACAACTGCTTAAACTCGCTTTACAGTCTTGCCCTCTATTCAAGGAGAAAAGGATATTTTTTATCTGAGCTTAAAAGCTACATAGTTTACACATACAGGCACAAGATAGACCCTTTCAAGGTTAAAGGCTCGATAACCTGTGCACTTGGTATAGCTCAGTTTATGCCTTCCAATGTTGATAGATACGGCATTGACTTTAACGGCGATGGTCTTTCCCTTGATGAGCTCCCCGATGCTTTAGCAAGTGTTGCTAACTATCTAAAGAAGCATGGGTGGATTACAGGTGGCAAGGTTTTAGAAAGGCTTAAAAATTGCAAAGAAAAGGGTGCCAACATTTTAAAACTTTACGATTCAAAGAGCCGTTCTGTCTGTTTCAGGGTGTATAAAAACTTCTGGGTTTTAAAGAGTTATAACGGCACGATTAATTATGCATTGGCTGCTTCTGCATTGGCAAGTAAGATATGTAAGTCTGTCAAAATAAAATAAACTTCCTTTATATTTGAAAATCCATTCGATTATTTGTAAAATCTGAGTAAATACACAATTCAATAAGGAGGGTGGCAATGGAGTTTAAAAAAATAACTATGGAGGAGTGGAAAAGAGCGGCAGAGAAAGAGGCAGCAAGGGCAAATAAGAGCTTTGAGGATTTGATCTGGAGGTCTCCTGAGGGTATAGATATTTATCCCCTCTATACAAAAGAAGATCTGGAAAAGCTCAAGTACATAGATACATTCCCAGGATTTCCTCCGTTCATCAGGGGACCTCGAGCTACAATGTATACCGTAAAACCTTGGACTATTAGACAGTATGCGGGTTTTTCCACCGCGGAGGAGTCAAATGCCTTTTATAAAAAAGCGCTTGCCCAGGGTCAGCAGGGGCTCTCTGTGGCTTTTGACCTTGCAACTCATAGGGGTTACGATTCAGATCATCCGCGTGTGGTTGGTGATGTTGGAAAGGCAGGCGTTGCCATAGATACGGTTGAGGATATGAAGATACTTTTTGACGGGATACCGCTTGATAGGGTTTCTGTGTCCATGACAATGAATGGTGCCGTAATCCCCGTCATGGCATTTTATATCGTTGCTGCAGAGGAGCAGGGTGTTAAACAGAGCCAGCTTTCGGGAACCATACAGAATGATATTTTAAAGGAGTTTATGGTTAGGAATACATACATCTATCCACCCCAGCCATCAATGAGAATAGTTGCAGATATAATAGAATACACAAGTAAGAATATGCCTAAGTTTAACTCGATAAGCATAAGCGGATACCACATACAGGAGGCTGGGGCGAATGCCGTACTTGAGCTTGCATTTACACTGGCAGATGGCCTTGAGTATGTAAAGACAGCTCTGAAACGAGGTCTCGATATAGATTCGTTTGCGCCGAGGCTTTCATTCTTTTTTGGTATAGGTATGAATTTCTTTATGGAGATAGCGAAACTCAGGGCTGCACGGTTCCTCTGGGCTGAGCTTATGAGTCAGTTTAACCCTAAGAACCCTCGCTCAATGGCATTAAGAACCCACTGCCAGACCTCGGGATGGAGTCTGACTGCTCAGCAGCCCTACAACAACATAATTAGGACTACAATAGAGGCGATGGCGGCTGTTCTCGGTGGAACACAGTCTCTGCATACAAACGCCTTGGATGAAGCTATAGCGCTCCCCACAGAATTTTCCGCTCGTATTGCAAGGAACACCCAGTTGATAATTCAGGAGGAGAGTAATGTTTGCAAGAGTGTCGATCCCTTAGGCGGTTCATACTTTATTGAATCGTTGACACACGCTCTCATTAGAGAGGCTAAAAAGATTATAGATGAGATAGAACAGATGGGTGGAATGACAAAAGCTATAGAGACTGGAATGCCTAAGATGAGGATTGAGGAGTCTGCCGCAAAGAGACAGGCATTGATAGATAAGGGTGAATTTGTTATAGTAGGTGTTAACAAATATGTAATCCCTGAGGAAGAGGATGAGAAGGTTGAGGTTTTGGATATAGACAATACGGCAGTCCGTGAGAAGCAGATAGCAAGACTTAAGAAAATCAAGGCTGAGCGTGATAATGAGAAGGTTGAAAAGGCTCTCAATAAAATAACAAAGGTTGCAAAAGAGGGTGGAAATCTACTTGAGGTTGCTATAGAAGCAGCAAGGCTCAGGGTTACATTAGGGGAGATATCTTACGCTATGGAGAAGGTCTTTGGCAGGTATCAGCCCAAAATAAGGTTGGTGAGCGGGGCTTACGGTAGTTTAATAAAGGATAGAGAGGAGTTTAAAGAGATTCAAAGGGAGATTGAGGAGTTTGAAAAGGAAGAGGGTAGAAGACCAAGGGTTCTGATTGTAAAGATGGGGCAGGATGGACACGATAGGGGAGCTAAGGTTGTTGCATCTGCTTATGCAGATATGGGATTTGATGTGGATGTGGGTCCCATGTTCCAGACCCCTGATGAGGCTGCCAAGATGGCGGTTGAGAACGATGTTCATGCAATAGGTGTTTCAAGCCTTGCAGCGGGACACAAA
>WFQQ01000184.1 GCA_015486965.1 Desulfurellaceae bacterium
AACGATGTAAGCTACAACGAGCGCGTTATGATGGATGTCTGGTATGTGAGAAATTGGTCAGTTGGCTTGGACATAGTGATAATCTTGAAAACAATTTATTCTGTTTTGTCCTTGAAGGGGAGTTATTGAAGATTAAAATTAGCTATGGTATAAGTGTTACGTTTAAAGGAGGTTTCAAAAAATGAAAAAAGGGAATAACAAAGGGTTTACACTTATTGAGCTGCTTGTAGTTATGATTATAATCGGTCTTCTCGCTTCTCTTGTTGCGCCTAAGCTCTTCAATAAGCTTGAATCCTCTAAAAGGAAAACAGCCAAGGCTCAGATTCAGATGATAGAGACAGCTTTAGATGCCTTCAGACTTGATGTAGGTAGGTATCCAACGACACAGGAGGGCTTAAAGGTGCTGTGGGAAAATCCTGGGAATATAAAAAAATGGGATGGACCTTACTTGCCAAAGCCTGTCAAAGAAGACCCTTGGGGAAATCCCTATGTCTATAAAAGTCCCGGTGAACACGGTCCCTATGATTTGTACTCTTTGGGTGCAGATGGAAAACCCGGTGGCACAGGCGACAATGCAGATATAACAAGCTGGCAGTGATGAACATTAAAAAAGAGCTAATCGGACAGATACTTATAAAGAAAGGATATTTGAGTGAAGAAGATATAGATAAGGCATTGGAAATACAGAAAACCTACGGTCAGCATGTGAGGATTGGCAGAGTATTGATGAATATGGGCGTCATAACGGAGGAGCAGCTTTTAGATGCCCTCTCTTATCAGTTCGGTGTTGAGTTTTTGAGAGAGCTTGAGAATGTTGAAGTTTTAGACATCGGTTTAAACAGGGAGTTGTTTGTTAACAACAATGTTTTTCCGATTAAGGAAACGGAAGATACTGTATATGTTTTAACAAACGACCCACTACAGATTGAGCTGTTCTCACTTATTGAGGATGCAACTTCTAAATCCGTTGAGGTCATCCTGACAACAGAGGAGAATTTGCAAAAAGCTGTTTCAAAGGTAAAAGAGGATATAATTGCAAAGGAAGAAGAGCTTGCTTTGGATATAGATGAGGAGATAGATAGACTCAAAGAGCTTGCATCTGAGGCGCCAGTAATAAAGCTTGTCAATTCTATCCTTACAAAGGCTGTAGATTTTAATGCCACAGATATCCATTTTGAGTCTTTGAAAACCAAAATGCGTGTAAGGTTCAGAGTGGACGGTGTTTTGAAAACATTTGATTATATCCCAAATAATTTGAAACTTGCCGTTATTGCAAGGTTGAAGCTGTTGAGTGGGATGAACATTGCAGAAACACGACTTGCTCAAGACGGTAGAATTGCCGTAAGGATAGCGGGTAAACCGATAGATATAAGGGCATCATCTCTGCCAACACAGTATGGCGAGAGCTTTGTTTTGAGAATACTTTTTGAGGAAAGCACATCGTACTCCTTAGATAATCTGGGTTTCTATGAGGATCATGTTGAGGTTATCAGAAAAATTTCAAGGAAACCAAACGGTATATTTCTAACAACAGGTCCAACAGGAAGCGGGAAAACAACAACCCTTTACTCCATACTTTCAGAGTTAAACTCAGATGAGGTGAAGATAATTACGGTGGAAGACCCTATTGAGTATGAGCTTGAAGGCATTAACCAGGTTCAGGTTAAGTCTGAGATTGGCAGAACCTTTGCCACGGCTTTAAGAAACATTTTAAGACAGGACCCTGATATAATTATGGTGGGTGAGATTAGGGATTTGGAGACGGCCGAGATGGCAATACAGGCTTCTCTAACGGGACACCTTGTTCTATCCACCCTTCACACAAACTCGGCATTGGCATCCATTACAAGGCTCCTTGATATGGGGGTCGAGTGGTTTTTGATTAAAGCATCTGTTATAGGTGTTATGGCTCAAAGGCTTGTTAGGACAGTGTGTTCTCACTGTGCTCAGGATAGTGAAATTCCTGATAGTTTATGGAAAATGTATGATTTTGATAGGCTTATAGAGAAGTACAAAGTCCCCAGCATATCGCCCAAAAGGGGAAAGGGCTGTAAATTCTGCAACTACACAGGATACAGGGGGAGAACAGTTATAGCAGAGGTAGCACCGTTTGATGAAAGGTTGCAGAAAGAGTTTGATAGGGACACAAATTTTGACGATATGAATAAGCTCGGTTATAGAACTATGAGAGAAGATGGGCTTTTAAAGGTTTTGGAAGGTAAAACCACCATTGAAGAGGTTTTGAGGGTCACCTAAATGATTCTTGAGTATGTTGGTGTAACAAAAAACGGAGAAAGAGTTACGGGTGAGTTCTTAGGCAGCAAAGATGAGCTTATTAGGAGTTTGCAAAAGGAAGGCATATTCATAGTTTCCGTTCGTGAATCCAAGAGAAAGAAAAAGAGAGGAAAATATACAATAGAGGACTTTGCTACAGAGGTTGAAGAACTTTCCTATCTTGTATCAGCCGGTTTGCAGATTGATAAAGCTATATCAACAATGATAAAGAACACCAAGAAAGAGGCTTCAGTTGAAATATGGGAAATGGTTTTAACCCAGCTCAAAGAGGGTAACCAGCTATCTGTTGCAATTAAGAATGTGCTTAAAGAGAAAAGGATTCCCGTAAGCGATTTTTACATTAACATCATATCTGTTGGTGAAGAGGTTGGCAATGTCCAGCAGGCACTGAAGGATGTATCGAAACATCTGCAGTTTAGGTTAAAAATCAAGCGTGATACAATATCAGCCCTGGGGTATCCAATATTCCTTGTTTTTGTCAGTATCGTCGCAATATTTTTTGTCGCCTATTTCATTCTTCCGCGATTTTCATCCATATTTACACCCAAGGAGTTTAAAACTCTGCCCGCTCTTTCAAAAGTTTTTATAGGCTTTGGTATGTTTATACACAACAACATGGGTATGGTTTTGTCTCTCTTCTTTATGTTTATTGCTTTGATAGTGTTTGTGTTTAGTCTTGAGAAACCAAGAAGGCTTATTCTGGACTTTATCCAGGGTTTGCCCTTTCTTAAAGATATAGCTTTAGAGTTTCACATTGCAAACCTCTGCTCTTCCCTTGGCGCTATGCTTGAGGGTGGTGTTGATATTGGACGCGCTCTACGGCTTGCCGCAAAAATTACAAGCCATAGAAATTTGAAAAATATAGTTTTACAAACCGCCGAGAATGTAAAGAGGGGCATTAAGATAAGTGATACATGGTCAAAGTATAGCATAATACCTGATGATGTGGTTTCACTTGTAGCAGTTGGTGAGAGTTCTGCAACCCTTGGCGAGGTGTTCTCAAAATTAGGCGAAAAGCACCTTGAGGATTTTAAGATAAAGATTTCACGAGCCATGGTATTCTTAGAGCCTGCAATGATTGTTATGTTGGGTGTTTTCATAGGTTTAATAGTTGTATCAATAATGCTTGCCGTTTTGAGTTTAACAAATGTCTCATAGGGGTTTCACTTTAATAGAGATGCTCATAGTTATCTTAATAATAGCAATAACCTCTGCAATTGTTGCACCTGTTGCTTACAAGAGTGTTGAGAAGTTTGATAAGTTACTCTCGATGGCAAGGCAAAAGAGTGTTGTTAAAAAAGAGAGGTTTTACTCCTTTTTAAGCGACTCTGAGTGCAAGCTTTCAAAAGATTACATAATCTGTGGCAACATTAAATATGCCATCAAATAAAGGTTTTACTTTAATTGAGGTGCTTGTTGCCTCTGTTATACTGTTTTTATCCATCGTTACTGTTTCTTTAGCTTACAGGCAGTACACAAATTACAAGTTGAAACAAGAAAAATATGAAAAAATCTTCATTTCGGCACTATCTTTGATGAACAAGATAGAGAGTGAGAAGCTGGATGGTCTAACAGAAAGAGATGGAACGATAAACGGACTTAACTACCATATAACCATAAGAAAAGTGGCATCCAAGAGGAATTATGTTTACGGTTTAACAGAAAAGACAAGTGGCAACTTCGGTTCTTTTCTCCTGACTCTTTATAGGGTTAAGATAGATATAGCAAATAAAAGCTTTGTTCTTTATGTAACCAGTTATGTCAAGTTGAAAAAAACATGAAAAGAGGCTTTACATTAATAGAGCTGCTCATATCGATAACAATCTTTTCTATATTAATTGCACTTGCCGCTTATTCTTTCCGCTTTAATATTGGTATCATTAAAAAGATAGTTATGCCATATCCCAAACAGGCTATGGGTTTTTCATGTCTTAACGACACGCTAAAAAGTATATTCTATTTTGTTGGTGAGAAAAAGAACATCATTGGGGATAAAAAGTTTTTTGATTACTTTTATGGAGAAAAGAACAGGATAAAGTTTATCACCATGGGCAAAAACGGTCCTATGCTGTGTAAGCTTTATCTTGATAATGGCACTTTGAAGCTTGATAGAGTTGATGTCTATGCAAGGTACAACAATTATAAAGACCCATACTTTGTTAAGAGTAAAACAAAAAGCACATTTTTGATGGGAGGTGTGGAAGATTTAGATATTTCATACCTCTCAGATGGAGGTATGGTTCACTTTGTGAAGGGAAAGGTGCCAAGAATGATAAAAATTGATCTGACACAGAATGGTAAGCACTGGACATTCTATTTTAAAGTGGAATCCAATTTCAAAAAGAAGAAGGATTATGCGGCATACTTTTACGCTCTCACAAAATAGAGGTTCAGCGATTATAATTGCACTTATAATATCTTTGATTGCCATGGCAATTACTTTATTTGTTGTTGGTGTCAACAGAAGCATTGTTGAATCCTCCAATATGCTGCTCGATAAACTCAACGCAAAGTTCCGCGCAGAATCTCTGATTAATGAAGTAGAGTTTTATGCTTCAACGGGCAGATTTACATCAGATAGTGTCGAAAATCCTTCTGTAAAAGGTTTACCAGCAAAGATATACATAAATGGTCTATCGCAGAAGATAGACAACAACACAATAGTCACTATCAGAGACGCAGGAAGCATGATGAGTATCTGGGCTATCAATCCGGAGGTGATTTCAAACCTTTTAAAATTGGATAATGTTAGTAGTCAAAGAATCGCCATTATAAGAGATAGCATCTTAGACTGGCTTGATAAGGATAACCTGATTCACCTAAATGGGGCAGAATCTCAATACTACAGGAGCAAGGGCTATAGATACACGCCGAGGAACTCATTTGCCCTTCAATCTATTTATGAGCTAAAGCTTGTGAGGGGCATGGACAACAAAACTTTTAACTTTTTAAAGAGATACCTAATTCTTGCCCCCAAATGGCACTTTAACTTGAGTACCATGGACAAGGCTATGTTGTCTTCTGCAACAGGTATACCATACAACTTGCTCAACTCTTTAAGATTTAAAGAGAGAAATAAAGAGTTGAGTTTGGATGACTTAGAGAAAGAGACCGGCAAAATGCTTGACCCCGCTTATTATCAAACTTTCCCAACTTTTGTTCTTGACATACAGGTTTCTATAAGATTCAATAAAGCTTTGGAGAAGAGGAAGTGTGTAATATCTTTCAATACTGGAGATAAATCTCCATTTAAAGTGTTGCTATGGAAAAATTGAAATCACCGGTGAGTAGATTTTTTGAAATACTACCTATAGAGGAAACTCAGCTTGTAATTGTTGATATTGCAGAGAAAGTGAAACCAACCAAGGAGTTGATAAGATTAAACTACTCTCAACTGTCTATTTTTAAAGATGGGGATTTTGTGTTTTATAAAGAGAAAGATAAACTATTTATCTGGTTTACTGGGCTCAGGCTTGGAAAGAAGTTGTATGTGCCAGAGGCTTTTTTGATATATGAGACTTTCAAAGGCAAGGGTAGTGCTGTGATTTTAAAGAGTGCAAAAGGGAAAAGCTGTGTTTTAATAATTAAAAATAGCTCTTTAGAAGCCCAATTCTGCAGGAAAGGTGAAATTAACAGTGAGTATTTGGAACTCATAAGAAAAAAGTATTCTCTTGACAATGCTGATATTATTGAGATAGATGATACAATCAGCCTAAAAGTCAGTTTGAGTTCTATCCTGAGATTTTCCCGTTCCATAGACTTGAATCCAAAAGTTCTCCTTGAAAGAGGTTATGAAACCATAAAGATTCCCACGATAGTGGCACTGTTTCTAATTAATGTCTATGGTTTATCTATGTATGTTTATATTCATTCTCAAATTAAAAGGAGTAAGGATGAACTTATTACGCTAAAGGTGGAAAATAAAAAGATTAAAAAAAAGTTTGAATTACTGAAAAATGAGAGCAAATTTTTTAAAACTTTCGTCGCTTCTGAACTGAAATATCCTTCTTTTCCTGAAACATTGGATTTAGTTGCGAGAATCGTGCTAAAAAATAAAGCCAAAATTCGCATGTATAATCAATATGAGGGTGAGGTGGAACTTGAGGTGATATCTTCATCAACCTCATCACTCGCAAATGAGCTTTTGTCTACAAAATTTTTCAAGGATGTTCAGATAATAAGTACATCTCAGTATTTTAGAGATAAAACAAAGGAAATAGGCAGGCTCAAGCTGCTTTTAAAGGAAAGGAAACATGGCTGATAAGCGGCTGCTTTTTATTTTGGTTTTGTTGGCCATTTATATTTTTGGTGTTAAACCTTATGTGGATAAGATACCTTTTGAGATGCTCATGTTAAAACACTTAAGAAAAGCAATTTCAGAAGAGGAGTTTATAAAAGAGAAATCAAGAGATATAGAGAAGCTGTTTCCGAAATATATAAAAGTTTCCAGAGAAAACAGGAAACTCTTTTTCTCTCCAAACACACCAGCATCGGCTGCTATGAGCAATATTCAGGCATTTATTAAGAAGACATCGTTACATGACGGAATGCAACTCATCAGAGTGAACTGGGGTTTAAAGGAAGACAAAGATGGCTATGTAGTTTTGCCGATATCTATGACAGTTAAAGGCTATCCCTCTCAGTTAGGAAAGTTTTTGAAGGATTTAACTAAATTTCAAAAACTCTTAAAATTTGAAACTGTTTCAGTCTCAGCTTCAGCTTTTTCGAGCAAGCTGTCTGTGACAGCGATTATTAGATGCTACAAGCTTAAAGGAAAACAGAAATGAAGAAAGGTGAATTATACCTATCTTTGTGTGTTGCCATACTTTTAACTATATATTACGGTGCGAATGTATTGAAGATAAGGAGAGTCTCAACAAAAAGCGATTTTGTATTTAATATTCCCCGTGTTGAGCCAATTGTTGTAAAAACATTCAATCTCAATAGTGTAAGTAATTTTAATGTATGGAATGTAAAACCTGTAAATAAGAAAGAAATAAATGCTATTTCTAAAATGTATTCAACTAAAACAGAAAAAAATCATATTTTATTTATCTTAAAAAAGATTGATGGAATTCCAACTTTGGTTAATGCTTACAATGAAAAGTATAGGTGGGAATTTTTTGGGACTATAAGAACAGATAAAGGGAGATGTGCTGTGTTTTTTAACCCTTCTTTAAAGG
>WFQQ01000185.1 GCA_015486965.1 Desulfurellaceae bacterium
TTGATAGTATTCTACAATGAAATTTTTGGGTGCGCATGTAAGTATAGCAGGTGGTGTTGAAAACGCTCCCATCAACGCAAACAGAATAGGTGCCAACGCTTTTGCCCTTTTTACAAGGAACCAGAGACAATGGAATGCAAAACCATACACCAAAAGCAATATAGATAAATTCAACCAAAACATAAAAGAGCTATCTTTCGAAATGGATAAAATCCTACCACATGCAAGTTATTTGATAAACCTCTGTTCTCCGGATACAGAAAAACTCAAGCTCTCGAGAAAAGCTTTTTTAGAGGAGATGGGCAGGGTAAAAGAACTTGGTTTGAAGTACCTGAATGTTCACCCAGGAGCCCATTTAAATAAGATAACTGAGAATGAGTGTGTTGAGCTTATGGTAGAAAGCATAGAGCTTGCTTTGGAGCAGGTTGAAGATGTGGTGGTTGTGTTAGAGATAACTGCAGGGGAGGGTACAGTCTATGGACACAAGTTTGAACAGCTTGCAGAGATTATAGGGAAAATCAAAAGGAAAGATAGGGTAGGGGTATGTCTCGATACCTGCCACATGTTTGCAGCTGGATACGATATAAGGGATGAGAAAAGTTATAGCAACACCATGGAGGAATTCGGAAAGGTAGTGGGATTTAGGTATCTAAAAGGCATGCACCTCAATGATTCAAAGCATCCTATAGGTTCAAGGAAAGATAGACATGAAAGCATAGGCAGGGGTTTTATTGGCTTGGATGCGTTTAAACTCATCATTGAAGATGATAGAACAGACAATATTCCATTGATTCTTGAAACCCCAGACAACTCCATCTGGGATAAGGAAATAAGACTCCTTAGAAAATTCATTAAGACTTGAAAAAACTGGGACAGTTTGTTATAAATATATAACTAAATATAATCAAAGTAAAAAGAGGTGGAAAATGGAAGAGAAAAGCCCTATTGAAGAGGCTAAAGGCATAGCTTGGTTGTCCTATCTCGGTATTTTAATAATACTACCCATTCTGCTTCAGAAGGATAATCCCTTTACCAAGTTTCACATTAAGCAGGGTCTTGTTCTGCTCGTTGCAACGGTTATATGGTCAATTGCTGGGTTCATACTAAGCCTAATACCTGTTTTAGGGTTCTTAATTTACTTTATCGGCTGGCTGTTTCTACTCGCTCTCTCTATAGTTGGGATTGTAAACGCAATTCAAGGTAAAGAGAAGGAGTTACCATTTTTAGGGAAATACGCAGAAAAAATCAACTTCTAACCTTGAAAAGGAATTGAAATTTTAAATATACTGCCTTTGCCCTTTTCACTCAATAGCTCAATATGACCGTTGAGTTTCTCTACAACATGTTTCACAATGGAAAGACCAAGCCCCGTTCCGTTCAATCTTCTATCTCTACTGACCTTTGATGTGTAAAATCGCTCAAAAATGAACTTTTGCTCATCTGGGCTTATACCCATCCCACTGTCACTTACCGTTAAAATTAAATGCCCATCCGAGGATACACACTTCACCCTAACATACCCATTGTCGGTAAACTTTACTGCATTGTCCGTAAGGTTCCATAAAACAGTTTTAATATACTCACACGGTATGGGAACTACTCTCTTATCACATTCAACAGATAGCTCCATCCCCTTTTCTAATACAGGCTTGGAGAACGAGGCTTTAAGTTCGTTCTCAATTTCAACGAGATTACACTCACCTTTCTTAACGCTCTTTTCCTTTTCCAGTCTGTGTAAAGTCAATATATCCTCTATAAGCTCTGTTAAATGTTTTGAGTTCTTGTAAATATATTTTAAAAACTTCTCTTTAGTTCCATCATCTAAGTTTTGGTTTTCCAACAATGTTTCTGAAAACCCCATAATTGAGGTTATAGGCGTTTTTAATTCATGGGAAGCCTCTTCAAAAAACCTCGTTTTCATCTGTTGATATCTCTCTCTTCTTGTAATGTCCTCAATAAGGAGAATATAATCACCATCGACAACATGTATCTTAATAAATAGCACCAACTCTCCAAGCTTTAGCTTCTCTTCTTTGCCAGAGTTTAGCACTTTCTCAATGGTAGTAAGAATATTATAATCATCGCAGATATCAAATATATTACCCTTGTCCCCCTTTAAGTTCAAAATCGATATTGCCGCACGGTTGACTAACTTGATATTACCCTTCCTATCAACAACAATGAGCCCCTCTCGTAAATTATTAATAAGGGAGTTTAGCCTCTCTTTTTCCTCAACTATTTTTTCTTTCTGAGCTTTAAGAATGTTGTAAATCCTTTTTATTGCAGAGTAAATTTTATAGAGAACCTCATCGTCTGTTTCTGGAATTACAAACTCTTTTTCGTCTTTAATCTGATTGATTAGTGAAGCTATTGAGTTATAAACCTCCTCCTCCCTTCTAACAATAAAATATGAGGCAAAAAGCGATAAGATAAAAAGAAAGATAAACAGTATGGAGAGTTTGTTTAAAAATACAGTTAAGTCAATTGAGTGCTTAAAGAAAAGAACACCCACAAGCCCTGTTGTTGCAAATTGAAAGAGTAGCAATATAGTAAAAATTTTAACAAATCTTCTCACTGTTGTGCCTTTAACTTATACCCAATTCTCGGAATAGATTTTATTAGATTACCCTTGTTGCCAAGCTTTTTTCTTAATTTGGACAGGTGTACATCAACCGTTCTATCTCCAACATCCACATCTCCGCCCCACACATGGTTCAAGATATACTCCCTTGACAGCACCTTATTGGGCTTTCTAAGAAGAAGCTCAAGAATGAGAAACTCAGTCTTTGTCAATTCTATCTGTTTACCATCAATATAGACCTCAAAGCTTTCTGGGTTCAGTTCAATTCCAGATAAGGAGATGGTGTTGTTGCTTTGGTCAAAGGCTCTTCTTAAAATAGCCTTAACCTTTGCCACAAGAACCTTAACACTGAAAGGTTTTACTATGAAATCGTCAGCACCTGACTCAAGGAGTTTTACAAAAAGCTCATCATCTGTTTTTGCTGTAGAAATAAGTATTGGTATCTCCTTCAGCTCATCTTTTGATTTAACAAATTTAACAAAATCCTCGCCCTGTAGTCCCGGTAGCATTAAATCAAGAATAATCAGGTCTGGCTTGCTGCCCCCCAAGAATATCAGGGCATCGTTGGCATTATCGAAAATATATGTTTCGTAGCCCTCTTTCTTCAAATTAAACTCTATCAACTCAGATATATGGGGGTCGTCCTCGATAACCGTAATTATTTCATTCACTGTTTCAACCTTTTATGCTTTACCACTTCACCTGTTGCTACAAAAGTGGCAAGTTCAGCAATATTTGTAGCCTGATCTGCTATCCTCTCAAGAGCCCTGGCAATAAATGTGAGCCTCAAAGCCGATTTTATGTAGGATGTGCTTGCATAAGAGAGCTTAATCAACTCTTTCATTATATGTAGTTCCTTTGCATCAACAAGGTCGTCCATCTCAATCACTTTTTTACTGCTCTCCACATCCTTCTCAAAGAATGCATGAAGAGCCCTTTTAAACATATCCATTGCTAAGTTTTTCATCTGAACAATGTCACCGTACTCCATAATCCTGGGCTTGTTTATAATCTTTTCCGACCACTCTGCAATATTCACAGCATTGTCTGCAATTCTTTCAATAGCTACATTTATCTTTAATGAAGCAGTGATAAATCTCAAATCCCCCGCCTCTGGGTGCTTGAGGGCACAAATTGTAATCACATGCTCATCTATTTCATTATCAATTCTATCAACCTCTCTATCCTGTTTTATCACCTCATTTAGAGCCTCTCTATCACCGTTAACCAGTCCATAAATAGACTTTTCTGTCATCTCTTCTGCAAGTTTTGCCATCTTTGAAACCTTGAGCTTAAGCTCCCTTATATCCTCTTCAATACCAACTACCACTTCATACTCCTTTTATCCAAATCTACCTGTAATGTACTTTTCTGTCAATTCCTCTCTGGGATTTGTAAAAATTTTCTCAGTTCTATCAAACTCAATGAGCTCCCCTTGAAACATAAACGCCGTGTATTCCGAAACCCTTGCAGCCTGCTGCATGTTGTGGGTAACAATCAGTATGGTTGTAATATCCTTAAGATGGGTTAAAAGCTCCTCTATCTTTGCAGTTGCAATTGGGTCAAGTGCACTTGTGGGTTCATCAAATAGAATTATATCGGGCTCAACCGCCAGAGCCCTTGCTATTACAAGTCTTTGCTGTTGCCCTCCAGAGAGTGATGTTGCAGGACTTGAGAGTTTATCTTTAACTTCATCCCAGAGAGCAGCCTGCATAAGGGAGCGCTCGACTATATCTTCAACCTCACTCTTCTTCTTAATCCCTTTCAGCTTCAAACCATAAGCCACATTGTCAAATATTGACATGGGAAACGGTGTGGGCTTCTGAAAAACCATTCCCACTTTGCTTCTCAAGGCTATCAAGTCTTGAGTTTTCAGTAGATTTTCGCCATTAAGGAGAATCTCACCCTCATATCTGTTGCCCTTATAGAGGTCGTGCATTCTGTTGAAACACCTTAAAAAGGTTGTTTTGCCGCAACCAGAAGGACCAATTAAAGCAGTTATATTATTTTTTTCAACATTTAAATTTATATCCTTTAAAACTTTGACTGAACCGTAATAGAAATTTAAATGCTTTACCTCAATGAGAACATCACTCATTTTTTAAGCCTCTTTTTTATAAAAAATCTCCCAGCTATATTGAACAAAAGAACAAAAATAACAATAACAAAAGATGCTCCCCATGCAAGCCTGTGCCAGTCAGGGTAGGGGCCCATTGCATACTGATATATCGTAACGGTCAAAGATGGCATCGGTTGGTTTGGATTTAAAGTCAGAAAGCTATTGTTAAAAGAGGTAAAAAGCAGCGGTGCAGTTTCAACTGCAACCCTCGCAATGGAAAGCATAATTCCTGTAAATAATCCTGTTGCAGCACCTCTGTAAACAACATCTTTTATCACGAGGTAGTAGGGAGCACCAAGGGCAAAGGCAGCCTCTCTTAATTCCCACGGTATCAATTTCAGTGTCTCTTCAGTGGTTCTTAGGATGATTGGTATCATAATAATTGCCAAAGCTAAAGCTCCCGCATAACCGCTAAAATGACCCATAGGTCTGACAACCAGGGTATATACAAAAACGCCAACAACTATTGAGGGAAAACTTGTCATCATATCTGCCAAGGCACTGACCAGACCACTAAGCTTATTGTTCCTACCATATTCTGCAAGGAAAGTCCCGCCAAGAACTCCAATTGGCACGCCTATTATACACGCCAAGATGGTAATGATAAGCTGTCCGATAAACGCACATCTCAAACCGCCCCCCGGGATTCCGGGTGGTGCTGGATCGTTTAGAAACAGAGATAGATTTATAGCAGATAGACCCTTGATTAAGATACTCGTAAGTATGAAAACAAGCCAAAAGAGCCCAATTATAGCGGTAAGTGTTGCCAGAGAGAGTGCTATGTAGTTCTTTATCTTCCTTTTTTTCTCAATTCTCATTTCCTCATTTTCCCCAAAAAGAATTTAGCAATGCCAAGCGCTGTAAAGCTCATTATGAACAGTATAAATGCAAGATAGAACAAACTGGAAATGTAGAGCCTGAAATCCGCCTCTGTGAACTCATTGGCGAGTGTTACGGAAATTGTTGTGGAAGATTTGAGCAGCGACAGATGTATATTGTGGTCATTACCCAGAACAAATGCAACAGCCATGGTCTCGCCCAGAGCCCTTCCTGCTGCTATAATTATGCCACTTAAAACACCCACTCTTGAATACGGCAGTATAACATCCTTTATCATCTCCCATTTGGTTGCTCCCATGGCGTATGCAGACTCCTTTAACTCTTTTGGGACGAGTTCAAACGTATCCCTTGCTATTGAAGTGATAAAGGGAATAATCATTATACTCAGAACAACCCCTGCCGTTAGAAGGTCTATTCCAAGCGGTGTTCCTGTAAATAGATACCTCACATAGGGAATAGGTAGAAAGATTTTTTGCAATAAAGGCTCCACATAGATTCTCATAATGGGAGCAAGTGTGAAAAGACCCCACATGCCATAAATTATGCTTGGAATTGAGGCGAGAAGCTCAATTGCATTGGAAAAATAACTCTTTAATTTTTCAGGACACAGTTGTGTAATGAAAATAGCTATACCAACGGACAAGGGAATCGCAAAAAAAAGAGCAAGCAGCGTTGTAGTAATTGTTCCATAGATAGCTGATGCACCACCAAATACCTTTTTTACAGGATTCCATGTATCTGAAAGGATAAAGTGAACTACACCAAACTGTTTTATGGCAGGGTAGGAGTAGATAAAGAGAACCACAAACATCAGAATACATATAATAATGATGGTTAATGAGGAAAAAAGCCCCAATCGTCTGAACAGTTTATCCTTCAAATAAACGCTACTGTCCATGTCAGTAGGCTTATACGGTAACTATGTTAAAAATCTGTAAAGATAGTGTTAAATATTTTAAAACAGCATAACTTTACACTATCTTAATACTTTCTAAAAACTCTCTTATTGATACTCTTTTAAAATTCTCGAAACTTTTTTGAGGAGGTGCTTTTATGGGCATTCTAAAGGGCTTCATAGCCACAGCAATCATACTTTTGATTGCAAACCTTTCATTTGCTGGCACTACAATCAACGGGGCAGGAGCTACATTTCCATACCCTGTTTACACAGCATGGGCATATTACTACTACAAAGCAACGGGAAACAGGGTCAACTATCAGGGAATAGGCTCTGGCGGCGGAATCAGACAGATTACAAAAAGGGTGGTGGATTTTGGCGGTTCAGATGAGATGCTAAAACCTGAGGAGTTGAAGAAAAGAGGATTGTATCAATTCCCTGCTGTAGTTGGAGCTATTGTCGTCGTTTATAATATTAAAGGGGTTAAAGATGGAGAGCTCAAACTATCAAATAGGGCAGTTTGCGATATTTTTATGGGTAAAGTGAAATACTGGGACAATCCCGAGATTAAAGAAAACAATCCTTCAGTTAACCTTCCTCACAAAATTATTACAGTTGTTCACAGGTCTGAGGGTTCAGGTACAACTTGGAACTTCACTTATTGGCTGTCCCATGTTTGCAGTGCTTGGAACAAAAAAATAGGCTTTGGAAAGGTTGTTGGATGGCCTGTTGGAAAGGGAGCAAAAGGCAATCAAGGCGTTACAAACTATGTAAAACAGATAGAAGGCTCAATAGGTTATGTTGAATATGCATACAAAATACAAAACTCCCTTAAAGCCGCAATGCTACAGACAAAGGATGGTAGCTTTGTTGCTCCGAATGAGAAAAGCTTTAAAGCTGCAGCGTCAAAAACCTCATGGGATGAAAAAAGCTCTTTTTATATACCATCAAATCTCCTGCTTGCTGAAGGTAAGAACAGCTGGCCTTTAACGGTTTCGACAATGATTCTTTTAGCCAACGATAAACCAGAGACAAACAAAAAGGTCATAAAGTTCTTTGAGTGGGCATTTAAAAACGGAGACAGTACAGCTTCAAAACTCGGCTATGTGCCACTTCCAAAAAGCGTTAAGCAGATGGTCGAAGATTACTTTAAAAACGTTGTCCTGAAGTAAGAGAGGGGGTTAAACCCCCTTTTTGTTTTCAAATTTTAAAAAAGTGTCGTTATAGGCTATACCCCTTTTTGTATCGGTAGGTTTTGAGTCTATTATGTAGTTTACATCTCTGCACCTTCCTTTGTAGGAAAATGCAACCCTGCCTTTCAAATTTCTTGAAACCTTACACTTAAAACGCACCTTTTTTTGGCTATTTGAAAAAGGCATAATATCTCTATCATTTATTCTTTTGAGCGAGGCTACCTCTTCAGAAACATAGATATTTTCCATCTCCACCTGCTCAGTTTGTGAGTTTAAGTATGAAGGGTGAGGGAGCGTAATAAACCTTATGCCTTCAGGGTTTTCTTCTGGAGGATTAAGTGTTAAA
>WFQQ01000186.1 GCA_015486965.1 Desulfurellaceae bacterium
AGCGGGATGATTAAATGTCTAAATCCATTTTTCTTTTATTTTCCCATAAGCTTACAGATTACCAGATAGAGGAACTTAAAAAAAGCGGTATTACCAGTTATGTTTACTTGCCAAGAGGATTGCAAATTCTTTGGAGTAGTGTGCCTCCTGATTTAAAAGAGTTGAAGGATTATTTAAAGCCTATTATTGAATGGTTAAAGGCTAAAGCTAAAAAAGGCGATTGGGTTTTGGTTCAGGGCGATTTTGGTGCTGTTTTTACTGTTGTGGACTTTTGTTTTCATAATGGTTTGGTGCCTGTTTATGCAACCACAAGTAGGTTGTCTATTGAGGAATTTAATGAAAATGGCTCTTTGAAACTTTCTCGTTTTGAACATGTGATGTTCAGAAAATACGAAAGGTGGAGAGGATGAATTTGGCAGTAGTGCTGGTTAGCGAGCAGACTATACCCAATGTTATTTATTTGAAGAACTTGCGCGATTTTGGCGAGGGGTTTGATAAGGTATTGTATATAACAACTAAAGGCATGGAGGAAAAGGGTAAGTGTGAGGTGATTCAAAAGGCCGTTGGTGGAGATTTTGATAGTGAGAAAGTGCGAGTCAACCAAAACATGCTGTTTGATGTGAAAGAGCAATTGAACGAGTTTTTTAAGGATAGAAAGTTCGATAAGATTTTTGTCAATATCACAGGTGGCAATAAAATAATGTCTTTGGCCACATATATGTTTTTTAACGATTACAAAAATGGAGATGTAGAGATATTTTATTTGCCTATCGGGTCAAAGGGTTTTAAGAGAATAAAGCCACTTGATAGTTCTGGTAAAGCCTTGGATGTTCCTTTTGAAGTTAAGTTAACTGTCGATAAGTACTTTGAGGCATTGGGTGTAGAAGTTGAAAAGATAGGAAAACCTGTAAATTTGGAGTTGAGTAAAAAATTATACTCTATGTATTTTGAAAAGAAGTGCATTTTTTCTGACCTTACAGACATTCTAAGAAAATATAGGAAAAAAGATGGTAATAAAGAGTTTAGAAAGCCAAGGAACATAGAGGGTGTTAAAAAAGTTCGATGTCTTTTGTCTGTTTTAGGTTTGGAACCATACAAATTTGATTTTTTCAAGGATCGTACTTACATAGACTACTTCAGTGGAGGATGGTTTGAAGAATATGTTTATGATAAAATCAAAAGTTTAAAGGGCGAGTATATTGATGACGTAAGACTTAATGTTAAATTGCGTGAGAAGTCGACAGAGGTTGATGAAGAATCTGACGTAGAGAATGAGTTGGATGTTGTGTTCATAACCAATAATAACCTGCATGTTATTGAATGTAAGTCGGGGAATCTTGCCAATCAAGACTGGACGAATACATTTTATAAAGTGGCACTTTTGAATAGGCGTTTTGGATTATCGGCAAATTCCTATATTGTTAGCTTGGCAGATAATGTTTTTGAGTTTGATAAAAAGCAAAATAAAGAGGTTTTAAAAGATAATATTCAAAGTAAAAGTGTAGTTTTTAGGGTAAGGTTTGTTGATTACAAAAAGGTTTTATATGGGATAGACAACTATTTTAAGGATGCTTTGAGTAGTGATGCAAATAGGTAATTTTAATTTCTCTGTTATAGAGCTCAGATTTGAGCCTGTTGATAAGAACTACAAGTTTTTTGGTTCATATTACAGAGGCATATTGGGTAGATATTTAAAACGCAGGTTTTGTATTTTGAAAAATGCCGAATGCCCAAGCTGTCCTCTTAATGATAAATGCCTTTACATGCTTGCATTTGAAAAATATGAAGGTGTGTTATTCCCCCCTTATGTGATTAACAGAGCCGAGAAAAATAGGCTCAGGCTTGTATTAATTGGCAGTTTTTCAGAATTTGGTGATGTATATCTTGAAGCCTTTGAGAGAAAATTAAAGGTAGAAGAGGCTGGTTATTTAAATCCTTTTTATAACGAAATGATGAAACAAAAAGTTGTGGTTAATTCGAGGGATATTTCCCATCTGACGGCTAACTTGGAGGAGTTGGAAGTTGAAATTTCTTTTTTGAGGTTAAAAAAAAGCTCAAAAATGGTGCCGTGCGATACTCTAAGTTTTGAGGATATTTTAAGGGCTGTAGAGAAGAGGATTTATCTCATAAATAAGTTTTATGGTGATACAGCATATAAGGTTTTTCTACCTCGGTTTGAAGGCAGAGCAGAGAAAAGTTTGTGCAGTTATTTTAAAGTTAGGAGATACTCCAACAGAAAGAAAAAAACGATGGAGATACCGTCCATAAATTGTTCTTTTAGTGTAAATGGTGATTTAAGCAGTATTTACCCATATCTATATCTTTCAAGCTTGTTGAACATTGGTACAAACTCTTCAATGGGGTTTGGTCAGGTCAAATTAAACCCTTAAGCTGGCTAAGTTGAACACTTTAAAGTATGAGGAACTTTCTGGGTCAAAGTTAAATACATCTATATTATCAAATGTCTCAATTGCAACCCCCAATCCAAAAGCCAATGGCACTGGACAACTAAAAAACATTAACTTTCTGTTTACCTTTAAATCTTTCAATTTATTGTAAAATGAATAAATTTCGTTCACATATACAGTCCAATCACTATTTTTTAAGTTGCCTCTATCTTTAGCTTTACATGTTGCAATAGAGCAGTCATTAAAGTTTTCTGCTAAAAATCTTTCTATATCACCACTGGGATTGTGGGATGCAGCGTAAATTGAAAGAGCCATGATTTTTGTATTACTGTTTTTTGTTTCTGTTTTACACTCCATATAATTGAAAGTGTTTGTATGGGATTTTAAGAATCTCGTGCTTTTTTTAGAGTAATCAAGAACTTTTCTATAACCTGAAGATGTGTAATGGTAAGCTACAAAAGGTTCTTTGCATCCAAACATGGCACCAAAGCCAAAACAAAATGTAGATGGAGCGAGAAAACAAAAATGCGTTATACAGGTTTTATCTTTTATCTTTCCTTTTAAACTCAAGATTTTATTGTATGCTAATTTAAGCAAGTTTTCCCAGCTATCCTTTGGCAGGAAAGGGTCATTTATATAAAAGGTAAAATCATCGTCTTTCAAGTTATATATTCGTTTAACAAGCTCAAAATCGGTGTCTCGTCCTATTTTGTATAAATTAGATAAAGCGGCTTGTTTTGGTGTAGAATCTTTTTTTGATTGTTTTAGGGCAACGCTGAATGGTATGTTTATAACTTCTGAGTTTAGCAGGATATCGAGCTCTTTTATGTCTTTTATAATTTCTGAATGGATGAGCTTTTTTTGACCTACAGCTTCTTTCTTTTCTTTTAAAAAGTCAACTCCTAAAACCTTACCCTCAAAGTTTAAATCTCCCGTAAATACATAATTTTTTAGTCTTTCTTCCTTTTTGCAAATGAGAGTTGAAACCAGAGCAAGCAAGAAGGATTTACCGCTAAAATCTTGAGAAAATCCTACAAAAAAGTGTTTTCCTGTTAATTTTTCAACGGCTTTTAACTCATTATCAATGCCCTTTTTAAATGAAAGTGTTAAATTTTTTAGCTCTATCACGAATAGTTTTATGATTTGTTTATTTTCGTTGTTCGGGCTTACTGCTGGAAAAAACGCTTCTCTTATCCTGTTGTTCAATAGCTCTTCAGCTGATAACGGGTCTATGCTTAAGGCGTTTGCTAATTCGTCAGGAATTATTTGGTATCTGTGTTCTCTTAAAAAAATCACAATATTACCTTTTAGTCTATGTGGTGTGTTGTCATCTGAAAGCGCATCCAATAGAAGTTTTTTATGATATTCGTCAAGTGGCTGAGTGGTTGTAGCTATGTACTTTTCTATAAGTTCTTGATTCATAAAGGCTCTATTTTTAGGATTTCCAACAGATTTTGAGGATGCTTTAAAGTCGATTTTAAAATTAATTTCTTTGGTAGGAAACCTTCATAAAGTAGCTTAATTCCTGCATAGACTTTCGCCAATGCCCCAGCATACTTTTCATTGAAATATACAACAAGATTTCTGTTTTCCTCTGTTATGTCTCCATATTCTGCGACTACAACACCATCAAACGATGCAGCAGCCAGTCTTTGATTTAAGGTATTCTCCAAATCTTTAACATATTGGCTTAAATCAATTACAATTTCATCTTCTATGTCCTGTTCATATCCTAAATCTGGCATGAGAAACAGGCTTCTTTTTCGTTCACTTTCCTTAAATAATTCTTGATAAAAGCCTTTCCCTTCAATATAAGACAAGCCTGTTTGGTTTTCTGGTAATGGTTTTCCTTCGTCTATATAGGCTTTCATAGTATTGACATCTTTTTCACTTATCTCATCAACTTTTAGTGACGCAGCCAATATCTCATCTCCGACATATCTAACTATACTTTCTATAACCCATCGCTGCTCTTTTCCATCAACTATTAAGTCTTCATTGGACGCCAACTCCCAGTAAGGTGAGGCAATAAAAACTTCGTAAGGATAATACTCTATATCTGATATAACGAAATATATAGTATTGAAAAGGTAAATTTCACCAATGCGGGGCTCTATAGCTTTTTCTACTCTTTCGGGTAAAACATTCATATTTTCACCTTGTTCTAAATCTTTTCTGTACTGTTCATAGATAAATTTTATCCATCTCATCCTGAGTTCCTTCTATTTAAATTAACGAATTCTTTGCAGATTTCAGACATGAAAAATTGTTTTATCGAATATTCAACCACTTCAATTGGAAATTTTTCTGCTAACACCAAATCTTTTATCCTCTTATGGGCTCTTGATCTGGCTTTTTGAAGAGAGGTATCCAACTTATACCCATCTGTCTTTAAAAGCTCCAAGCATAGAGCTTCTCTTTCCCTTTCAGTTAAATTTTCTTTGCATATTATAGCAAACTCTTCCGCTTCCAGAACAAGGAGCTCGTTTTTAGCATCTGCAGTGTTTAAGTGTTCTTCTTTTAGCTCATTATCCTCTAATCTCTTTTTCCTGAGCTTATCTATCAGGTAATTTTTTATTATGAGCTTTAGGTATGCTTCTATTTTTATGTCTTTTTCCAATTTGGAAATCAGTATCTCCTTTTTTTCAATAAGCTTTATCACGAACTCTTGCAATACCTCTCTTTCAACGCTTTCTCGTGAATAAATGTTTTTTAGAACTTCCACGCCAATATCCTTTATCGCAAAATAAGTTAACTCTTTCAACTTAGAGAGAGTAGCACCTTCCTCTTTTTTTGACAAAGACTTCCCGTTTAAAAGCTTTTTTAAGCCATTTTTTGTTGAGTTATCCACTTCTAATTCACTTTGTTTCTTATCTTTATTATGTAATTTTCATCACAGTTCCCGCAAAACACCATTAACTCATCTAAATCTTTAAATTTAATTGTAAAAATTTTCCTCGGTTTTCTATTTTTTCGATACTCTACAAAAATTTTGGCTTTTTCTTCCCATTTAAAAGGCTCTGGGCAGGTATGATGCCTACACCTATCCATTTCAAACACTGGAAGCGCACCGGTTGAAGTTGTGAAGAATATTATTTTGTACTGGCCGCTCTCCGCACCAATTATCACACCTGGTCTCTTTTTCCTTGGTGGAGCATTGTGAGCTCTAATATAACCTATATTTATGTTTTTATAGTTGTAAAATTTCTCTACATCAGCCAACCATAAACTTGAAACAAAAGAATTTTCCCTTGCTTTTCTTTTTTCTTGTTCTAAAATTTTGATTTTCAATTCATCGAAACTTAGCCAGGCCATTTTTTAGAAATCTATCATAATTTCAAAAAAATTCAATTATTTATGTAGTGCAACGATATATCCTACATTGATTGATCTGAGAGTCGTTTGAAAAAATGGTGCCGAGACGAGGAATCGAACCTCGGACACAGGGATTTTCAGTCCCTTGCTCTACCGACTGAGCTATCTCGGCACCTCGGCAGAATATATATAC
>WFQQ01000187.1 GCA_015486965.1 Desulfurellaceae bacterium
AGGTAGGCCTGGCAGAAACATAGTAATCAGCGGTGAGAATTACAAGTTTATGCCCTCTAAATTTACAGCAAGGTTGAATAAGGGCGACATCTTGAGGATAGAGACACCCGGTGGCGGCGGGTATTATAAAAGCAAAAGTGGGGGTCAGTAGTATGAAGGAAAGTGAAATAATTAGAAAAAAAATAAGGAATGGTGATTTTGTAGGACAGACTTCAGGGTTGGCGGAAGGTTTTGCTCAAGCTAACCTTGTAGTTCTAAGAGAAAAGGAAGCACAGGATTTTCTCCTATTTGTCCAAAGAAATCCAAAGCCTTGTCCGTTACTTGAGGTTACAGATGTAGGTTCACCTTACACAAAGTATGTAGCTCAAGATGCAGATTTGAGAACAGATATACCTAAATATAGAGTTTACGAAAAAGGTGAGTTGGTGGATGAACCTACAGATATAACTAAGTATTGGAAAGAAGATTTGGTGGCTTTTTTGTTAGGATGTAGTTTTAGTTTTGAATGGGCCTTAATTGAAGCAGGTATTCCTGTGAGGCATATTGACGCAAAAAGAAATGTGCCTATGTACAAAACAAACATTAAGACTAAGCCAGCGGGTATATTTCATGGTCCTTTAGTTGTAAGCATGAGACCTATACCTTATGACAAGGTTGTTAAGGCTGCAACTATTACGAGCAGGTTTCCTAATGTACATGGTGCCCCTATTCATATAGGCTACCCAGAGTTAATAGGAATAAGAGATTTAGATTCGCCTGATTATGGAGATAAGCCTATAATAAAAGAGGGAGATATACCTGTGTTTTGGGCTTGTGGAGTTACGCCACAGGCTGTGGCTATTGAGTCAAAAGTTGATTTTATGATAACGCATTCCCCAGGGCATATGTTTATTACAGATATAAGAAATTCAGAATTATCTATATTTTAAATTTAAAGGAGGTGGGCTATGAAGAGGTTGGATAGGTTTTTGTTAATTTTATTGTCTTTATTTTTGTTGATATCTTTTGTTTCCTCGAATGCATATTCTAAAACGTTGAGAGTGGTTGGAAGTTGGAGTAGTTTGGCTCTTTACAAAAAATTTGAGAAACCCTTTTGGACAAAGACTTTACCCGATGCGTTTCATGGTAAAATTAATGTCATTATGAGTTCTTTGGGTCAAGTTAAGTTGAAAGGAGCAGCGGTTCTAAGGGCTATGGATAGCGGTGTTTTTGACGTGGTATCGACTGTTGCGGATTATGTGGTCTCAGATGCACCAGGACTGGCTGGACTAGATTTGCCTGTGCTTGCCCCAAATATCAATACAGCAAGGAGAGTAGTAAATGCCTACAGGCCTGTGATGCAAAAGATAATAAAGGAAAAGTTTCATGCAAAATTGCTTGCAGTTGTACCATATCCAGCTCAGGTTTTGTTTTGTAGGACAAAAATTAACGGATTGGAGGATTTAAAAGGTAAGAAGGTAAGAGCCAGTGGGTGGACAACTTCTAAATTTTTGGATGCCCTTGGTGCTACAGGCGTTACTATAAGTTTTAGCGAAGTTGCTACTTCTTTACAGAGGGGCGTTATAGACTGCGCTGTAACTGGATCATTGTCAGGCTATTCTGCTGGATGGGGTGAAGTAACTAAATATCTTTACCCTCTTCCTATAGGTGGATGGGATTACGTTATCACAGTAATGAATCTTGATGTTTGGAATAGCTTTACAAAAGAACAGCAGCAGCTTATTCAAAAGCTTATAAAAGAGAAACTCGAAGTCCCTGCCTGGAAAGATGCCGAAGATGAAACACAGCAGGGTATTTATTGTTTGACTGGTTTGGGTAAGTGCGAATATGGAAAACCAGATCATCTAAAGTTGGTAAAGGTCAAAAGGCAGGATGTAAAGCTTGCAAGAAGAATATTAGTAAAAGTTGTTTTGCCGGCTTGGGCCAAACAAGTTGGATCAGAGATGGTTAATGAGTGGAACAATACGATAGGAAAAGTTGTTGGTCTAAAGGCGAAAGCCGAATAAACAATTTTATACGGGGCTTTTTGCCCCCACCTTTTTTATTAAATGTGTGGTGCTGTAAAGTTGATTGATAAACTGTGGGAGATAAGTAAAAAAATATGCGAAATAGCAATTGTAATTCAAGGTGCAATACTAATTTTTATGGCTGTTTACATATGCACCGATGTTTTTGCAAGAAAAATATTTGCTTATTCAATTAAAGGCTCTATAGAACTATCGAGTTATTCTTTGGCTATAATGAGTGGTTGGATTTATTCTTATGCTCTCTTGACGAAGGCTCATGTAAGGATTGATATATTATACCTTAAGTTCCCAAAAAGAATGAAACTTATTGCGGATTTTATTGCATATCTATCATTATTGGTTTTCTTTGCTCCTTTGACTTACTATTCATTTGAATATTTTAAGACATCTTGGGTTAGGGAATCTGTGGCGAACACCCCTTTACATACACCTTTATGGATACCTCAAAGTCTTTGGGTAGCTGGACTCATTTTTTTTGTTTGGGTAGTTTTTTTGTCCTTGGTAAAAATGGTAGTTTTCTTGGCGCAGGGTGATATAGAAGGTGCCCATAAATTAGGAGGTATAATTACCGTCGAAGAAGAAATAGAAAGGGAAAAAGGGATTAAATAGTATGTGGGTAGCGTTAGTTTCTTTGGTGTTTCTGATCACATTACTTTTGATAAGCGTACCTGTTGCCTCAACTATGGGTGTACTTGGTATGATTTTAGAAAAGTTGTTTTCTCCTTTTCCTTTGATTAGAGCAATAGGTGATGTTGCTTGGTCAGAGAATACAAGCTTTATACTCTTTGCAATACCTCTTTTTATCTTATTGGGTCAAATTTTACTGAAATCCAATATAGCAGAAGATACTTATAAGGCAGTAGATAAATGGCTGAGTTGGATACCAGGCGGTTTAATGCACGCAAATATTATGACATCAGCCTTTTTTGCAGCTACTTCTGGGTCAAGTGTTGCTACAGCGGCGACTATTGGAACTTTGGCTTTGCCTCAGGCTAAAAAGTATAAGTACAATGAAAGCCTTTTTGCTGGTTCTATAGCGGCTGGGGGTACACTGGGAATATTGATACCACCCTCTATAAATTTGATTGTATATGGTTTCTTGACCAATACTTCAATACCTAAACTGTTTGTAGCGGGTGTCATACCGGGTATTATGCTTGCTTTGTTGCTTATGGGCATGATTTTTGTATTGTGTAAAATAAATCCCTCTTTAGGTACTACAAAAAGGGATGTTTCTTGGGAAGATAGATTAAAAGCGTTGCCCGATCTTGTGCCTATATTTGTTATTTTTCTAATAGTAATAGGCTCAATTTATGGTGGTTTTGCTACTCCAACAGAATCAGCTGCAATGGGTGTAATAGCTGCTATTATAATCACAGCCATAAAAGGTAATCTTAGCTTTGAATTAATGATTGAGGCTATAAAAGGCACAATGAGGTCGACAGGAATGATAATGATAATTCTCCTTGCCGCTACATATTTGAACTTTGTTCTCGTTTCTTTGGGTTTAACAGATATGCTGCAACATTTTATAATGAACTTGGGATTGTCGAAATACGGAACATTATTTGTTGTTATAGGCATGTATATTGTTCTTGGATTTTTCATTGAAACGCTTTCTATGATGGTACTTACAATTCCAATAATTTATCCAATAATAGTAAAGATTGGTTTTGATCCCATATGGTTTGGTATAGTTCTAATTCTTTTGATTGAGACAGCGCTTATTACACCACCTGTGGGCTTAAATCTTTATGTTGTACAAGGTGTTAGAGGCGAAGGATCGATAAAAGACGTAATAATTGGAAGTATACCTTTTGTAATAATGATGTTATTAATGATTGTAATCTTGATTTTGTTCCCTAACATCTCTTTATGGTTGCCAAATAGGGTGAGTTAATGAATATTAATGCAAGAATTATGAATTTAGACGGCACTTATTGTGAAAAAATATTGCAATGCAAGAGAATAGCAGTTTTAGGTTTTACTTCGAGAAATAGAGAACTTTTGAAAAAACATAAAGATGAGTTGGGCTTAGATAATGCAGAGAAAATTGATTTTTTGCCGAGAGTTTACTGGATAGATCCAACAAGATTGACTACAAGTGAAGAAATTTTTGTTATAGGTAACAGTACTTCTGGTGAAGTTGAATATTTTGCCTTATTTGATAATGATGAAATTTATGTAACTGTCGGGAGCGATCATACAGATAGAGAGTTGGAAAAAGTTTCTATACACAAATCAAAACAGATATGCAATAAAATTATCTCAAACAAGTTTTGGAAATATTCTGATATCTACGACCACTTCGACGAGTTGGTTTTGGAAAGTTATATTTTTACTGAGTCTGGAGTTAGACTTTATCAAAGGGGCAGAGTAGGTGATATTTTGATGTTTGATGAATTGAAGAAAATAATAAAAAAAGAATATGAGGAATGCGAAGAGGTATGTTTTTTTAGTGGCACTGTTCCTGTAATCGAAGGTAAACTTGAGTTTGCAAAAAAGTGGAAGGTAGCTCTTATTGACCCTATATTAAAAAGAAAGATTGAACACATGTATAGAGTTCATATTATACCAGAAAAAAATTTGTAGGAGGTTCGGTATGAGGAGGTTTACAGGTTTTTTGGTAGCTTTAGTTGCCTTGATGTTCGTTTGGTCGTCGGCACATGCAAAGGTCATTAAGATGAATTTAAACTGCATCTATGGGCCAAAGAGTATTCACACGCTTGGTGCCATGAAGTTTGCAAAGTTGGTTAAAAAGTACACTCACGGAACGGTGATTATTACCGTTTATCCAGGTGGTAGTTTGGGTTTTAAGGGACCTGAGCTTTTGAGGGTTGTGCGCGATGGTCAAGTTCCTATGTCTGATATTCTTATGGGTGTTGTATCTGGAAGCGAGCATGTGTTTGGTGTAAGTTCACTTCCGAGGCTTGTGAAATCCTACAAGCAGGCATGGGAATTGTATGAGGCATTTAAGCCTCTCTATGAAAAAGCCGCTTTAAA
>WFQQ01000188.1 GCA_015486965.1 Desulfurellaceae bacterium
CTCTAAAAGCTTCTTTAAAAACATCTGCACAACTCATGAATACGAAGAAGATGTGGAGACAATAAAAACTGCCCTTCAATTGGGTTTTTATGTGTGTAGCGGCGGTATATTTGGTGTGCGTGAAAACTGGGAACATAGAATTGAGCTTGCGCTTACGCTGAAAGAACTCGGCGTGCACTCAATACCATTGAACTTTCTGACCCCCATCAAAGGAACACCCCTTGAAAACATGCCGATTTTAAAGGAAGAAGAAGCTTTGAGAATTATAGCTGTTTATAGGTTTTTGCTTCCCGACAAGCACATAAGGATCTGTGGCGGAAGAAATACCGTGTTTAAACAAGAAACAAAAAGAAGGGTACTGCTGTGCGGAGCATCCGGGCTGATGGTGGGCAATTACTTAACCACAAAAGGGTTTGATGTTGCATCGGACTTAAAGGATCTGGAAGAGTTGGGTTTGAAGCTGTGAACTACGAAAAAATATTTTTAGAAAAACTCGAAGAGCTAAAAGCACAATCACTGTATCGGTATATACCGAAACTGGACGTTGGGGCGGATAAATACATAAAGGTTAATGGCAAAAGATGCTTAAACCTCTCTTCGAACAACTATCTTGGTCTATCTAAAAACCAGAGCCTTATAGAGGCATCCAAGGAAGCGGTCTCTATGTTCGGCTGTTCATCATCTGCTTCGAGAATAGTAACGGGCAATTACTCTATCTACGATGAGTTAGAGCATAAGGTGGCGCAGTTCAAGGGTTATGAGCGTTGTTTAATCTTTGGTTGCGGGTATGTGGCAAATCTGTCTGTCATATCTGCTATATGCGATAGGGATTGGGTTATACTCTCAGATAAACTCAACCATGCAAGTATCATTGATGGGATAAGGTTATCTAATGCGAAATACTTTAGATACAAACACAACGACATGGATCACTTGGAGAAACTTTTGAGGGAACACTCTTCAAAAAAGAAGTTAATTGTTACGGATACCGTTTTCAGCATGGATGGTGATATTGCTGAGCTACAGGATATTGTTTATCTGTCGCAGAAGTACGGCGCGATGGTGATGGTGGATGAGGCTCATGCAACAGGCATATTTGGCAAAGGAAGGGGAGTTGTTCATGAATTGGGATTGAAATAGGACATACTCATAAACATGGGTACTTTTAGTAAAGCATTGGGATCTTTCGGTGCTTACGTTTGCTCAAAAAAATCAATAATTGAATACCTAATTAACAAAGCTCGGGGTTTTATCTTTTCAACAAGTCTTCCTCCAGCTGTTGTGGCTGCAAATTTGAAGGCAATTGAGTATGTTGAAAAAAACCAACATATATCTAAATGTCTGTTGGATCTATCAAAATCGGTAAGAGAAGGCTTGAAAAAACTGGGTTTTGATACCCTCAACTCGCAAACGCAGATCATTCCCGTTATTATCGGTAATAGGGAGAAGCTCCTCAAGATAAGGGATGCCCTGATTGAAAAGGGTATATATGCAGCTGCAATTAGGCCTCCAACGGTTCCGATAAACACAGAAAGGCTTAGGTTGTCTTTAAGGGCTGATATTACGCGGAATGAAGCCGAATTTATGCTTGAAGCATTCAAAGAGGTGTCCAATTGGATTTGATATTTATTTCTGGATGGTCAGGTTTTGGCTGTTTATTTCCAAATTTGTCCAAGAAATACGTGTTTTTGACACCCTTTCACAACCACATGGAGCCTTTAGGCATAGCGGATTTTCTAAAAGCCCATAAGGCGGAAATACTTATCGGGTGGTCTACAGGCGCCCATATAGTAATCAAGAATTTGAAAGAGATAAAAAGCAATTTTGAGTATATCATTTTGATATCCCCGTTTTTGGCTTTTACTGACTTCACAAGTGAAAAGGTGTTGGGAATTATGATGGAGAATTTAGAAAGACAACCAGAGCTTGTTGTTCAATCGTTTCTGAAAAAGGCAGGTGCACCCCTTTGTAAAGAGGTGTTTGATAAAAGTCAGCTTTTGAATGGTTTACGATTTCTTTTAACTTCAAAAGCGGAAATAACCACAGTCCCCAAAAATCTCTGTGTTATTCACGGCACAAAAGATAGGATTGTGCCGCTCAGGGAGAGCTTGAAGATCACAACCAATGTTATTCCTGTTGAGGGTGGCAACCATTACCTAAACGAAACCACTATTTTTAAGATTTGCTATGAAATCTCTGGTAAAAAGGTCATTTAGCAGAGTAGCAAAAACATACCAGCAAAGTGCGGATATCCAAAGGGTTGTTGCAGAAAAACTGGCAGGCATGGTTGGTCGGGATTTCTATGAAAATGTTTTGGAACTGGGCATAGGGACGGGAATGTTTACCTCTTTTTTGATGGATCGGATAAGGTTTTCACGCTACTTTGCTTTGGATATTTCAATGGATTTTTTGAAGGTATCTAAGGAGAAGTTTGAAGGAGTTACAATGGTCAACGGAGACATAGAGCGATTGCCTATAAAAGTTGGGGACATAGATCTGGTCGTTGCATCGAGTGTTCTACAGTGGTTAGAGAAACCAGAGGTGTCGATTCCGAATGTTTTAGATAGCCTCAAAAAGGACAGCGAGGTATACTTTTCTATCTTTGTTAAAGGAACATTTAAAGAAATGGAGTATGTCAGCTCTCTTACAGGTTTTGGCAGTGTGTATAGTTTGAAATCGGAGAACTTCTATAGGAAAATTTTCGAATCCCAAAATGACTTTTTGTGGGAATTTATGGTGGAAGATTATGTAAACTACTATCCAACACCTATAGCTTTTTTGAAAAAGCACAAAAATACTGGGGCAACTTATACGGGCTCTTCAAGGTTTTGCTCAAAGAAAGCTCTGCGGAATTTTTGCAAGATTTATGAAGAATTGTTTTCCTGTGGAGATCAAGGTATACCTGTCACGTATCGCATCTTGTATGCAAAGGGTCTAAAGCTTAGCTAACATAAAAATTTGAATTTACTTTAGAAGAGTGGTATATTGGAGTAGAAAAGTTATATTATAAGAACAGTTAAAAAACCAAAGGGCGGGTTTTTTGGTTTGTTTAGTAAAAAAGATAACCAAATAGAGTTTTATACAATTTGAAAAAAGGGGATAGACTATGCGGTTTGGTGTGAGGTTTAGATTAAATCCTGGGGAGTTTTTGCCTTCGGATTATCGCAGACATGCACTATCATTTATCAAAGAAGCCCTAAAATCAGCAGATGAAAGTCTGTTTGAGCAGTATTATTCAAAGCAGAACAAACAAAAGCCGTTCACATTTTCATTGAGCTTTAAACCATCGCAAAAGAAGGAAAAGGGCAAAATTTATCTGCAATCACATGAGGTTGTGTTCCATTTCTCATCGTTTGACGCCGCGCTTCTAATCACCCTATACAACGGTATTAGGGAAATATCCAAAAACAAAAACCTAAATTACTTTAACAACATCCTAACAATATCCAACATATTTTACATAAACACAAAGAACATCACCTACACTACCATAACCTTCAAAACACTTTCGCCAATTCTTGTCAGGGATATTGAAGACAAGAAGGGCAAGGGTTTTTTAAAAGCCGACGATCCAATATTTTTTGAAAATCTCTTTTTTAATGTGAAGAGCATGGCGCGGGAGTTCTTGAAATATGATCTTCAGAAAGATGAGTTCAATGTTGTGGATCACAGTCTGACACATAGCATAGCAAGTCTCTATGGCGGCGAGATTGCAAATAAAGGCTTGATAACAATTAAAGCGCCTATACCCATATTGGAGCTTGTATACCATGCTGGCATCGGCGCAAAGCGTTCGCAGGGTTTTGGCATGCTGGAGGTGATGGGGTGATTATAAATTATATAGAGGTTTAAAGGAGTAGGAGGCAAAATGAGAGAAAAGATCATTAAGGAGTTAAAAAAGATAGGTTATTCTTTGATGGAGATAAAAAAGTCTTTGGAAAATATATCAGCTTTTTAATTAGAAGGAGAAGAAGATGCTGAAAAAGCCTGCGAAAAAAGAGGCGAATTTTAAAGATAAACAAGTTAAAGAAAGCACCAGTGAAACAAACAATAAAATAAAGAATGAAATTGTGGATTTCCTGAAAAACATAGGGCTTTCGATTGTGAGTTTTTCCTCTCAAGAAAAAATTGAGTCTTTGGAAAAAATTTCGAAGTTCATAGGTGACAGATATGAATATGCAAAAGATTTTATAAAAAACATAAAAAGAAGCCTGGCTTCAGGTAGGTACATAAATATGTATATGAAAGATTATTCTGAAGAAAAGATTACTAGCATATGCCAGTTGGCGTCTGATTTATATAATTTGGCTTTTTTAAGAG
>WFQQ01000189.1 GCA_015486965.1 Desulfurellaceae bacterium
CGAGTTAGATTTAGGTTCTCTAATCGCAGGCGCAAAGTTCAGAGGAGAGTTCGAAGAGAGACTGAAGGCGGTATTAAACGAGGTTAAGCGCTCCGATGGAAGGATAATCCTCTTCATTGATGAGCTTCATACCGTTGTCGGAGCGGGAGCAGCAGAAGGGGCTATGGATGCCTCCAACATGCTGAAACCGATGCTTGCAAGGGGTGAGTTGAGGTGTATAGGTGCAACAACCTTGAAAGAATATAGAAAATACATTGAAAAGGATGCTGCCCTACAGAGGAGATTCCAGCCGGTATATGTTAAAGAGCCATCCGTTGAGGACACAATCTCCATACTCAGGGGTTTAAAAGAGAAGTATGAGGTACACCACGGAGTTAAAATAAAAGACTCTGCCATAGTGGCAGCTGCGGTTTTGAGCCACAGGTACATAACAGACAGATACCTCCCAGACAAAGCTATAGACCTGATAGATGAAGCTGCTGCAAGCTTAAAAACACAGCTCGAGAGTGAAATAGAGCCAATAGACAACTTAAAAAGAAAGATAGCCCAGCTTGAGATAGAAAGACAGGCTCTTAAAAAGGAAAGCGATGAAGACTCCAAAAAGAGACTTGAAGAGATTGAAAAAGAGCTTGCCCAACTGAAAGAGGAGCTAAACGAACTCAGGGCAAGGTGGCAGTATGAGAAAAAGCTCATCGAGGAGATTCATGCAATAAAAGAAAAGATAGACAAAGTAAAAACAGAGATTGAGATAGCAGAAAGAAACGGAGATTTTGAAAAAGCCAGCGAGCTCAAATATGGAGAGCTTCCAAGATTACAAAAGGAGCTTGAGGAGAAAAACAAAGAGCTCAACTCCATAGAGAATAGGCTTCTCAAGGAAGAGGTTACAGAGGAAGAGATTGCTGCCATCGTTTCCAAGTGGACGGGTATCCCTGTTTCCAAGATGCTTGAGAGCGAAAAGGAAAAGCTACTCAAAATGGAAGAGAAACTAAAAGAGAGAGTGATAGGACAAGACCATGCCGTAAAAGCTGTTACAGACGCTATTCTTAGATCAAGAGCAGGTCTTGCAGATAAAAACAGACCCATCGCATCGTTTATGTTCTTGGGTCCTACAGGTGTGGGTAAAACGGAGCTCTCAAAGGCTCTGGCAGAGTACCTATTTGATGATGAGAGGGCTCTCATAAGAATTGACATGAGTGAGTACATGGAGAAACACTCAGTAGCAAGACTCATCGGGGCACCTCCCGGATATGTGGGCTATGAAGAGGGGGGTCAGTTAACCGAAGCCGTCAGGAGAAAACCGTATTCGGTAATTCTCCTCGATGAGATAGAGAAAGCCCATCCAGAGGTGTTCAATGTGCTCCTGCAGGTACTGGATGACGGAAGATTAACAGACTCTAAAGGCGTAACCGTGGATTTCAGAAACACCGTAATCATAATGACCTCTAACATCGGCAGCGAGTACCTGATGAGAATAAAGGGTGAGCCAGGCACAGAAACATACAAAATAGAGTTTGAGAAAGCTGTTGCAGAGGTTAATGCAGAGCTAAAGAGAAGATTTAAACCGGAATTTCTAAACAGGGTTGATGAGATAATCGTGTTCAATCCGCTTGGAAGAAAAGAAATAAAACAGATTGTAAGGCTGCTGCTTAAGAAGACCTACGAAAAGGTCAAAGAGGTCGGCTACGAGCTTGAGGTAACGGATAGGCTTGTTGAGAGAATAGCGGCAGAAGGATTCGACCCTGTATTCGGTGCAAGGCCACTTAGAAGGTACATCCAGAGCAGGGTAGAGAACAAGCTCGCAAGGGCTATTTTAGAGGGAAGGTTTGTAAAAGGAGACAAAATAATTGCAGATATAGAAAACAACGAGATAGTCTTCAAGAAGGCTTAAAAAAGGGGCTTTAAGCCCCTTTTTTTATTTAAAAAACACGCCTTTTTTGGGCACACTAAAAATCAAAATAGCTTCAAACATATCCTGTATTGCTTTCCGTGTGAATATCCAACCGTTTCTCCTACACAGGAACTCCACAACCTTTACACCGATACCTGAACCACGGGAGATATGTTTAATTTTATTTCTAACTGCTACCTTAACACTGTTTCTATTGTATGGTGCAACCTCTATCTCTATAACTCCCTCAGAGTATTTAAGGGCATTATTTACCAGTTCATGAAGAACAAGCCTGAAATCATCGCTGTTCAGCGTTAAGCTCGGTATTTTACCCTCTACATTTACCTTGAACCTACTCAAAACACCAAAACTATCGACTATATTTTTAAGCTCGCTTACCACATCAACCTTTTCTAACTTTTCACCCTCAAGCTTCATGCTTTTTAGGGTTGAGTAAATGGTTTTAAAATCCCTCTCAACCTCATCCATAGCAAGCTTTAGCCTTTCTTTGCTCTCCGGATCTATCTCAGAAAGCTCTAAGTTTAATTTCTGGGATGAAAGAAAGTTTCCAAGCTTGTGAGACATTGCAATCAATACAAACCTAAGAAACTCCTCTGTATTCCTCTGCCTATCAAAAATCCTCTTTAAAGCAACATAGAAAATAAATACTATAAAGACAGTCAAGAGAAACTCCCACAAAAAAAGCATAAGTGAAAAATATCTAAGCCTCTTTCTAATCTTTTCTAATTTTATATAGACATAACCATTCTTTAGGGAACCATAAAACTGATAGCCTGTTATTTTGTTCATTTTTTTTACCACCTTTATATAAGGTGGAAGCTTTTTTATAAGCCCACGGTTATAAAACTCAAGGTACATATCAACATTTTTCTTAAAATATCTCATTACTTCATTTTTAAGAAAAAACATTATGACTGCATTGAGTGAGACAAGCCACAAAACGAGACTAACTGTTATGAAAAGCGTGAGTGTATTTTTCTTGGAAACATTCAGTCTAAAAACATGTACCCCCTGCCCTTCAAGTTTTTTATAAGCTCCTTGCCCAAAGCTTCTCTAAGTCTTTTTATATAAGCCCTGACAGAGTCAAAAGCTGCATCACCATCAGGCCAGATGTATGAGATTATAGTCTCTGTGGAAACCACTTTCCCTCTATTCCTAACCAAAAGCTCGAGCAACTGCCAATCCCTGTTGGTTAAATCTATCAATTTGCCACCCTTTCTCACTGTTTTTTTGTTTAAATCTATCTCCACATCCCCAACTCTCACCAAATCCATAGCGTAATATCTTTTACTCACTGTGTTAATCCTCAAAAGAAGCTCTTTTGGATTAAACGGCTTCACAATGTAGTCATCCGCACCAAGTGAAAAGCACACCTCTTTATCCTCTATGTGGTCTTTTGCCGTCATAATTATAACTGGCAGAGAGTACTTCCTCTTTATAGACTTCAGTATATCCTCTCCCTTAGAGTACTTTAAAATTAAATCCAGAACTACAATATCGAATGTGGAGCTATTTAGAATGAGCATAACATCCCTATCGTCCTCAACCCACTCACACTCAAACCCATTTTTATCGAGGTATCTTTTTAATGCATCACCAAGGTAGGCATCGTCTTCGATTAACAATACCTTCATATATATAAAATTAGCTCATGTAAATTAAAATATCAAGGAATTTTGTATAATCGTTGAAAAAAACCGCTCTGTTTGATATATTCAGCTAACTAAAAAAGTGGGAGGCATTATGGTGCAGGTAACCGTAGAGGATGCTAAACCTTCTAAAAAGAAACTGGAAATAAAGGTTGAGCCAGAGCGTATCAAAGAGAAAAAGAACGAGATTGTTAAAGAGATTAGAAAGACAGCAAAAATAAAGGGGTTCAGGAAAGGGAAAGTTCCAACAGAGATTATTTTAAGAACTTACAAAAACGAAATAGAAAACGACCTAAAAAGGGAGCTGATGCTCGAGGCTTTTGAGTTTGCAGTGCAGGATAAAAAAATAGAAACTGTATCAGACCCCGTTTTTACCAATGTAAAGTTTGACGAGAGCGAAGGGCTGAGTTTCACTGCAACTGTTGATGTGAAGCCTGAGTTTGAGCTCAAAGAGTATAAAGGAATAGAGGTCAAGGCAAAACCGATTGAGGTGAAAGAGGAAGATGTAGAGAATGTCCTAAACCAGCTCAGAGATGCTTTTGCAACGCTGGAAGAGAAAGAAGATGGTGTGTTAGAAGAGGGTGATATAGCCGTATTGGATATAAAAACCTTCACAAAAGAAACGAACTACCCGATAAATGAATTTGGCGGTGAAAATCTAAATGTCGAGATAGGCAAAAAACAGCTCATCGAGGAAATCGAAAAAGAAATTATTGGCATGAAGGCAGGTGAAACAAAGAGAATTGAAGCGTCATTCAGCGATGACTACCCTTTGAGAGCCCTTAAGGGTAAGAATGTGGTCTTTGAAGTCAAGCTTAAGTCCGTAAAGAGGAAAAAGCTCCCCGAATTAAACGATGAGTTTGCTCAAAAGATAAACAAAGAGTTCAAAACCTATGAAGACCTGCTTAAAGATATAAAAGAGAGGCTAAAGAAAAACAAAGAGCTGGAAGAAAAAGAGAGGCAGAAGGATGAGATTTTAGAGAAACTACTTGAAGAACACGAGTTTGAACTACCAGAAAGTCTCGTAAATCAAGAGACCAACCAGATGATAATGGATTATGTAAAAAATATGTACTATATGGGGGTAGATGTAAGCACGGACGATTTTAAGCCACAGGTTTTGAGGGAAAAGTTTGAGCCAGAGGCAAGAAGGAGGGTAAAAGCCACATTTATACTGTTGGAGATAGCAAAAAAAGAGGGTCTGGATGTATCATCAGAAGAGATAAATCAGGTTATCTCACAGCATGCAAATGCACAGAGAAAACCATTTGAGGAGCTTTATAAAGAGTATCAAGAGAAAAATATACTGCCCTTGATTCAGATGGAGATACTTGGGGACAAAGCACTTGACTTTGTATATGAGAATGCAAAAATAGTAGAGGAAACAGAAAACAATAAAAAGGAAGATAAAGAGGAAAAAACAGAATGAACCTCGTTCCAATAGTTATTGAGAAAACCCCTCAGGGTGAGAGGGCGTATGACATATACTCAAGACTCCTTAAAGATAGAATCATTATGCTAAACGGAGAGATCACAGACGAGACATCCAGCGTGATAGTTAGCCAGCTTCTATTCCTTGAGTCTGAAGACCCAGAAAAGGATATATTCCTATACATTAACTCACCGGGTGGAGTTGTCACTGCTGGACTTGCAATATACGACACCATGCAGTACATAAAGTGTGATGTTAACACCATCTGTATAGGTTCTGCAGCATCCATGGGTGCCCTGCTTCTTGCGAGCGGGACAAAGGGAAAGAGATACTCCCTGCCTCACTCAAGAATCATGATTCACCAGC
>WFQQ01000190.1 GCA_015486965.1 Desulfurellaceae bacterium
GGAACAGCTATATATCAGGGAATTTGTGCCCTTTTCGTTGCAAACGCTGTGGGAGTCCATTTGACTATAGCACAGCAGATAACAGTCATCATAACGGCTGTTTTAGCCTCCATTGGAACCGCTGGTGTGCCAGGCGCTGGTGCGATAATGTTGCTTATGGTTTTGAGCTCAATCGGTTTGAATCTTTCCGCAAACAGTCCTGTTGCCCTTGCCTACGCCATGATTTTGGGTGTGGATGCTCTGCTTGATATGGGTAGAACATCTGTTAATGTAACGGGAGACTTAACCTGTACAACAATAGTAGCAAAGAGTGAAAATGAGGTTGATCTGGAGGTTCTTAACAGGTGAAAAGAGTGGGGATAATTGGGGGTATGGGACCTGAAGCTACAGTTGACCTGTTTGTTAAGATTATAAAAAACACAGACGCTAAAAAGGATCAGGATCATATACCCATAGTTATCGATAATTATCCCCAAATTCCAGACAGAACAGCCTACATTTTCGGCAGGGGTGAAAACCCCTTGCCCTACTTGCTTGAGTCTGTGAGAAGGTTGGAGAGAGCCTCTGTTGACTGTCTCTGTATGGCATGCAACACAGCCCACTATTTTATAGAAGAACTCAGAAGAGAGACTAAGGTTCCTTTCATAAGTATGATAGAGGTAGTTTTAGAAAAAATAGTGGAGGAAGGTGATTGCAAAAAGATAGGTTTAATGGCAACAGATGGAACGGTCAAGGCAAAAATATACCACAACGCTTTTGAGAATGCGGGTTTAGAAATACATAATTTTGAAGGTGGCATACAGAGATTGATTATGGAGTCAATATACAAATTGAAAGCGGGTGAACATGAACAGGCAAAAGAGCTTTTTAAGAATGCAATATCTGTTATAAAATCCAAATCGTACGACTGCTTAATAGCTGGCTGCACAGAGGTGCCTGTGCTTCTGTCTCTTATAGATGAAGAGCTTTTGGAAGGCATAAAGGTTTTCGATGCTACAGAGCTTCTGGCAAAGAGGGTTGTCTCTTTATGTAAGGATTAATTATGAGGCTTGTCTGTTTCGAGTGCGGAAAAAGCTACAGTGTAAATGAGGCAAGGTGGAGATGTGACTGTGGAGGCTTTCTGAATTTAGAGTATGATGATATCAATGTAAATTTCAGCTTGAATAGCCACCTGCCTGGACTGTGGAAATACAAACACCTATTACCGATAAAAGATGACAAGAACATAGTGTCATTCGGCGAAGGCTTCACTCCATTAATAAAAGAACATATATTTGGGAAGGATGTTTATTTAAAATTAGAATATCTGTTTCCCTCCGGATCTTATAAAGACAGAGGTTCAACGGTTTTATTGAGCAAGGTTAAAGAGCTTTTGATAAAAGAGATAGTGGAGGATTCATCCGGAAATGCCGGTTCATCCATTGCGATGTATGCAGCAAAAGCGAAAATAAAAGCACACATCTATGTTCCCAAAGGTACATCAAAAGATAAACTCACGCAGATTCTGGCGTGTGGGTCAAATCTTGTTGTTGTAGATGGAAACAGGAACGATACCTACATAAAAGCTTTGAGGGATGTTGAAGAAAAGGGTTTATACTATGCCAGTCATGCCTGGAATCCTTACTTTTTCGAGGGCACAAAAACCTTTTCGTTTGAGCTGTTTGAGCAGTTGGGTTTTGTTGCACCAGATACGATAATTCTTCCCGTAGGGAACGGAACTCTACTGATTGGTGCTTACAACGGATTCTTACAGCTTAAGGAAACTGGGCTAATAAAGAAAATTCCTAAAATTATAGCTGTGCAGTCTGAAAATTGCTCTCCAATCTATTATAAAATCAACGGTGTTTCAACTGATAGATGTTTTGAAACCTTAGCAGAGGGAATAGCCATACCAGAACCCGTGAGAGAAAAACAGATAGTTCAAATCATAAATAGAAGCGATGGCGATGTGGTTGTTGTTAAAGAAAAGGAAATTCTTGATGCTTTAAGTCTCATGTTAAAAAGGGGATTCTACATAGAACCAACATCTGCAGTGGTAATAGCCGCTCTGAAAAATATTAAAACTGTCGCTCAAACAGTAGTTTTGCCTCTCACAGGCAGCGGACTGAAAGCAGGGAAAAAGATAGAAAGGGTGGTTGTTTAGTTTTTTAAACCTCTATCAGGAGGTGCGAGATGTCAGATGTTTACAAAACTGCCTTAGAGAAGTTTGAAAAGGCCGCAAATATGGTCAATCTGGATGAGAATATAAAAGAGGTATTAAAGCATCCGAGGAGACAGTTTATTGTAGAGTTTCCTGTCAAGATGGATGATGGGAGTGTAAAGGTTTTTAAAGGCTACAGAGTCCAACACTGCCTGGCTTTGGGTCCTGCCAAAGGTGGTGTTAGATACCATCCCAGTGTAACATTGAATGAGGTTAAGAGCTTGGCTTTCTGGATGACCTTTAAGTGTGCGGTTATGTCCCTGCCCTTTGGTGGTGCTAAAGGTGGTGTGGCTGTTGACCCTAAAAAACATTCAAAAGCGGAAATTGAGAGAATTTCTCGTAGGTATTTTGCGGAAATTTCTGTGTTGGTTGGACCAGAGAAGGATATACCTGCACCTGATGTAAATACAACTCCGGATATTATGGCCTGGTTCATGGATACCTACTCGATGACTGTGGGTTATTCATCTATGGCGGTGGTTACGGGTAAGCCTGTTGGATTGGGAGGCTCTGAGGGAAGAGAGGAGGCCACGGGAAGAGGTGTGGCAAAAACGGCTTCCATGGCGGCTAAAAGAATAGGAGTAAACATTTCTAAGGCTATAGTGGCTGTTGAGGGCTTTGGTAATGTTGGTCGGTTTGCAGCACTTCTGCTCTCTTTGGAAGAGGGTGCAAAAATAGTGGCTGTTAGCGATAGCAAAGGGGCAATTTACAATCCTGATGGTTTTGATGTGGAAGAGTTGATTAAATATAAGAAAGAGCATGGAACAGTTGCTGATTACCC
>WFQQ01000191.1 GCA_015486965.1 Desulfurellaceae bacterium
CCCCGCTTTTGTCTTTGAATGTGTACATCTCTTTTTCAACTATATCGGTTGCCTCTCCCACACCCCTTGCAAAAAGTGATGTTTTCTCTAAAATAGGTGTTCTAATTTCCTTATAACCAAAGGATTCAAGAGTTTCCCTTGCTACCTTCTCAAGCCTTTGCCATTTCTTTATCTCTTTTGGGAGAATGTCCTTAAATCCCCTTAAGATTTCCAACGCCAACCTCCAAAAAACACTGTTGAGTATGTAAAACATGTGTGATTTTGTCAAGATATTAGTTTTCCTGCAACACTGAAACTTTTGCTTTAGTATTGAGTTAACAAAATTGTTAATAAATTTGCTTTTATGTTAAAAATTCTGTGACATTTATGTATAAGATATTTAAAAATCGCTGTTATCGAACAATTGGAATAATATGTGCTAAAAATAGTAAAATTTATTTCGAAAGGGGTAATCTATGGGGTGGAGAAACGAGAGTTGTAAGAGAAAAGGGGTGTTTAAGTGGAATGTGGGGTTATTTAAAGTATTTTTTGCTGCTTTTTGTTTTATTTTTATTCCCGCAACGGTTTTTGCATCAGGGGGAAAACTCAACAGTGGAGATACCGCCTGGATGATTGTAGCAACAGCTTTTGTTATGTTTATGACACCAGCAGGTCTTGCTTTGTTTTACGGAGGGATGAGCAGGTCGAAAAACATATTAAACACAGTTGCCATGTCGTTTGTTGCATACTGTGTGGTAAGTATAGTCTGGGTATTGTACGGCTACTCTTTGTCTTTTGCTCCAGATGTTGGTGGCGTTATAGGGAATTTGAAATATATTGTTTTAAATAGTATTTCAACAAACTCTATAAATAGCTCTGTGCCGACTTACATCTTTGCTGCCTTCCAAATGACCTTTGCTGCCATAACTGTAGCCCTTATAAGTGGCAGTGTGATTGAGAGACTTAAGTTCTCCTCTTGGATTATTTTTAGTATTTTATGGGTTTCTTTCGTTTACATTCCTATAGCCCACTGGGTCTGGGGAGGCGGATTTTTGTCAAAAATGGGTATTTTAGATTTTGCTGGAGGAACTGTGGTTCACATCAATGCGGGTGTTGCTGGTCTTGTTTTTGCGCTTATTTTAGGAAAAAGAATGGGTTTTAAGAAAGTTGTGATGCCTCCCTCATCCATAGTTTTGACAACGCTTGGTGCTTCCATGCTCTGGTTTGGCTGGTTTGGGTTTAATGCGGGCAGCGCATTGGCATCTAATGGAAGTGCGGCTTTAGCTTTTATAAACACCAATACAGCTGCCTCTTTTGCTGCTTTGAGCTGGATGTGCACAGAGTGGGCAAAAAACGGTCATCCGACAGTTCTGGGTGCTGCTTCTGGCGCTGTTGCAGGGCTTGTTGCCATTACTCCAGCTGCAGGTTATGTAAATATTGTAAGTTCTATGATAATTGGGCTTGTTTCTGGAGTATTGGGATTTTATGGGGCATCTTACCTTAAATTTAAACTGAACTATGACGATTCTCTCGATGCTTTTGGTGTTCATGGAATAAACGGCATTTGGGGTGCTATAGCTACTGGAATATTTGCAGATCCATCCATATGCGGTTCGTCTGGACTGATATACGGGAATATTCACCAGTTTTTGGTACAGATATTGGGTGTAGTTATGGTTTTGGTATATACAAGTTTTATGACATTTGTTGTTATTAAATTTACCGCTTTTATAACTAAAGGCTTGAGGGTTACTGATGAGGATGAGCTTAAAGGCTTGGATATTGCCGTGCATACTGAAAAGGGGTTTGAGCTATAATTGTTAACTCATGCACAATTTTGTAAACAAAAATTGTTGCAAATCCAGGTTTTCTTAATAGTTAGTGTCTATTTATAAGTAAGGGAATAATAAGTGCTAAAAGTAATGGCAAAATTTGCTTGGAGGTATGGGATGAGGTTTGTTAAAAACTTCTCGGCTATCTTAATCTTTTTACTTGTGCCTTTTAGCGCTTTTGCTTCAGGTAGTGGTATTAGCCCAGGAGATACTGCGTGGCTGCTCATTTCTGCTGCGCTTGTTATGATGATGACGCCTGCTGGTCTTGCCCTGTTTTATGGTGGTATGGTTCGCACAAAGAACATTCTAAACTCTATGGGCATGTCTTTTGTAACCTATGGTATTGTAAGCGTTCTCTGGATAGTTTTTCAATTCAGCCTTGCCTTTGGCGGTGATGTGGGTGGTTGGATAGGAAATTTAAAATATCTGTTTATGGTGACTAACATCAATAAAGTTTATCCTGGAACTCATGTTTCTGTTATGGCATTTGCAGCTTTCCAGCTTACATTTGCAGCGATTACCACGGCTTTAATTAGTGGCTCTGTTGTTGAAAGGGTTAAGTTTAGCTCCTGGGTTGTATTTAGCATTATTTGGTCAACACTTGTATATGTGCCTTTAGCCCACTGGGTCTGGGGCGGAGGATGGCTCAACAAAATGGGTATAGCCGATTTTGCCGGCGGTCTTGTTGTTGAGACATGCTCTGGAATTGCAGGGTTGGTGTTTGCATTGATGGTAGGCGTTAGAAAGGGATTTGGTAAGACTGTCATGCCACCATCGTCCATTGCTCTGTCTATTTTTGGTGCTGCAATGCTCTGGTTTGGATGGTTTGGCTTTAATGCTGGCAGTGCAGTTGCATCCAACGCCCTTGCTTCAAATGCGTTTCTTGTAACAAACACAGCCGGTGCTTGTGGTGCTTTGAGCTGGATGGCTATGGATTGGGCAATTCATAAACATCCGACCATGCTCGGTTTTGCTTCTGGGGCTGTGGCAGGTCTTGTTGCCATTACTCCTGCTGCTGGATTTGTAAATAATGTGGGAGCTATCATTATTGGCTTGGTTGCAGGCATAATTAGCTGGTTCGCCACGGGATACTTGAAATATAGATTCAACTATGACGACTCCTTGGATGTTTTCGGTGTGCATGGACTTAACGGAATATGGGGAACTTTAGCCATAGGATTTTTTGCAGACCCAAGCGTAAATTTCGCTCGTGGTTTGGTCTATGGTGGAACGAGCCAGATTGTAGTTCAGCTGATAGGTGTTGCCTCTACTATAGCTTTTGTAGGCTTTGGAACATTCATCAGTGCCAAAATTACATCACTCCTAACAGGCGGCTTGAGGGTAGACGAGGAGGATGAGATTAAGGGTCTTGATATAGTAGTCCACACAGAGAAGGGGTTCGAGCTATAGAATCTTAGGCTGGCTTTTTAGCTGGCCTTATCTTCCACACAAGAAGGCTACCAAATACAGCTATCGCTATATTGAACTCAAATGCAACTTTAAAACCGAATGCGTCAACTAAGGCACCTACAACACTTGGAGCTATGGATGAGCCAATCATAACCATGCTGAACACAACTGCTATATTTGAATTGATTTTCTCACCGCCCACCTCTGCTGCAAATGCGTGCCTTACAGGTATGGACAGTGACATGAAAAAGCCCATTAAAAACAGGAAAATCAGGTTTGAAGTTATTATAAACAGTCCAAGGAAAACAGCCATCAGGAAGTAGCTTATAGATATTGTTGGTCTCCTTCCAATTTTATCAGATATTGTACCACCAAGGGGTTGTGCGATGAGTCCAGCGAGTAGCATAACAGATGCCTTAAGGTTTGCGTCCAGAATGTTGTTGCCCTGTTTGTAGAAGTAGGCTGGAAGGAATGATGATATTCCCCTTGAAAAGAACGGTATTACTATAGCTACAATACCCAAAACAAAAAGTTCCTTGGTAAGAGTGCTTTTTAGCGATGTTTTGATGGGTCTTTCTTCAATTTTTACAAGAAGCATAATCAGAAGAGCCATACACACTCCCGGTAGTGCTACGATTTCGAAACTCTTTTTTCCATAAAGCATGAGCAGATAGCCCATTGAGATTGGGGCAAAAAAGTATCCAAGGGCACCACCTATACCGTTAAAGCCTATTGCCATACCTTTTCTATCCTTGAATACACTGCTCAATATGCCCATACCCTGCGGGTGGTAGCTACCAAGACCTACTCCTATGAGAATTGTAGCAAGTAGGGCAGAGTAGTATGAGCTTGAAAGATAGAAGATAAAGTATGCAAACGATAGTATTACAAAACCTGAAGCAAGTACGAGCTTTCTTTTGCCCGTACTTTCAGATAGGTGGGCTATAGGAGATTGGAGTAGCGCAGAAAGGAGGTAGGGCACACTTAAAAGCATGCCCGATTGGAAATAGTTAATCTGATAGGTTTTTTTGAGAATTGGTATCGCAGGTGCAATTAAAAGTGAATACCAGTCGTTTACAAAGTGAGCGAGGGCAATAACAATAAGCAGTAAAAAAGGGTTTGTCAAAGCCCTCATTACTTATTGACGCGCTCGACATATTGGCCTGTGCGTGTATCTATTTTAATTGTGTCTCCCTCTTTAATAAAGAATGGCACCTGAACAACAGCCCCAGTTTCAAGTGTTGCTGGTTTTGTTCCTGTAGCGGCAGTGTCGCCTTTAAATCCGGGTTCAGTCTCAACGACCTTTAATTCAACAAAGTTGGGCAGATTAACGCCTATCGGTGTGCCTTTATATAGAATTACACTCACCTCTTTGTTTTCCTGGATAAACTTAGCAGCATCACCCATGGTTTCTGAAGGTATGGTGTATTGGTCGTAGCTTGTAAGATCCATAAAGTTGTATCCGTCGTTGTCTTTATAGAGATATTGCATCATCCTCTCTTCAACCTCTGCCTTTGGCAGTTTTGTTCCAGATTTGTAGGTTTTTTCTACCACATTGCCTGTTTTTAAGTTTTTTAACTTTACCCTTACAAATGCCTGTCCCTTTCCAGGCTTTACATGTTCGTAATCGACAATTTCGTAGGGGTCGTTGTCTATCTCTAACTTCACCCCTCTTTTGAATTCGTTTGTTGCTATCTCCGCCATATCCTTCTCCTTTCTACTCTTCCAATCCTATTAATTTTGCGTTATTTTGCAAACAGTCTGCCACGAACATTATATGTTCCGATAAATCAACACCAAGCTCCTTTGCCCCCTGTTCTATCTCTTCCCTGTTTGCTCCCCTTGCAAATGCTTTGTCTTTTAGTTTTTTCTTTACAGACTTCATTTTTATATCTTTCAAATTTTTTGTAGGCCTAACAAGAGCATAGGCATAGAGAAAGCCACTCAACTCGTCCACTGCAAACAGGGTTTTTGCCATAAGAGTTTTTCTTTCAACACCCGTAAAACTTGCATGTCCAAGTATAGCTTCAACCATATCCTC
>WFQQ01000192.1 GCA_015486965.1 Desulfurellaceae bacterium
TAATTGTCCAATCTCCATATTCAACTTTGGTACGATAAAGCAGTGATTTTCTTTTTATAAACACTACTTTATCCCCTGAAGACTGGACTGTGAATAGGGATTTCATATAGCCTTCTTTACCGAATAATTGTTTTCCGTAGGTGTTTTCTTTTTGCCTTGCATATATGTCCTTGACGATATTAGTTATACTTACTTTTCTGGATGCGAATAATAAATAATAAAGGGTGTCATTTCTGTTAGGGTAACTCACATCATAACCTACGACACTAATGTTTTTTGCAAGAAAAACTGGTTCTACATAGTTCATGAGCAATTTTATGTCGTCTTTTATAATATTAACGTCTTCTCCTAAAAATTCCATTAAAGTTTTAACGGTTTTGATTTCCTTGATACTTAAATTTTTTCCCTGATTTTTCTTGTTTGCAACGCCAGCGGTTCTCCTGATTCCTTCAAGAATGTAGTTGAACATTATATCTTTACGGTTGTGCAGGTTCACTATTTTTTCAACTGTAGGTCGTTTAATCTGTAATCCGGTGGGATCAACCAACACAAATAAAGGATTTTTAGGTGTGTTTTTTATTGAGGATAATACTTTGTCTATTTCAACATTGCAGTCTCCATTTAGGACTTCACATTTCACTACTTCATTAAGTTTTGAATTGGCTTTAATAAATTTGTTAATGCTATCATTCAGCTCATTCCAGTTGTTTCTGTTTTTCTCAATCGAGAATAATTTAATTTTAATTTTGCTTTCTGCTAACCTCTCGTAAACTGAATTTATTTCTTCTAAAAAGATTAAAGATGAACCTGATACTTTATAGCCAGAGTTTGTATAGCTACCTTTGCCAGCAAACAAGTCTATAACGTATAGCTCTTTATCTATCCAGGACTGTTGGTTAGGAGAAGTCCATACAGTAAGCCACATGTGGAATATTTTTCTTATGAGCTCGAGCTTTGTTTTTGTAGAAGGTCTATTGGTAATATCCCAAAGGTTTGCCATAAAAACCTCTTTTCATGATATCATTTATACCGTACAAGTAAAGGAAAAACAAGATTGGAAAAGCGGTCAAGAGCAGAATTTAACTTTAGAAGCCTATATTAATTTTGCTTCACACCTCTTCCACTCTCACCTTCTTTATCACCCTGCCTATTATCTTGTAATCGCCGTTCGGCTTTACCGTTGGGTATTCGGGGTTGTCGCTCGTCAGAAAGACCTCACCGTCCTTCACACGGTAGCGCTTGAGCATGACCTCGTTCCACTCATCTCTCACGATGACCACGTCGCCGTTTTTTAATTCCACGCACGGGACAAAGATTACATATTCCCCGTCCTTGATGGTCGGGTACATGGAGTTCCCCCTGACCTTAACCGCATAGGAGTTCTTTGGAACTCCCGGAATGTAAAGATAGTCCTCTATGTAGTCATCCTCTGGCGGCATAGCTGGAAAGCCAGCCGGCACCTGCGCGCTTATGATGGGAACGGCCACTGCGGGAACAAACTCCACTGAGTCCTGCCTCTTTCTGAACATCTCACCCTCACCGGTGAGGAGCCAGGTTGGATTTACATTGCAAATTTCTGCAATATTTCTAACAATAGAAACCTTTGGTTCAGACACTCCTTTTTCATAGTCTATGAGTGTTCTCTTTCCTATTTTAAGCTTTTTGGCTAAAGCTTCTTGAGATAATCTTGCATACTCGCGGGCTTTTTTTAACCTTTTACTAAGCATACTGTAAACCTGCAAAAAATTGCACTTTTTTTCTTGACAAGTGCAGAATATTGCAATATCCTCTTCCCATGAAACCTAAAAAGTTAGTTCCAACGAGCCAAAAAAACTTCATCAAAGCCCTCCTGGTGGCGCGGGGCATAAAAATTAGCGACATAGCAAAGGAACTCAACGTCTCCGTGCCCACCGTTTCACTTGTTATTTCTGGCAGGGACAACTCAAGGCGCATAAAAGCCGCAGTTGCAGAAAAGCTCGGTTTCAGCCCTGAGGAACTGTGGCCAGAAAAACAAAGGCAGGGGGGAAAATAGATGCTGAGTTTTTTTATCGTCTCAGTTTCCGTCTCAGCCCCCTTCAGAAGTGTAAACAACGCAACCCCCATCAAAACATTCGTTTCTGTTCATTTATACCATACAAAAGCCCTAAATCCAACACTAACCATAGCGGAGGTGGATCGTGGCAGCAGTTAAGAAAAGTTCCCAGACCAAAAAAAGCCCTCAGACTGAGCAGAGGGCCAGAAGAAAGCTAATCCCTATAAAACAGTCCGAACTTGAAAAGCACGAAATCCCTTTTTCTCCCAACACACTCTACTTCTGGCACTCTCAGGGGAAGTACAGGGAAATCTTCGTGAAAGTAGCGGGTAAGCTTTTCATCGATGAGGACAAGTTTTGGGAACTGGCGGAGGGGGAGTAGGAAATGGCAAGGATAGTTAAATATTTTGAAGAAATCAACTACGACAATCAGATAGAGTGGTGCGGCAGCTACTCAGGGCAGAAGACACCGGAAGAGGTTCTGCTCGAAAAGGAAAGTGCAGAGCTTCAGGAAAAAATCGATGAGCTTAAAGAAAGGCTTCAGAGAAGAATGAGGGAGATAGTCATCGAAAAGTTCGAGAAGGTTTTAAGTAAAAGTGAAAGAGACTTTTTACGCAAGCTGCTGCTTGATATCGACAGTGACTATCTTCCTGAAGAGGAAACCCAACACACCGCCGCAGAGAGGGTGGGTGTGACAAGAGAGTACTTTGGGCTTTTGATACACCGGGTGTACAAAAAGATTCAGGCTCATAAGGAAATAAGGAGAAAATGCCTTAGAGCATACAAAAGAGAACTACAAAAAGTAAGAAACGAATACTTTGGAGAGTAGAACGCAAGACAAGGAACAAATACGAAAAGGACCTGTCAAAGGCATTAACTCGTAGTTTTGGAGGGTGATGGTGATTTCTAAATACGAAAAAGGTAAAGGCGGAAGCGGCAACTCCCGCCTGGAGTTACGGAAAGTGGGCACATGTAGTAATAATAATAGCAGGTCTTTGGTCAATATTCAACCTCACAGCCAGGAAAGCGAAAGGGACTTTTTACTGGAGAGTAGGGCGAAGCGTAAAGCGAGAGATGGAGAAATACCATGGTTTTGCTTAAGCGCTTCGTGAAGGTGTTTCTTATACTGGTTCATGGTTTTTTGTTTCCTAACACGTATAAGGTATTCGATTTTTTGTTTAGAATCCTTGACCTTAAGGAGGCTTAAATGTCCAAAAGATTCACTTCTCCCCAGGAAGTCGCAAAGCACCTTGAGTCTATATACCCAAACCATAACTTTGCATGGAAGAAATCCGGTCAGGGGCTTGTTGGTTTCTGCCCAAAGCACGAAGATAAGAAAACACCGAACCTTAAAATACTTAAAAACAAAGATGGTAGGGGATGGCACTGGTACTGCTTTGCCCAAACCTGCGGTTTCTTTGGCCCCAGAGAGCACAGCACGGTTGAAAATGATATTTCCATTTTTAACGAGTGTTTAAAGCACAATTTCGATATATTTGATTCAAGGATCCAAACATACCTATCCGAAAGGATCCCTGAACTCGGAGTAGAAGTTGGTATAGAAGAGATCGTCTCAATAAGAGACTTTGGAGCATATACGCCCAACAATTTTGATTTTTGTAGTCTTGAGCACAAAGAGATCAAGGAAAAGCTTGAGAAATGGCACATGAACGAATACGACTGGCTTGTTTTCACATATCGGGACATTAACGGCAAGCCTGTTTATCTCAAGTTCAGGAATGTGTCAGTTCCCAAATACGACCCTAAGTACAACGACATAGGCATGAGAATAATAAAGCTTGCCGATAAAGACACACCCGCTTTCTTCAACATTGATGCCGTCAGAACCGACCTTCCTTTCCTGATCGTAAACGAGGGTGAATTTGACACCATAACGACACTTATAACACTGAGAAACAAATACCCAGCCGTCTGCCTGGGCGGCATTGGCAGATTCACAACTGATGCAATAGCTCAACTTTCAAAAGTTGCAAAATATAAAGCAATATTCATAGCAGCTGACTGGGACGAAGCAGGGCAAAGCAGAGTTGAGAAGCTTGTTGAAGAGTTCAGTTATGATTTTCTCATGAAAAGAAAGATTTTTGCACTACCAACCGCTCCAGAGGACAGCATTAAGGACTTTGATGAAGCATTGAAGGGACACTACGGTGATGAAGCTGAAGAGATTATAGGGAAGATATTTGAAAACGCTGTAAGTCTTGCTGAACTGAAAGAGAAAAAAATAGAAGAAGCTAAAAGAAAAGAAAGAGAGATACTCAACTGTTATCCGGATTCTCTGAGAAAAATATTGGGATCAGATCCAGAAAAGCCAAAAAGATTGAGGTTTAGCATAGGTCAGATACTCTCCGCAGACTTCCCTGAGACAGTCAGCACTTTCGATATCTTCTATGAGGGCGTAAACTTACTTGTGTCACGTGGCGGCATAGGCAAGTCCTTTGCAATGCTGATCGCAGCAATAGATTACGCATTCAAGAACAAAAATAGAGTGCTCTATATCTCTTTCGAGGATCTCTTAAATAAAAAATTCAAAGAAGAACGGGTAAAAAAGGCTATTGAGTACTATGCAGAATCAATCAGAGTTAACAAAGCAAAAATTGAGCAGACCGTGAATGATTACGTTGACATAGATTTCAGTTATGAAAGCGTATTTGACAAAGACAGGCGCGGGAAACTTATAAAAACCGAGTATTTCGATGTTTTCAAAGAAGACCTTAAAAAATACGATTTTATTATCATTGATCCGTTCTTGAGTTTTATCGGCATTGACGAGCTTGACTCATCTTTGATCAGAAAGGCCCTTTTAAAAATTCGACAGCTGCTCATCAATGAGGAAAAGCAAAAAATAATCGTATTCACTCATCATACTAATAAAAACCTGAAAGTATTTAGTGAGCTATCGAATAAAAGTAAGTTGACCTTCGAAGACTACAACGACCTAATCGAAATGGTGCGAGGGACTATGGAAACAACAAACGTCATCAGGAACGTTGTTTTCGCTGTTGGGCACCCAGTAGCAAAGAACATAAGAAGACTTGTGATAGTCAAATCAAATGTAGCACCCACGGGAAAGATTAAGGAAGTTATAACTCCATGGGCGTTGGCTAAAGAATATGAAAGCTTAGGAAATAACAATAAAACAGGAAAAATGAAGTAGCAATGAGTAAGAAAGAAAAAAACAACGCTATAGCCATATTGCAACAGGTCAGCGCAAATATGTCTTTAGCGTTCGCAATATCTTCAATGTTTCTCCCTCGGAAAAAGCGGTTAAGTACAGCGGAAATTAAAAAATTCGTGAAGCATGGGCGGATACAATACACCGCATACGAAGATGAGCTAATTAGAATTGATATTCACAATACCGTGCTTACGCAAGCACATTTAGATGTTCTATCAGTAATTATAGAAAACTGTAAATACAGTCAGGAAACCGGTTATTATGTTGCCCAAGCAAGTTTCAATTCTCTTTCCCAAAAGCTACTGACAGAAAGAAGAGATATCAAAAATTTAATTACAGACCTTAAAAATGCGAGCGTGTATCTCACAGTCAAATCGGAATCCAGGGAATACCATTTCGATATTATTCTTAAAACAAAATACGAAAGCAAAAATGACAGGCCGGCAGGTTTTGTGGCTTTCTTTGATAACTCTTTCGTTTTATACTTTTACTTTCTGGTTCCTGCATTTAAACTGCCTAAAGAAATGCAGAAAATTATTTTGAACGAATTAGAAACAGGTGAAGCAAAAGCACTTGCACGCTACTGCACCAGTCGTAGAGAGGAAATACAGCAGGACATTTTTAGCATTCCTTGCTTTAAACACAAAAACATAGAAGATAAAAGAATTAGAAGTAAAATCCGTAAGGCGCTTGAGAAAGATGCAGATAAGCTTAAGAGGTTGAACATTTTTATCGATAAAGATGTCGTTTTATATAAGAAAGTGGACAATATAAGATTTTTCGTCAACAACAATCCCGAAGTGACCAGTTTTGTGGATACTGCGATTACAACCAGTAGCGGAAAAATAGACGCTCCAAGTGCAGTCTGAGTTTCACCTCTTTACCCTTACCATCCTAACTCTCTTTCTGTGGGGGTTAATATACCATCTAAACCACTTGTTTTTTAATAGTTTTTGACAAATTTTTAACAATTTTTTTAACAGAGTTTTTGACAGATAAACTTTATCAGGGTCACCCCAATGATCCAGTATGATAAAGTTATATAAAATTTCAGTTTATTCCTGTTATGATAGGAATAACCGTAGAAAAACGGTTAAAAAAGGGTCACCCCTGTGACACAGTTAGGTCACCCCAATGATCCAGTATGATAAAGTTATATAAAATTTCAATTTTTATTGTTGTAACAGGAATATCCGAGAGAGGTTGTCAAAAAGTGGTCACCCCTGTGACACAGTCCTTATAACTATATATAGTAACAGTTACGGGGCTGCACCTTAAGAGTGCAGCCCCGTTTAACACGAGAGGGGGTTTCGCTTTAAGCTCACCCCCTCTCGTAAAAGGAGAAGTAACAAATATCGCGGTGATTAGTTGAAAATAATGATTGAATGTTGTTTGTTGAGTAGGGGGGGAAGTGGGGTTAAAGCTATAACGCCATTTCCTAAAATCAAAGTGACATGTTATGACCATCACTCCACTCTCAAGAGGTATTCTCAAAGTGAGTTTAACTCCACTTCTCAGATACCCAAAATTGGGGGTCAACCCCCCTTAACAAAATCTCCAGAGAGCAGGTCGGAAAAATTCGACTAATTGATCGAATGAGTGAAACCAGGTCAAAAAAACCCGGCTACTTTGAGGGGTGATTTTCTCACATATTATATTTACACCTTAAATAAAACTCTTTGCTTTAGCATGGAAACCGTGTTATTATTATATCGTGATACTATCGTTCAAGAACAAAGGTACGGAAGATATCTTTAACGGCAAAAACACAAAAGAAGCAAGGAAAGTTTGCCCAGAAAGCCTTTGGAAGGTAACAGCGAGAAAGCTGGATTTGCTTGATTCTGTCGTGGAGTTAAACGAGCTTAAAATTCCACCTGGCAACAGGCTTGAAGCTTTAAAGGGAAACAGGAAGGGACAGTACAGCATAAGAATAAACGACAAGTACAGAATTTGTTTCACCTGGACCGAAAATGGGCCAACAGATGTGGAAATAGTTGATTATCATGGGAGGTAAAGAAAATGATTAGAGTTCCAACACATAGAGAACCTACACATCCAGGTGAGATACTACTTGAGGAGTTCTTAAAGCCTTTGGGGATGACCCAGAAGGACTTGGCCAATGCAATACATGTTCCTTATCAAAGAGTTAACGAGATAATAAACAAGAAAAGAGGCATAACACCAAGCACGGCTTTAAGATTAGCAAAGTTCTTTGGAACATCCGAAGATTTCTGGCTTAATCTTCAGCTTAGGTGGAGCCTCTATAATGCAAAGAAAAAAGAAAGCGAAATACTGAAAGCTATAAAGCCTATAAACTCAGAACGAGAAGCTGTCTAAAAACTTTACAAACATCTTCTCAAAATAGGTGCTTATATTGTTTATTTCTGAGAGTAGTTTTATATCTTCACTCTTGCTTGACAAACCTACTCTTTGTTATTACTCTCAGTATTAGAGGAGTAGTATGTCTGCAAAAAGCCCAAAAACCTTAAGCGATATTGAGCAAATCATACTCAAGCATTCTGATAGGCTCAAAGATGATTTTAAGGTAAAAAGCATAAAAATCTTTGGATCTTATGCAAGAGGAGAACAAAACAAAGACAGTGATTTAGACCTTATTGTAGATTTCTTTAAAACGCCAACATATTTTGACATTGTAGAGCTTGAGGATTATCTATCAAACATACTCAAAATCAAGGTTGACCTTCTCACAAAAGAAGGCATAAGCCCACATATACTACCCTACATTGAAGAGGTAAAGGTGCTTTAACCCATTCTCCGCCCTAAGTCTCCTTCCATGATGGAGAAGTAATTCACAGCGTTCCTAAATTGGGCATACCCTATGACGCCATTTACAGATACCAAACGGAACACTTATGACCACCCTCCTCAATGTCAAGAAAGTTGTATGTCCGACAGTTGGCGGGAACAATTTGGCTTGAGGCGAAACTGTAACACAACTCCCTATATATAGAGGAGTGTTAGTGAATGGAGTGGGGTAGTATTTGGTCGTTGATAGTTAGTTGCTGGATTGAGTGAATCTAACACTGCTACCATCACTACCACTAACACTATCACTATGAGAGGAGGCGTGCCTTGTTGACATTGAAAAAACTTGCTGAACTTACAAAAAGAAATCACTTCAGTGATTATCTGCCTTATCTTGCCTATGACGAAGAAAAAAAGTTCTACTACAACCAGGACGACACAATTGGCTATATATACGAGGTTGTTCCGCATTCCTTTACCGATCAAACCACAATCAATATGCTCAAAAGCCTGCTTTCAATAGTTCCAGACGACACCGTAGTTCAGTTTATCCTTTATGCTGACCCTTATATCCAGCCCCTTCTTGAGCTTTACAAAAGCCTAAAGAAGCGTCAGTACGATATTATCAACCTTGCAGCTGAAAGATTTGCGGAATTCTGGACCAAAGGAGCCAACAGCGGCATCAAACAGGCGGCTGATATTCCCGCCCGCTTTTTCCGTTCGTTCATCACAATTAAATTCCCGCACAAAAAGGTAAAAAACTTCGATCTTGATGCTTTTAAGCACAACGTCAATGAGATCCTTTCAGGCGCAAGGTTGGCGCCAAGGATTGCTCCGCCTGATGAGCTTTTGGACATTCTCAGGCGCCTGTTCAACGACAGGATACTTGTGGGTAGGGGTTACAACGATCTTGAGTCTCTGAGTAAGCAGATCATCCTCTCAGAGACGGAAATACGCGCAGAGTTTTCATCCCTTCGAATAGGCAAGAAGATCTTCAAATGCACCACACCTAAGCTTTTCCCCGGTGGCAAAGATGGAATAAACGCCTTTGTGGCTAATCAGTTAATAGGCGGCATCTGGGGAGTGGCTTCGGACTCCGAACAGATAACCACACCGTTTATATACACGCTGAACGTCTATAAGAACGATACAGCCATAAAGAAAGAGATAACATTCAAGGCCAATCTCGTTCTCCAGCAGCAGGGCTTCGGCTCCCTCGCACCGAGCCTTGCGAGGAAGAAAGAAGAGTTTGTGTGGGCCATTGACCAGCTGGATAACAACACGAGATTTGTGAAAGTATTGCCGATTATTTGGGTGTATGCTTATGATAACGACACTGCTTACCAGTCGATCGCAAGAGTTAAGCGCATCTGGGAAGAGCACGGATTTACAATGCAGGAAGATAAAGGCATCCTGCCCATACTTTTCATATCCGCTCTGCCTTTTGGCCTTTACACAGAGAGCGACAACTTAAGAAAAATAGACAGGGACTTCATTCTTCAGGACGAACTCACGGCAACCATAGCCCCGGTTCAGGCGGACTTTCAAGGAGCGGGCTCACCTATACTTCTCTTCCACAGCAGGAAGGGACAAATAGTTTCAATAGACGTGTTCGATGAGCACGCCGACAACTACAACATTCTTGTTGCCGCAAGTACGGGATCGGGCAAATGCCGAACAGACGGGCAAATACTGATGGAGACAGGCTTCTGCGATTTAAGGGAGATACAAGAGGGCGACAGGATTTTAAGCGACAACAACGGCACTATAGACACAAAGCCAGTGCTAAAGACGTTTAGCTTCAAAAACGAAAAAACGGTGAAGATAAAAACGAAGTTCGGTAGGGTTATTCAATGCACGCCAGACCACAGGCTGAAGATGGAAAACTCTACTTGGGTTCATGCGGAAGACTTAAAAGAGGGTGATATACTCCCTGTTAGGCTCGGCTGTATGAGGTTTGGAGAGTGGGGAGATGAGGGATTGGGGTATTTGTTTGGTGTCTTGTATGCAGATGGGACTTGGAACAGTGCATTTCAAGGAAAATGTAATATTTTTATCACCAACAGTAATAAAGCCGTTAACGATAAAGTGGCTTCTACCGTGTCATCTTTAGAATTCAATGCTTATCGTGATAAAAAAGGATTAAGGCTTGAAAAGGGATTTACTGATTACCTGAAGGCTGTTGGTATTACTGCGGAATTATCA